>NZ_JBNTJX010000005.1:0-388007 GCF_051195075.1 Halobaculum sp. EA56
CTGGTCCGCTAACTCTCGGTCATCGTTGGTTTCGACAGAGTCCAACAACTCCTCAAAATCCTCCGTACTATTGTTATCAGACTGGGATACAGACTCAGTCGATTCACTGGAGGTTGGCCAGTCCTCGAGCGTCTCAGCTATCTCTGCGATCGTCTCCGCATGCGAGTGAATCTCCTCCAGAAGTCGTTGAGAGATCTCCTGATCGCCCTCTTTCACCTCTTGCTGGATTCGGTCAGTGATCGTATCCAACCGCCAGACGCACTCATCGAACAGATCTTCGACAGGCGCCTGCGTTTCATGTACCGAGTCGACCCCATAATTCACCGAATGGGTGGCGACGAGTCGTCCATCTGACCGTCGGAATTCGATCTGCGTTTCTGTCCAAGGCTTATTCGGCCGATGGGCACGTTCATCGAGGAACGCCTCGAGCCCGTCGGCGATCCACTTCATCTCTGCCCACCACGTCAGAAATCGTTCTCCAGCTTTCTCTGTGAGAAGATCTGCCCCCACAGCCGCATCTATCACCGTTCTGATGTCATGCTGGTCGGTCACAAACGCGACCGTTACCAGGGGAGGACAGTTCCCATAGACCTCTGATAGTTCTGACTGCACGTGCTCGCCCCGCAGCTGCTGTTCACGAAGGGCGGTGAGCGTCTGGGTCAACGACTGTCGATTAACCAGACACCACCTGACTGCGCGAACGATGTGCTCGAGGCCCGATTCAGTAAGGGTGTCTTCCAGTTCTGGCTGGTGGTCCGTCATCCTTCTGTTGTCTGATTGCCAGGGTAGCCTACCTTGTCCTCACCTCCTGATTGTCCCGCAATACTATTAGCCACAATTCTGGGCGACAGTATTTGTTCAAACGGGCTCTTCAGTGTGTTCTCTCAGTTACACTTCCTACACACGTTGTTCAGTAATACTGCCCAAGAGAAGTGAACAGGGTTCTTAATTGCAGCTCAAATACGGGTCTGGCTGTGTGTTCAGTTATTATAGACAGTATGACTGCACAGTATTACTGGTCAGTTTGAATATTTGCTCAACTCTCTCTTGAGGGAAACCACCTCACGGAACTCGCGGCAAGGGTAGCGTGAGGAAGCCAGGTCATGCAACGCACCCAGCACGGGGAAGACTCCGCTGAGGAATCCGGACCGAGCAACCCGACCGAAGCAGCGATACCCACCACCATCCCATGAGCACGACCACTCACAAGTCCCGACTCGACACCACGCCGACTATCGTAATCGCGATCGGAGACAGCGGCATCCGCGATGCCCGAGAGATCTACCACAAGGCGAAAAAGGAGGGCGTGGCGGACCAGCTCCTCGTCATCTGGATCAACAGCCGAAGCGAGTTTCCCGAACACGACGCGGACGGGATCAGAACCTTCCGTCTCGAAAAGCCGGGTACCGAACACATCGAACGAGACCGCGAGGCACGAGCGTACGTGAGTGCCGGACGGGAGATCCGGGACATCATGGGTGCCAAGCGCTGGCGAGAGGTCGCACGATACTACCTGGACACCGTCGAGAACATCAGCCGGCTCGAGGGGTTCATCGAGACCCGGATCACTCGGTTCATGAAGGAGTTCCTTCAGGACCAGAGTATCAAGGGCCCCGACGCGGCGAACGTCATCCTCACGGCGGGTGCCGGAGGGGGAACCGGCAGTGGAGGGATTCCGATGATCTCGGCGATGGTCGACACCATCACTGACGAGCTCAGCGCCGACGGTGCGCTAAGTTCGGTGAACTTCCACCTGTGGGGGATCGTGAGTGTGGCCACCGTCGATAACACCGTCAGCAACGGGCCGGTCCCGGATGTCAAGCCGCGATACCTGTCAAACACCGCCGCGCTGCTGTCCGAACTCCGGGCGATGGCCGGACAGGGGGACGCCTCGTATCCCCTCGAGATTCCGCTCGTGTCGGCACAGGAGGGTGCAACCATCCGGCGCGACTCCTACACCATCGAGGAGAACCCGTTCGACGGTGTCTACCTCGTCAGGTACGTCCAAAACCACGACGGTGACGTCGAGGCCTACCGGCGGGGCGTCAATCGGACTGCAGCGGCGATCGCCTACCGCTGGATGCGACAAGACCTCGAGCAGGATGACGTCGAGAACGCGGCGGACGACCTGAACAGCACCTTCTTCGAGGCCCGTGCTGTGACCTTCGAGGCCCCGACGGACGTCATCAACGAGCTGTTCGAGGAGCGGCGTCGGATCGAGTCCCGCGAGACGACGCTGGAGCAGCTCACGTCCACGCGTGACAACTACCGGGACGCGGCTCAGCAGATCCAGCGCCTCCAGTCGCTAGCCAACATCGACCTGAATCTCGATGAGTCCGAGGTGGCGACGGCACAGTTGGATACCGAAGAGGGTGAGCCTGTCGAGGCTGACGGCGGGAACCGCACCCCGCCACGCCAGGCGCATGAACTCGCGCTCAAGACCGCCAACAGCATTACCCCCGGACAGGTATCCGAGGAACTGATCGAGGACCGCGTCGAGACGGTTCAGATCCAGCTCACCGACAAGTTCCACGATGCTGTCCCGGCGAACGAGCTGATCGCGGCCGTCACGCTCTCGGCCATCGTCGACACCTTAGCCGAGACGCGGGAGGATCACGCCTTCCCCGAAGCAGTCCGTGACTTCGTGGACTCCCACATTGACGCCCTGGAACAGTTCAACGGGGCCTTCGACCAGACCGCACCAGTGAGAGTCCTGTACTCGGAGATCGTCCGTCCTTTCCTCAAGGACCGACTGTCCACGCTCCGATCGAAGCTGGACGCGACGACGCCGATCGTCGACTACGGGGAGCGCTCGACGCTGAAACAGAAGATCGCGAACACGGAGCAGACGCTCGAGCGGCTGGACCGGCTCAACGCCGAACACAGGCGGATCGTGGAGGCGCTCGAGTCGACTCAGGAGCGACTCGTGACCGCTCGTGAATCCCTTCGGGAGGTCCTCGAGACATTCCACGGCGACTTCCAGTCGGTCCAGACGCGCATTGAGTCGACGGAGACGAAGCTCCGGAAGGCCCGCTCCCGGAGTGAGCGCCTCCGCTCGGAGTTGCTCAATCCGAGTATGGGCCGCTCGGTTACGTTCCCGGTTGTCGACCCGGAGCAGCTGGACCCGTCGATGTTCGAGGGGTCGCCCGGACTCGCGAAGTTAGTCCGGGAAGGCGTGATCGACCAGGACCGGGCCGCTGCCAACCTCAACACGGCGCTTCGGGCGGAGGAAGGGAGTGCTCCGCTCGACGATAAGTTGATGACGGAATCGGGGGCTCGGTCGCCCGCCCGCGGACGGCCCATCGTGTTTGCGAGCGACGACGCCATGGACCCGCTTTGGGCCAACGCCGCTGCAAGCGATTCCGTGACTGCGACGGCGAACTCCGAGTTCAGCCTGGCTCCCAAACGGATCACGCATCAGTCGACGGATGAACTCACCATCCTGGTCGAGTACGGCGACATCCACTTCGAGAATTTCCTCCATCCCGTCGGTGCGGATGCGATTCGGGATGGCGTCTCCGACCTTGTGGGGCTCGATGTGGACCTGCGTGAATCCGTGGCGTATCACGAACTGCTGGGGCTGGAACCACAGCCGGATAGCACTGACACCACCACCGACTCAGACTCATGAGTAGAGACAGACGGCCAACCTTGACGCGGCGTCGAGCACTCCTCCTCGGAGTGCTCGTTGGAGTCATCGGTATCACCGTCATCCTGGCACTCGGCGTCGGATCGGGGATGGCAGTCACTGCTGATTCCGAGGCCCCCATCACCATCGACTCAGAATACAACGGAACAACCACGAGTGCAGATCACGTGTTTGTGGTCCGTATCACGCTCTCTCCGTCGAAGCGAGCACTCAATCGGAGTACTATCGACATCTCGGCCACCGAGGGGGCCTTCATCAGTACGAGTAGCGTCGAAACCTCCCAAAGCACCACCGACGGCCGACAGGTCATCTCACGGGTCGAGGACCGAGCGATGAGGTTCGAGATCGACCGACTGGGAACCGGCGAGTCGGCGACCATCGAACTCCGAGTGTACCCGAAGAAGCTGGTTCCGGAGGGGGAGCCCCTCGCGATCGTCGAAACTACGGTCCAGTACCAGAACAACAACGAGATCGTCACTCAACAACGGACGGTAGCGCCTGCTGTGTCCGACAGTGAGGTGGGGATCGTCTCAACTGGCACTGTTCCCGACGCAGTCTACGCTATCGGGGGCGCCGTGGCCGGCGTCCTCTTGACGGGGCTTGCGACTGGGATTATCTGGCGCCGTAAGCGGGCGCGACTCCGGAGCATCGCACGTGACCTCTCCGGTGCGGTAGTGAGTAGTGAGGCCCGCCAACTTGTCCAGGACCTCCGCGCGCAACTCGGCGAGTCCACCGGGGAGGATCGGGACGATCACGGTGACGGTGGGTCGTCCTCGGTTTCGTCCACTGAGACTGAATCTGACGAGGACGACGTCCATCTCGAAATCTCGCTCGAGTAACCTCAGAACACCGACCAATGCCATCCATTGGAACGCATCTTCGTGTTGCCGGTGCCGTCCACTGTATCGTGGTTCTCCCGGCCGGTGCGTACGTCCTGGCGACAGTCGTCGCATGGCCACTCGCCGTCTCGTATGCGCTCACTGCTCTTCCAGCGACGCTGGTGGGTGGGATCGCGCCGGACGTCGATCATCCCTCGTCGCACGCATACAATTTGGCCCACCGCTGGCTGCCTGTTCTGGTCGGAGGCTCGGTTCTATGGGCGTCTGTCCTGGCGACTGGGGTACTACAGGACGGATTTACACAGACGAATGTGAGTGACACGTACGCGCTAGGTGTTGTTTCGGGTGTCGCAGCCGTAAGCACGTGGTATACGACGAGAGAGAGTATTCCGAAGCTCCGTCCACCTCATCGGGGAATCGTGCATACGGCACGCGTGGGGATCCTGTTCGGGACCGTATTTGGAGCGTATATCACGTGTCTCCTCTGGACGACTCACATGTCATCAAGTCCAGAGATCGGGACTATGTGGGGCGCTGCGTTTGTTATCGGCTACCTGAGCCATCTCTGGAGAGACGGTGAACTGTCGTACCAATGATGCGACGTGGACGGTTGACGAAGCAGATATCGCCATTCGAATTCGAATCGGTTCCGTCGCCGGTATGGAGTCTCCCAGTCCCGCCGGCTGTGAGTATGTAGATATCGGTGACTTGATTCTTGTGTCCGGCTTCTTCCGCGACGGTCCAACCCGTCAAACCGATATCCGCAGTCGTCGTATCTTCGAGGTCGACCCACTCGGCGTTGAGCGTCGTCCCGTCCTCGTTGACCTGTGTGACCGGTACATCGGGCCCAGAACTCGACAAGGAGGGGCCATCCGAGGCGATTGAGCCTCGTTGTCGTCTAGCTAAACTGTATCGAGCGTTGGAATCTCTAACAGGTCTTCCATCCGGGTAGGGGGGTCTCGTGCCTGACTACCGATGTATTGGCGCGATAGGATAGCGATAGCTCCCGAGGAAGCCGAGTGATCTTCTCAGTCCTCAGTCGGCCGGTCCAGTTTCCGATTCCAAGCCTTCCAGGTTTTCACGACGGGGGTAATGTCGTACGCATCGACAGCCGGATCGTCGTCGAGTAGGTCCCACACATACGATTTCACGTCGTTGAGCGTGCTATGCCAGGTGCGAACGAACAGGTCATAATCTCCCAGGCAGGAGTCGACCGAGTATACCAGCTCGGCGTCTATCAGGCGCTCGATGAGCTCGTCCCGCTCGGTCCGGTCGACACTTTGGTCCACCGATACACGAACATCAGCGTATGCGAGATCTGCCTCCTGGAGGACGATAACCGCCAATATCTCTAGGATACCGGAGTCGGTCAGGTTCTCCCGTCGTCGTCGGACCGCCGTTCGGGAGAGGCCGACCCGGTCTGCCAACTCCGTGTCGGACATCCTGCCGTCCTCGTTCAGTGCCTCGAATATCTGGTAGTCGTGGTCATCGAGATGTGCACGGAGGATGGCCTCCGGGGTGTCGGCCGCGGGTTGATCAGTGTCGGTGTCCGTTGTGGTCGTCCCGCTCATATTGTCGGATCCCATGGTTCCGGAACCTTGGCTGCATCGTTTCCACCGATTCGGACAGTGACCCGCATCACTCCACCCGCAGCGGTTCGTACGTGAGGTCGTAGCCGAACGCCTCCGGGCCGATGACGTCGAGTGCGTCATCGGTCCGGAGTAACGCCGGTGCCGGCACGCCCAGTACTGTCACCCGCTGTCCGTACCGGAGTGCATCAGTCGTGATCGGGAGGCCGGTATCCTTGTCGACGAGACAGATGAGGTCGGGGACCGATGCCAGCACGTCCCCCTCGTCGTTGCGGGCAACGAGGAACTCGTTTTGGAACTCGATCGTGATGTCCTCTGTCCCGTCAAGTTCCGCCAGCGTGACCTCTCCGTTCGCGAACCCGGCCTCGTTCCGGCGGTACACGTCTGTCACCTTCCCGGTGAACAGCTGTGTCCCCCCGACCACCTCGCACGCGGTTTCGATGGGATCGCGGCCATCGGTCTGAGCGGCAAGCACCGCCGTCCCGAGCTCGTGCGCCAGCGACAGCGTGTCCAGGATGCTGTAGTCAGCGACGAAGGAGCCGTCCATCAAGGGGAACGCGTAGCCCGCTCGGCCGCCCATGTCGACGGTCGCTGCACGGGCGAACGATTCCAGGCGTTCGGCGCTGTCGACGTCCTGGTACGTGATCGTGTTGCCCCGCTCGTCGCTGATCGCGGCGTAGTTGACGGGATGGCCGTAGATGAAGAACGTATCCATCTGTAACTCGGGGAAGGCGCGGCCCATCCCGTCGGCATCCAGGACGGGCAATCCGGTCATCGCCCCGACACACAGCGGCACGATGCTGTTGACCCCGCCGATCTCGCCCGGGATGAGCGCATCGACAGTTCGCCCGCTTGCGGTCTCTATCGCATCCAGCGACCGGATCTCTTCCCGGCCGTTCGGGAACTTCTCGACGCCGATGGTCGGAGCACCCATCCCGCCGACGCTGGCGACGGTTGCATCCGCGGACAGGTCCTCGGGACGGATCACCTCGACCGCGTCGGGATACGTCGGGTCCTCGAAGATCGTCCGGAGACGGAGCTTCCCCACGCGTGGGTGCCCGCCCCCGCCCGTTCCGAGTATCCCGGCGCCCACGCCGAGCGCTTCCAGATCGTCGATCGTTACCGTCTCCAGCGGTGGTGCGTCGAAATTCATCGTGCAAGTGGAACGAACTGCGTATCCAGGCCGAACGTCTCGGGGCCCCAGACGTCGAGGGCCGCGTCCGTGCGCATGATCTCCGGCGTCGGAATCCCCAGTACCTGAACCCGCGCTCCGTATCGCAGGGCTTCGGTCCTGACCGGGTCGCCCGTCTCGCGGTCGAGGACGGTGATGAGATCCGGGACGGTCGCGACCCACTCCCCGGGGTCGTCGCTGCCGGCCGCTCGAACACGGGCTCCGAGGTTCTCGTTCTGGAACTCGATCGTCATCTCGGTCCCGTCGTCGGGACCGAGTCCGTCGATCTCGACTGTCCCGACGACGAACCCGCCCTCGGTCCGGCGGCGCACGTCGACGATCTTCCCCTCGAAGAGCGTCCGAGCGTCTCCGTAGATGGAGTTCGCCGTCGCCGACCGTATCGCCGCGACGGGATCGGAGTCGGCGGTTCGGATCGCCCGGCCGATGTCCATCGCGAGCGACATCGTCCCGTGGATGGCCGTGTCGTTCACTTCCCGGCCGGACATCGGGTAGTCGGTCACGTACGCGACGCCACCCATTCGGATGGTGATCCCCCGAGCGAGCCATTCGAGCCGCTCGTTCGTATCGGTCTCGAGGAGGGTGGTGTTGCCGTGTTCGTCTCCGACAGCCGCCGGTGTCCCGTCGACGCCGTAGACGTTGAACGTCTCGTGCTGGAGTTCGGGAAAGGCTCGCCCCATGCCGTCGGCGTCCACCAGCGGGATGCCCTTCCGCGCCGCCACGGCGAAGGGGAACGTGGAGTTGATGCCGCCACACTCCATCGGCATCGCGTAATCGGCCGTCCGACCGAGTTCCTTCTCGACCCGCTCGACGGAGGTGACCGGCTCGTGCCCGCCGGGCAGCTTCTCCACTGCGACAGTGGGAGCACCCATCTGGGCGGAAACGAGGACGAGTTCGTCGTCGTCCACCTCGCCGGGGTGAACCATCTCGACCGGGCCACAGTCCTCGATCGCCTGCTCGGCCACCAAGCGCCCGACGTGGGGATCGCCACCCCCACCCGTCCCGAGGACGGTCGCCCCGAGCGCGATGTCCGCGAGTTCGTCGGTTCCGACCCGCATCAGTGATCGAGTTCCCCGGCGGCCTTGACTTTCATGCGCACTGCGTTGCCGGGCAAGTACGACAGCGGTACCTCCTCGATATCGACGATGTCGACCGTTCCCTCGTCGGCACCTGCCTTGACCGCCTTGGAGACGGCTTCGCTCTTGGCGTCGTCGAGTGCCTCGTCCCGGCTCTGGTCGTCGAGGCTGTAGATCCGGTCGACCTCGCCGGAGACCTGTGCGATCGCCACGCCGACGGCGTTGGCTACCTCGTAGTGCGACGGCTTGTACACCTCGCTCGCTCCCTCGAGGTCGGACGGGACGAGGATGCTCCCGCCGCCGACGACGACGACCGGTACCGGCTCCGGACTGGTCTTCATCCGGTCGACCGCGCGTTCGACCTCCGAGCGGACGTACGCCCGCGCCTGTTTGACCGTCTCCGGGTCGACGTCGGGCGTGTGGGTGCCGATGTCGATCGTCCCCGCGGAAACCTCGAGATCCGTCGCTGTCAGCGTGGCGCCGCCGAACGAGAGCGCGTCCTCGGTGAGCCGGTACCCGACGCTCGACGGACCGACCGTGACGCCGTCGTCGTCGTGGGCGACGTGTGACCCGCCGCCGATACCGATGCTGATGAGATCCGGCATCCGGAAGTTCGTCTTCACGTCACCGATCTCGACGGCGACGCTGGACTCGCGCGGGAAGCCGTCGGTGACCGCCCCCACGTCGGTGGTCGTCCCGCCGACATCGACGATGATGCCGTCTTCGATCCCGGAGAGGTAGGCGGCGCCCCGGACCGAGTTCGACGGGCCGGACGCGACTGTGAAGATGGGATACTCCAGGGCGTACTCGACGGACATGAGGGTCCCGTCGTTTTGCCCGAAGAACAGGTCGGCGTCGACGTCCCGCTCCTCCATCGCATCGAGGAACGCCTGTGCGGCCTCCGCGGCCACGCTGGTCAACGCGGCGTTCATCGTCGTCGCGTTCTCCCGCTCCAGCAGGCCGACACTCCCGATCTGGCTGGACAACGAGATGGGAACGTCCTCGGAGATCTCCTCACGGATCAGCTCGGCGACGCGCTCCTCGTGGTCGTCTCGAACCGGGGAGAACACGCTCGTGACCGCGAAGGCGTCGACGTCGCTGAACTCGCGGATCTGCTCACGGACTTGCCCCTCGTCGAGGTCGTTGAGCTCTCTGCCGTCGAACTCGTGGCCGCCGTCGAGGATCGCGACGTTGTCGCCGATGGCGTCGGCCAGGTCGTCCGGCCACTCCAGGAGGGGCCGAATACTCTCGGTGGCGGGCGCGCCGAGACGGAGCACTCCGACCTCGTTGAGCCCCCGCCGTTCCGCGATGGCGTTGGTCGCGTGCGTCGTCCCGAGCATCACCGAGTCCAGGTCGTCGGCGCCGACGTCGCTCTCGCTGAGGACGTCATCGAGCGCGTTGACGATCCCCGAGGAGATGTCCTCGGTCGTGGGAGTCTTGGTCTTCGCGATCGGTTCGTCTTCGTCGTCGAGGACGACGGCGTCCGTGTTGGTGCCGCCGACGTCGATACCGAGTCTGTAAGCTGTCATTTGTGGAGTTGTTCGATCGGTGTGTACTCGATGTCGTACTCGAAGTACTGCGGGCCGACGAGTTCCAGGCCCGCGTCTGTACGCCACTTCTCCGAGCAGGGCATGCCGACCACCTGGACACGCTGCCCGTAGGTCAGGCCCTCGGTGGTGATAGGGTCGGCCGTCTCGGCGTCCAGGACCGTGATCAGGTCGGGGACGCTGGCGACGACGCCCGCTTCGGAGTCGCGGGCGACCAGGTGTTCGTTCTGGAATTCCAGGGTCAGCTCCCGACCGTCGTAGCCGTCGAGCCCTTCGACGGTCGCTTCACCGACGGCGAACCCGCCTTCGGTCCGACGCTCGACGTCGGTAACCTTGCCCCGGAACAGCGCGTACCCGTCCGTCAACGCCAGCAACTCGTCGACCGGGTCGACGGAGCGGTCGTTCGCGGTCCGGATCGTCTCTCCGATGTCGCGCGCAAGCGACATCGACCGCAGGATGGCGTGCTCGCGCAGTTGCTCGCCCGTGTGCGCGTAGGTCGCGATCATACACGACCCGCCCATCTCGATGCTGGTGGTCCGTGCGAACTGCTCGGCCCAGTCGTTGCTGACCGTCTCGAGGTAGACCGAGTTGCCCTTCTCGTCGGCGATGCTCATCGGCGTGGCCGAGATCCCGCCCATCGTGAGCGTCACCATCTGCACCTCGGGGAACGCCCGGCCCATGCCGTCGGCGTCGACCAGCGGCAGGTCCAGCTGGGCGGCCACAGCGATGGGGACCGTACTGTTGAGGCCGCCCGCCTCGATGCTCATCGTGGCGAAGGCCTCCTGTCCGATGCCCCGTTCGAGCGATTCGAACGCGGCCAGCGACTCCGTACCGCGGGGCATCTTCTCGACCATCACGGTCGGCGCGCCGAGCATGGCGCTCGGCACGACCAGAGCGTCCGCGGGGACGTCGCTCGGGTCGAGCAACTCGACCGGGCCGTGGTTCTCGATCGCCTGTTCGGCCATCAGCTTCCCGACGTACGGGTCGCCGCCGCCGCCCGTCCCGAGGACGGTCGCACCGGTGGCGAAGTCGTCGAGGTTGTCTGTCGTGATCTGTTCTGTCATTGTTCGGGTGGCTCCGTATCGTCGTGGGTCGGTCCGCGGGCACGCTCCGTTCGCTCGGCCCGCTTCCTCTCGGCTGTCCGTTCTCGCGGGTTCTCATCGCCTCGACTGCCGCCGTCGGCGACGGCGGTCACGTCGGGTACCTCGTCGAACTCCCCCCGATACGCGTCGTCGTAGATGTGACAGCGAACGAGCGGTCCGCCGTCCGACTCGACGAAGCTCGGTTCCGTTTCGGCACAGGCGTCGGTCGCGTAGGGACACCTGGTCCGGAACCGGCACCCGGAGGGGATATCCCGCGGACTCGGGATCTCACCCTCAAGGGGCTCGCGTCGGGGTTTGTAGGCCTCTTCCTCTTCGGACGTCACCGGGATCGCCGACAGGAGCGCCCGAGAGTACGGGTGTCTCGGGTGGTGGAACACCTCCTCGGTGTCGCCTTTCTCCTGGATCTGTCCGAGGTACATCACCGCCGTCTCGTCGGCGAAGTTGCGCACGAGCGAGAGGTCGTGGGTGATGAACAGGTAGGTCAGGTCCAGTTCGCGCTGGAGGTCCTCGAGCAGCCCGATGATCTTCGCTTGGACTGAGACGTCCAGCGCGCTGGTCGGTTCATCGAGCAACAGCAGGTCCGGCTCGATGGAGATGGCACGGGCGATGTTGATCCGCTGTTTCTGCCCCCCGGAGAGTTCGTGGGGGTACTTGTAGAGGTACTCGTCGTTGAGTTCGACCAGGTCGAGGAGCCCGCTGATCCGTTCCTCCCGTTCCGCGGCGGGCACCCCACGGGCCTTCATCGGGACTTCCATCGACTTCCCGACCGTGCGTCTGGGATTCAGACTGGAGGTCGGGTCCTGGAAGACCATCTGCATCTTGCTCCGCATCCGGTCGAGCTGGTCGGACGACGGGTCGGTGATGTCCTCACCGTCGAAGTGGACGCTCCCGCCGGTCGCTTCGTGAATCCCGATGATCGTCTTGGCCACGGTGGATTTGCCGCTGCCGGACTCGCCGATGAGTGCCATCGTCTCGCCGCGTTCGATCTCGAAGGAGACCCCGTCGACGGCCTTCACGTGGCCGATCGTCCGTTTGAGGACCCCGCCTTTGACGGGGAAGTACTTCTCCAGGTCGTCGACTTCGAGTAGCGTCTCTGCCATCTCAGGTCCCTCCAGCCCCGTCGGAGACGGTCGGATCGGTGCCGTCGTTCATCACGCTCGATTCCACGGCCTCGGGTGGCTCGTCGGACCCCCTGTCACTGATCGTGCCCATTCGTGAGCGGGTGTCTTCCAGCGTCGGCTGCTCGTACGGTGACGTCTGCATGTCGTCGTAGAGCACGCACTCGACGCCGGTTTGGCGGTCCAGCGGGAGCATCTCCGGGCGCTCGCTCCGGCACGCGTCGTGCGCGTACGGACAGCGTGGGTGGAACCGACACCCCGTCGGCGGATCCAGGTACTCCGGGACCGACCCGTCGATGCCCTCGGCCATCGCGTCGCCCGTCAACCGAGGGATCGAGGCCACCAGGCCCTGCGTGTAGGGATGCTTCGGGTCGTCGAACAGCCGCCGCGTCGGAGCCGTTTCGACGATGCGCCCGCCGTACATCACGTAGATGCGGTCGCTGACCTGCCTGGCGACGCCCAGGTTGTGTGTGATCATCAACACGCTGAGGTCGTGGTCGTCGATGAGGTCGTGGAGCAGATCCAGGATCTGGTCGTGGATTGTGACGTCCAGTGCGGTGCCGATCTCGTCGGCGATGAGGAGATCCGGGTCGTTCAGCAGCGCCTGCGCGATGAGCACGCGCTGGCGCATCCCGCCCGAGAGCTGCGTCGGGTAGGAGTCCATCACGCTCTCGGGGTCGGGCATCTGCACCTCGTGGAGCATCTCCAGCGCGCGCTCGCGGGCCTCGGCTCGTTCGGAACCGAGGTAGCGCCGGCGTGCGTACTCCAGCACCCCCGTGTCGCTGCGACCGCCGAACTGAGCGGTGTCGACGAGCTGTTCCCCGACGGTGAACGTCGGGTTGAGACTCGACATCGGGTCCTGAAAGACCAGGCTCATCCGACGGCCCTTCAGGCGGTTGAACTCCTTGCGTGGGAGGTCCCGCAGGTGCGTCCCGTCGAAGACGATGTCGCCCTCGATACGGGCCGGCGGTTCACTGAGCAGTCGCAGGATGGCTTTCATCGTCACGGACTTCCCGCAGCCCGTCTCGCCGGCGACGGTGACGACTTCGCCTCTCCCGACGGAGAGGCTCACCCCGTCGACGACGTCCGCGAAGCCGTCGAACGACTCGAAGCCGACGTGGAGGTCGTCGACCGTGAGGAGCGGATCGTCAGCGACCGGCTCCCGGAGGCTCATCGGTTCACCTCCACGTCGAAGACGTCGCGGAGCCCGTCACCGAGCATGTTGAAGCCCATCACCAACACGAAGATGGCCAGGCCGGGGAAGACGGCGAACCACCAGGAATCCGGCAGGTAGCCGGTCCCCTGACTCACCATCGTCCCGAGGCCGGGACGCGGCGGCTGGACGCCGACGCCGATGAACGACAGCCCGGCGCCGATGAGGATGACGAACCCGGCGTCCAGGGTCACCTTCACCAGGATCGGCGACAGGGTGTTCGGGAGGATCTCCCGGAACATGATGTGGACGGGTCCCGCCCCGGACAACTCGGCGGCCTGGACGTACTCCTCGTTGCGCTCGCTGGAGACGATACTCTGGACGAGTCTGGTGTGCCAGGTCCACCACAGCGCTGCGATAGCCAGCATCGCGTTCCACAGCGTCGGCTGGAGCGCCGAGGTGATGGCCAACGCCATCACGAGCGGCGGGAGCGCGAGCGCGGTGTCGGTCATCCGCATGATGATCGTCTCTACCCACCCGCCGTAGTAGCCGGCTACCAGCCCCAGAACGACGCCGACGGGAACGCCGAAGCCCAGCACGACGGCGACCATCATCAGCGAGAGGCGGTACCCGAAGAGGATCCGCGAGAGGATGTCCCGACCGATGTGGTCGGTCCCCAGCGGGTGTGCGACGCTCGGTCCCTGCAACGCGTTGGCGAAGTCGGTGAACTTCCCCGCGTGCTGGGGATACGGCGCGATGTACGGCGCCAGGATAGCCGAGGCGACGACGACGATGATGATCGCGAGGCCGACGACGCTCATCGGGCGGCTGATGAACCGCTTCCAGGCGCGAGCCCACAGCTCGCGGCGCTGTTCGGAGACGACGGCATCGAGCACCGACCCGGAGGTGGCCTCGGCTCCGGTATCCGCAGTTTCGGTGCTCATATCAGGTCGCCTCCTCGACCTGCAGCCGGATGCGGGGGTCGACCCGTCCGAGCAGCACGTCGATCAGGAAGTTGATCGAGACGAACGCGACCCCGATCGTCATCGTGACGCCGACGACCGCGTTGAAGTCGTTGTTCATCACGGCCGTCACCCCGTACAGGGCCAGCCCCGGCCAGGAGAACACCACCTCGATGAGGAAGGCGTTTCCCAGCAGCGAGGCGTACAACAACCCGAGGATGGTCAGCGTCGGGATGAACGCGTTCTTGAGCGTGTACTTGTACGTCACGAGCCAACTGGGGAGGCCGAACCCGCGCTCGGCCTCGACGTAGTCCTGATCCTGGACGTCGATCATCGAGGACCGAGTGATGCGCATCACCTGGCCCATCCCGGCCATCGACAGCGCGAGCCCGGGCAACAGCAGGTGGATCCACACGTTCCCGTGGGCCGCGAGGTTCCCGGCGAGCAGGGTGTCCACCAGCAGGAACCCGGTCTCGCGTTGGACCGTGAATCGACTCGCGATCCGGCCGGTGATCGGGAGCCACTCCAGCAGGTACCCGAAGATCAGCTGGAACATCACCCCGATGAAGAATCCCGGAACGGAGACGCTGACGAACGCGATCATCCGGGTGATGTTGTCCACAGTGCCGTCCTTGTTCTGGGCGGCGATGACGCCCAGCGGGATGCCGAAAACGATGGTGAACAGCATCGCGACGGTGATCAGTTCCAGCGTCGCCGGCAGGTACTGGAGGATGTCCGTCGACACCGCTCGCTTGGTTTCGAGACTCCGGCCTAACTCACCCGTGAGCAACCCCTGCATGTAGTCGACGTACTGTGCCCACAGGGGTTTCGTGAGCCCCATCTCCCGGGATAGCTCCCGGACCTGCTCCTCGCTGGCCATCGCGCCCAGCGCCATCCGAGCGGGATTACCGGGCAGCACCCGGGAGACCGCGAAGATGATGATTGACAGCCCGAGGAGGCTCACAGCACCGCCGCCGAGCCTCCGAACGAGATACTGCCAGTACTTCATCCGTGCGTGTAGTCGTGGAACCAGTAATCGAAGCTCATCGCCGGACGGAACGTGTAGCCCTGCACTTCGTCGGCGAACGCGTGCTTCTTCGCCTGGACGAACACGAACAGGTCCGGGTAGAGCCCGGCGAGTTCGGACTGGAGATCGGCGTAGATCTGATTGCGCTGGTCCGTGTCGACGGTGGAGCGAGCCTCTTCGATGAGGCTGTCGACCGTGTCGTTCTCGAGGTGTTCCATGCTCATCCAAGTCGAGGCCGCCTCCGAGTGGTACTGGTTGTAGAAGACGGTGTCCGGCGAGGGGTAGACCGGCCCGTAGAACACCTGGTTGACGTGCGGGGTCTTCGCGACGCTCGTCGCGAGCTCGGTCATCGTCCCCCACGTCTGGGGGTTGAGTTCGACGTCGATCCCGATCTCGGCCATGTTCTGCTGGAAGAGCAGGCCCATCTTCTCCTCGAGCCCGAAGTCCTTCACGTAGGTGTTCTGGATGGTGATGTCCCCCTCCTCGTAGCCAGCGTCCGCGAGCACCTGCCTGGCGCGCTCGGGGTCGTACGTGGGCTGTTCGATGCTGTCGTCGTGTGCGCCGAAGGACGGTGCAAGCGGCCCCTGTGCCTGCATCGACCCGGGCGCGATCTCGTTTCTGGCCGTCTCGTAGTCGAACCCGTAGGCCAGCGCCTCCCGAACGGCCGGGTCGTTCGTCGGCTCGATCTGGGTGTTGATCTTCATATAGAAGACCGTCACCGTGGGAATGGACTTGACCCGGACGCCGTCCTCCTGTTCGAGGGCCTGGTAGGTCTCCTGGCTCTGGTACTGGCTGGTCATATCGAGCTCGCCAGTCTTCATCAGGGACCGAACTGTGGGGTCCTTCGTGATGATCCGAACCTCGACCGTCTCGAAGGGGTTCCCCTCCCACCCCATCCAGTAGTCGTCGTACTTCGAGAAGGTGATCGACGACTGCCGCTCGAAACTCGCCAACTCGTAGGGGCCCGAGCCCGCGTCGTTGCTGTTGAGCCACTCCTGCCCGTAGTCGCCCCGGTCACCGAACTCCCCGTCGCCGGCGTGCTCCAACACGGCCTTCTTGTCGACGACGAACAACAGCACCAGCGTCGCGAGGAACGGCGAGTGCACGCGGTCGAGCGTGAACTCGACGGTCCTGTCGTCGACGACCGTGACGTTCTCCTTTGAGAGAACGCCCGTCAGCAGGGACGCGTACCCCTGGTTGATGTCGAAGAACCGTTCGACGGAGAACTTCACGTCCTCCGCGCGGACCGGGTTCCCGCTGTGGAACGTCGCGCCGTCCCGGAGTTCGAACGTGTAGGTCCTGTTGTCGTCGGAAACCGACCAATCCGCGGCCAGGTGCGGCTGGAGGTTCCCCTCGCTGTCGGGGAACACGAGCGGGTCGTAGAGGTTCACCAGCGCCATCACCTGCGTGTAGTCCGTCCCCTTGGCGGGATCGACGGTACCGAAGCGCTGGACCGCATTCAGCCGCAGCGTATTGTCCCCGGACGACCCGCTGTCGTCCGTCGAGGTGTCGTCCGAGCCGTCGCTACCGTCCCCGCCCGGCTCGCTCGTCTCCGTCGACTCGTCATCGCCACCGCCGGTACACCCTGCCAGACCGGCGATGCCTGCTCCACCGAGTCCCTTGAGGAACGTCCGCCGGGAGCCTGGGTTCTGTAACGCCTCTGCTATCGAGTCCGTCGATGCCAGTGTCGATCTCAACTGGTCGTTGCCTCCATCTGCCATGGTACGACATAACGTGGTTCCGTATAGGAACATAAGTTTGACTGTTTAACACATTTTCTATGTACAGCAATCAAATCGAAGATCTATGTTGCCATATCGTTCACCCAGTTCGCAATCCTGGTTCTGGTACTAGTTGAAAACGCAACAATTCTATTCGTCCGGGACACTCGCAGTCGAACACGAGATGTCGCGTGCGGGATACCACATCCGTCGAGGGCGCGGCAGTCAAGAGAGAAGTCTATTCACGGGAATAGAACGCGAAGGGCCTACATGAGTCGATGCGAACCTGTGTGGTCCGCATTCGCAGTTGTTGTTATTCTCGTGTGCTCGCGTTTGCAGGCAGGGGGACGGAGAGTCGCCCACAGCGTCCCACTCACGTCCTAATTATCCTAAACCGGCACATTGAGTCTTCCTACCGCGAGAATCTCGAATTGGAAATTGGAACACTACGGCGGACCATTCCCCGGCGGTGCCCGAACGTGTTAGAATCGTATGGTGCGCTATCATATGACAATTGTTTTGATTCATATTCTCATATGGAACCGTAGCGGCGACAGTCTCAGTCTCGGTGTCGGTGGAGGGACTGTCGTCGACCGTGTGGAACTCCTCGTCGAGGTCGTCGGGATCCAATTCGCCACGCTGGAGTGCGAGATAGTCGGCGTCGGTGAGATCGGTGCAGACGACGTCCGGGTGTGGTCCACCCGATTTGCCGCCCGACCAGCGTCCAGACGGAGGGGGCTGCCAGCGACGAGATAGCCGATTCGCTCGACCCCGTGGAACGGCTCTTGGTCACCTGTGCTGTACCGTTCGTCCTCCTCCTGCAAGCGGACGAAGAAGGAGTGGTCGTTGACGCCGAGTGTCCGACTCTGTCGGGTCACGACCGGATCGCCTCCTTGCTTCGTCTGACAGCGGGTGATGATCGGCGGGTCCTCCCTGACCGGGGAGTCCGCGACCGCCTCCGGGTAGGTCGCCTCCGCCCACGACCGATCCGTCTCCAGCGTGTCCACGTGGACGAGCATCCCGTCGTCCAACTGGTGGGTCCCGGCCTCCAGAACGACATAGCCGATCACTTCGCGGGTGTGATGATCGTCGCACTTCCACCCTCCCCATTCCTCGATAGCCACCTTCACCTTCGAGCGCCCCCCGTCCCAGTCCAGCCTCGTATGACAAGATTGTCCCCCGTTGTCCGTCAGGACCTGCGCGAAGGCGACTGGGTTCTCGAGATGACTCGTGTCTATCTCGATGTAGTTCGAGCCCTGTTCGGGTAACCGGATCGAACCGGTCCCAGCGAACCCGATGTCGGCCCCGTCGGTGTCGGTGATGGCTCCCCGCTCGAGTGCCACGCACCCAACTGCCTCCTCGTTGGAGTGTCTGAGTGGTGACGAGGTTCCGTACGGTTCGTCTATCCTGGCCGTGACACCGTAGGGCCCCCACTTGTCGAACCGGACGGTCGCCGCGTCGGACCCGTTGTACGTCTGGATACTCGCGAGCGTGACGGGTGACTCACCGAACGCCCGATTGAAATCGATCCACGTCCACTGTTCGTCCATCGTCTCCTCGGTCATCACCGCGTCGGTCTGCAACGCGTTACCCACTGCGAGATACCCGACTTCTTCGGTCCCGTGTTCGGGGTAGCTGCCGACTCCCTGTAGTCGAAGAGCAACCTCGGGCGGGTCTCTCGGGTAGTTTCGCACCCAGTACGGTGGCGCCTTCTGGCGGGTGACGACCGGGTCGCCGTCCCGATACGTCTGACAGTGGCTGATGACTTTCGGGTCCTGACCCCATCTCGAAGAGAGCGTGACCGAGGACCAGTCGTCGTCGTCCATCTCCTTCGTCCCGGCCTCGACGAGCATGCCGTTGTCGAGGACGAAGGCGCTCTCGTGGGCATCGAAGACGACGTAGCCGATGAGTTCCTCGTAGTGGACCTCGTCTTGGGTCTCTCACTCCTCCACCTTCACGTCGAGGGACCCCGATCCGACGTCCTTGAGTCGTGTGTGGCATGGCTGAGGGCCCCGATGTGTCATCACCTGTGCGAACGCGACGGGGTCTTCGTACCTGCCGTCGAAGTCGCACGTCTCCCACGTGTCAGGGGACGACTGGTCTACCCATTTCGTGCCCGCCTCCCCGGCGATCCGGCCGAGCGTGTCACGGATGTACCCCTCTTCGGTGGCGAGGTAGACTAGTTCGCTCGCGAAGTCCCCCACGTCGTCGATCGTTATCTCGAAGTCTGTGCTGTGGACGTTCTGCAGCCGCGGGCTCACCGGTTTCGCTCGTCGAACGTCTGCACGTTCGCGATCGTCACCGGCTGTTCGCCGAAGTCCGGTTCGAAGTAGACCGTTTCCCACCGGCCACCGACCCGGTCGTCGATTCGCTCCGCGTTCAGTTGCACGTGTTATCACACCCCGGTTCGTATCGTTGACCAGAACGCCGACGCCCACTGGCGCGAACGCTTGGGACATCGAGATGGTAATCGTTTCGAGTATCGTTACACTCGACACAATTGTATCAGAGTGAGGTCGGTATCCGATATGCTTCGTAACCAGTAGATTCTATACATACAGTACTCCAACACGCATGCGTAATTACCACCGGAATATCTCGACTTGCCACCCACAATCCGAGTAGTCTACAGATGAACGAGGCGAGCACCTCGGGGCTTGACCTGGAGGTGGTTCACTAATCTAATGGATATTTCACCTGAAGTGTTGGATATGTGATTGAACAGATCGGATCTAAGTTCTACAAATCAAGAAGCAAAAAGAAATATATTCACTCATTTAGTTGCGATATTTATAAATTTCTCCGTTTTCAACTGCAGAATCTATAAATATTGACCAGGACAACTGTGTATTAGCCAAAATGGAGCTCGATGAGACGAATCGGGCCATCCTCTATCTGTTACAACGAGATGCCCGCCAACTGACAATGAGTGAAATGGCAGAAAAAATCGGCGTTTCAACCAGCACCGTTCGAAACCGGATCAAACAGATGGAAGCTGATGGTATCATCCGGGGCTACCATCCGATCGTCGATTATGACAAGGCTGGCTTGCAGCTACACATGGTGTTCATTTGTAGTGCGCCCAGTCATGAACGCGAAGCGCTGGCACACAAAGCCAGGGAGGTGAGTGGTGTTCTCTCGATCGCTGAGGTCATCGACGGTGACGACAACCTCCAGATCGAAGCCGTCGGTGTCGACACTGACGACATTGCCCGCATTAGCGACGAATTAGAAGCGTTAGGGCTCGATGTTAAAGATTCGAAGATTCTGAAGAGCTATTACACACAACCGTTCGACCACTTCGGTCGAGATCTCGTAACTGAGGAGGGTGATCCCGATGACTGACTACGGAACACCGGTCGAGTATCTCCCCGACCTGGACTGTTACGAGACTACAATCGATCCCGCTGAAACACGGCCAGTGAAAGGCGCCATCTCGCTCGTCGAGACTGTCCAGGAAGCGGAGGACCTCGATCTCCCACCGCTCTACGACGTGATTGACTGTGATGCACTGGATACTCTTTTTATCGGGGGCGAACGGAGAGCGCTCGTAGATCGCATCGAGCTAGCGTACGAGACAGAGGGATTCGAATTGGAGATCGACTACACCAATGGAGCCGCTACGATGCGTCTCTACCCTGACGCAGCGTCATCACTAACGACCAACTAGTCTCCCCGACTTTCTTGTAGTTGGCACTTGTGCTTCTCCGTCCGTTGTTGTGGATCGAGCACGACGACGCCGTTATCGACGCCAAAGAGAGCGAACCAGCCCGCCAATTGACTCTATCATATTCTCTACCGATTGACTAGCAGAAAATCAGCAGGTAGATGATGAAATATCAGTTTGATAGTGAGCCACCACAACTATGCTAATTCGTGAGCGACACAGCGATATGGCAACGAGGATGGTGTCCCGCCTCGAGGAGTTCTTCGAGCAACGGACGGACGGAAATCTCCGCAGCATCGTCAAGTACGAGTCGGATTCCTTCGACATCGTCTATCTCCGCGATGACGTGGCAGAGCACTATTCCGACTCGGAGATCGAAGCCGCGATCGACGAGTCCCGGATGGAATCGCTGTCCGCTCCGATCTACGAGGACACGTACGCGGGGGACCACGGGGAACTCACCTGTCTGGTTCAGTGCTTCGAGAACGTGGTCGAGATGAACTTCGTTCTCGAGGACGGCGTCGGAGCTGCAGTCGCGCTCGATATCGAGGCGATGACCGAGGCTCACGGGCTCGTCGCCGACGCGAGAAAACTCGTCGTCGAAGAGCGATAACGACGGAACAGAGCCATCCTCACCCTCCCCTCTGACGTGGCTTCTGTCGGACTCCCTTAGTACAATCAGATCGTGTCTCACGTACCGCCTGTTGTTCGTCGAGGATACTGAGAAGCTTATCCACGGTCCGGTTTGTGCGACCGAGAATAGGGTATTTTGAGATACCTAATTTTGAACGACCTCCTTCGGAGCTTCCGGTGAGGGGGTCAGCACGCGTTTCACAACTACCTGTCTCGGTCTCTTGTGCCTACCAAACAGAATCCCGATTCTGTCTCACGTCACGCACGGCGGATGGGTCGTCACTCGTGGGGGTTTCTGAGGTCCTCTGTCCGAAGTTCATCGTGGGCCCGCCACCTCCGGGGCTTCACAGCGATGAACACCGTCCCGGCGAACGCCAAGGCGACCGCCCCGGTGACGACGGCTCCGGGAATCATCCCCACCCCTGCGCTCGCCGGCCACTCGGCCGGGCCGAAGGCCGTCACCCGCAGCACCCACGCACCGTTGAGGATGGCAAGCAACGGGAGATACACCCGTCGCAGCCGGTGGGCGATCGCCTCCTCCGCGGAGATCTTCAACGCGGGCTGATGGTAGTCGGCGGCGAGCCGGCGGCGCCAGTCATCGGCCGGCTCCCGGGTCGGATCGAGGCCAACGGCGAAGACGTTCCGCTGGAGCGTCCGCACCCGCGAGCGCCACATGTCGTATGCGCGGTACCGGCGGGCCTCGATGACGAGGAAGAGCCCGACGGCGAGGTTGCCGATGAGCAGGACGTAGTGCGGATTCGACTCGTTCGTGAACGCCCACGTCAGGATGGCCGCGAGCAGGAGCACCGCCCAGTTCGTGGTCCGGTCCAGCCGTTCGCGCCACAGTTTCATCCGGTGGACCTCACCCCGATAGAGGTGTGCCATCGCACCCGACGGACCCATCTCCTCGTCGAGGAGCCCGCGACCGACGCTCGCATCACCAGCCAGCTCGTCAGCGTCGGTGGGTTGCCGGCTCATTCGTGGTCAGGTGGCGCCGCTGGGTCACCGTCGGTTTCTACCTCGTCGTACTTCTCGCGGAACTCGGCGATGAGTTGCCCCATCATCGCGTACCAGTCGTTGAGCAGCCGCTGCATGTCGTCGGCGATCTCGTCCGGGTCGGCCGGCGAGAACACGTGGTAGTAGCTTCCCGACTCGAAGCTTCGCTGGTCTTTCTCGACGATTCCGGCCTCCTGTAGCCGCTTGAGCGACCGATACGCGGTGGTACGTTCGCGGTCGATCTCATCGGCGAGTTCGTCCACCGTCAGCGGCTCGTCGGCGTCGACGAGGAGCCGGAACACCCGGCGGTCCAGATCGTTCAGGCCGTGGAAACAGTCCAGCAGCGACTCACACTCGAGATCCCGCCCCAGCATCTCGGCCATCGAGTCAACCATTACCTGTCACCTCCGGGAGCGGCGCCAAAGACGTTTGTGCGCCCCGACTGCGTCGGCATCACGTCCCCACCTCGGCGGTCGTGCTGGACTCCGCCAGGACAGTCCTGAGCCAGCCCTGGAGGTACGCGCCGGCGAACATTCCCCCGATCGCCCACAGGATCGGCAGGTTGCCGACGCCCAGGCTGGCGTATGCAGCACCGGGACAGATACCGGACAGCCCCCAGCCCACGCCGAACACCGCGCCGCCGGCGAGGACGTTCTTGTCGAACGTCTTCAACCGTCGGCCGTATTTGCGCCCGGTCAGCGGTGCCCGGCGACCGGACCGAACGGCGAGGGAGATCGTCACGGCGGTCACGGTCGCGGCACCGCCCATAACCAGCAGCAGGCCGAAGTCCTCGAACTGGAGGAACTCGAGGACGACCTCCGGCCGGGCCATCCGCCCGACTGCGAGGCCAACGCCGAACACGAGGCCGCCGACGAAGACGACCGGCAGGAACAGCGGATGCTGTTCGTGCTCCGGCCCGCTGCTCACGGCACCACCCCCAGGGCTGCGACGAGTTGGGCGGTCCCGATGGCGATCGCCAGGAACGTGACGACACCGATGATCGAGGTCCGGGAGCCGGATCCCACGCCACAGACGCCGTGGCCCGAGGTACATCCCTTCCCGATCCGGGTGCCGACGCCGACGAGGAGGCCGCCGAGGGCGAGCCGCCACGGCTGGACGTCGGTCGTCCACGGCCCGTCACCGAGCGTGAACGCGTACGCCGCGGCGCCGACGACGATGCCGACGGAGAAGACGACGCGCCAGTCGCGGGACGCCCGATAGCGGCCGAACCGCGACCGGTCGGACACGTACGACAGCGTGGACTCGAGGAACGTGCTCGCGCCGGCCGGGATCGCCGTCGCGAGATAGATGACGGCGGTGCCGAGCCCGATGAGGACCCCGCCCAGCAGGTACGGCAGCCAGCCGTTCGGGAACAGCGCGTCGAGCATCACTCCCCCGCCGCGCAGTTGTTCGGCCCCAGTTCCATCGTGAACGCCTCGTCCTCGTCCGCGCTCGCACGCCCGAGATTCGTCGCGATGATGTCCTCGTAATTGGCCGGGCGCGGCGGCATGTCCTCGAGGACGCGCTCGACGAACGTCTCTCGGTCGAGCCCGAGCAGGTCCAACTCGCCGTGAAGGGCTTCCAGCGACGCGAGGTACGCGCCGTCCGGGCGGGAGGCGGTCGTCTCGCCGAAGTGCGCCGGCGCGACGAGGGTATCGTCCGGCAGAGTCAGCAAACGCTCGTGGAGCGTCTCGTACAACTGCTCGGCAGCCGCCCGAGCGCCTGCATCGCCCTCCTCGAGATCGGGACGGGCCACGCTGTCGATGAAGAGCGTATCGCCGGTCAGCGCGAGTTCGTCGTCGACCCGGTACGCCGTCATCCCGGAGGTATGGCCCGGCGTCGCGCGAACGGACAGCGTCGCCCCGCCGACGGCGATCGTCTCGCCGTCGCGAACAGTCGTCACGGCCTCGGTGTAATTCACGCCGCGGTCGGCAGCCGCCGCCGGTAGTACGGCAGTCGCGCCTGTCGCGCCGGCCAGCTCGCGCAGCCCGCTCACGTGGTCGGCGTGGATGTGGGTGTCGAGGACGTATTCGATGTCGGCACCGAGGTCGGCGGCGTCTGTCTCGTACCGGTCGAGGAAGGCACGAAGCGGGTCGACGACCGCAGCGGTGCCGTCGCTCACGATCATGTACGCCAGACAGCCGGAGGACGGTCGACGGTACTGTCGGACGAGCGTGCCGGTCGGTAGCTCGACGTCCGTGTGTTCGTACAGTCGAGCCCATCCGCGCATCCCGTCCGCAAGGTGTGAGGTATCGTAGCCGGCATCGGCGAGCAGTCCGGCGACGAACTCGCTGGACCGGCCCTTCGCACACGTCACCACGACGGGCTCGTCGGCCGGAACGTCGGCGACCAACTCGTCGTCGACGCCGTCGAGGAACTCGAAGTACGGCACGTTCACCGTCGTGACGCTGTCGCCACCGATGTGCCACGCCTCGAACTCGCTCCGTGCGCGGGTATCGAGGAGGGTGACGTGGTCGCCAGCGTCGATGCGCTGTTTGAGTGATTCGGCGCTCGTCGGCTCGACGTCCGCCTCGGTTTCGGGGAACTCCGGGGTACTCATACCTCCCGCTTACTGACCGGCGTCTAAAAGTGTTGTGTTTATTCTGCAATCTATCTGCACCACTGGATCCCAGCCTTGCCTAGCAAGAAATACGAAGGATAGCGAGAAAGCTATCTATAGTCCCGAAGTAGTGGCTATAGGCGATTTTCTTCTCAGTAAGCAATCACGAACGTCTCGAAATACTCTTGTACTATCGGTCCAAGATTGCAGGTAGAGCGCAATAATGACTTCCGACACACCGACAGAAACGCTGGACGTCACTGGAGAATCGTGCCCGATGCCGGTCGTGAAGACCAAGCAGGCCGTCGACAACCTCGCCGTCGGAGCGCTGCTCGAAGTCCGTGCGACGGACGCGGGGAGTGTCAGCGACATCGACGGGTGGGCGGCCGGAACGCCGGGCGTCGAACTGGTCGAGCAGTCCGAGCACACGAAGGACGATGAGACGGTCTACGTTCACCGGGTGCGAGTTGAATGAGCACAGACACCGAGGCGGACGTAGCCGAGGAGTCACCCGACGATGCTGCGGAGCGCGTTGCAGAGCTGGAGGCACGTATCGAGCAACTGGAAGCTGAATCGGGCAATGCTGCAGTCGCTGAGAGGGACCAGAAGTCGATGGTTATCATCGCGACCCAGGGGACCCTCGATATGGCGTATCCGCCGCTGATCCTCGCGTCGACCGCGGCAGCCTTCGACTGGGACGTCACCGTCTTTCACACCTTCTGGGGGCTCGATATCCTCCACGAGCAACGGTCGTCGGACCTGAAACTGTCAGCGGTCGGGAACCCGAACATGCCGGTTCCGAACGCCGTCGGGGCGCTGCCGGGGATGGACCGGCTGGCGACGACGATGATGGAGCGCCGTATCGCCGACAACGACGTCGCGACCATCGGTGAGTTGCTCGAGACGTCGCTGGAGATGGGTGTTGACCTCCAGGCCTGTCAGATGACGATGGACCTGATGGACTACGACGACGATGCGTTCCACGACGGCGTCACCGTCGGCGTCGGGGCAGCGACGGCCCTCTCACAGATGGCCGAGGCCGATGTTCAGTTGCTAGTCTAGGGCCTCCACGGCTGGGGGATCCGGACCGTCGGTGCTTCCTGATACTCCGTTCACATTTATTCCCATATTAACAAAATATCCGTAGCGCGTACGTCCACGCGTCCGTGGCGGCCTCCAACCCCTGAATCGGTAGCCTCCATCCAGACGGTTTGCATTCCCCCCTGAACCGTCCAACCCGCCGCGGACGGTTTTTCGACGTCCCGTTCGATGGCCGACCCACAATTTGCAGCAACAGGGTGAATTTTGTATTCTCCTGGGAGTGGTCCGGAGTGCCGCGGGGCTCTGTGTCATCGTGGGACCGATACACTTCACCTCCCGCGGCACCCTACTCCAGCGTTCAAAAGGACCTCGGAGTCTACTCGAAGTTCCTCGAAGAGTTGCCTGGCGACTCGAGAGTCACAGTTCAATGTCTGGTGCGCCTCGTCACTGGCTTCGGATATATTCCATCACCCACTGGTGCCGCGGATGCACCAGATCCCACTCCCAAACTCGGCGTTCTTCAGGTAGTCACTCTACTTCACATACCCGTCTCGACGGACTCAACGTCGGAGATCGGTCGACGCCGTCGGCGCCGAACGCGCCCTCCACGAGGACCCGCCGGATGTGGTCCCAGTAGACATCGGGAATTCAGGGGGATATGTGGCCGATCGTTTGCATTGCCACGTCTTCAGTGCGTTCGTCGACGAGCGACGTCATGTGAAATTCAACGTCTGCAGAGTTGTTGAGCGTCGCGAGCGACCACGGGAGGACGTGACTCCGTTTCCCGAGTGGCTCGCCTTCGTAGTCTGCATCTCGGAGCGTGAGCGACTCCTCGTGATAGGTCTTCGAAGAGATCAAGACGGTGATGAGCTGGACACCGTGGGCCGGAAACCGTGGGGCTCCCAGGATGAGCATGGGGCGACCTTTTTCGGAAAGCGGATCAGTCCCCCAGACGATGTCGCCGCGTTCTAAGTCATCGAACGCGGTCACTGCACCCGATCCATATCGTCAGTCTGGAGCTCCTCGAGTCGCTCTTCACCGTACTCCTCATCTGCGGCCTCCTGGTGCTGGTGCAGCCGGTAGGCGGCCTCCAGCCTCTCTGTGTCGTCCGTGATCGCCCAGTACGGCCGCTTGTGGCGGACGAGCCCGCGTTCTTTGAGCCGTGAGAGAATCGCACTAACGACGTCAGTATCGAGTCCGAGCTCCGAAGCGATCGTCGCCGCCTTCCACGCACGGTCATCGTTCTCATCGAGGAACAGCACGATCCGTTCTGTGTCGGTCCGCTCCGCGAACTCGTCGGGATCTGCGTTCTCGAACTCGTCGATATCGATCGTGCCGCTCGACATGCCCGTGTGTTGGTCTTGTTTGGAAATAGCTGTTTGGATTGTTAGGATGTTGGGTCGGGGCACCACAGAGAGTGTCGCTCCGCTTCGGAGCCTCCCTCTCGCGGTCGAATACGTCCTCACGGTGAGCCTTAGTGGCGCCGCCGCAGCGCTCACCGGAAGTCACTCATCGAGGCCACCGTCCCGGGACTCGCGATACGATCGAATCTCCTCTTGAAGCCTGTGCTGCTCGTTTGCGATTTCGTCCTCGTCGAGTTCGGCTTTCGCAGTCCGCACTGCATCGATACAATCGTTCAACGCTGCTTCGTCGATCGGTCGCTGCGGAACCCGGCCGCGTCTGTCCGCGATCACCAGATCGCGCATCCGCTCGGCAGTGACCCCTGCCTCGTCGAGCGTCGTGACGAGACGGATCGCTTTCGAGGCTCGCATTTCGGGGAGTTTTTTGAACCGCATATGCTGCTCTGCGGCCAGCGTTGCGATCTGTCTCGCTTCCGCAGACAAGAGCGGATCAGGCAGTGCAGCGATGACCTCTGCTCCTCGCTCATCGTGACCGTAGTGGTTCGGGAGATCATCGGTGGGAGTCGCGATCTTCCCGATGTCGTGGGTGACGGCCATCAGTGTTGCAACCGGGTCGTCGGGGTTGAGGTGTGCCATCTCCTCAGCGACGAGCAGGGTGTGTTGAAGAACGGACCCCTCCGCGTGATACTCCTCGGGGCCGGCTGGCACGTCGGCCATCTCGCAGAGTAGGTCGAGAACTGAATCCATACTAGCATCTACCTCGGGGCCGCTCCAAATCGGGGCGCTCACTCACGTGCCTGAAGTTCGTAGACGGTGTCGACATTGACTGACAGTTCGACCGGGCCTGTACTGAGGTCGGCACCGCTACTCGCGGCTAACGCGTCATCGACGATACTGTCGAACGTGCCGGTTGTCGACGCGTCGAACGACTGCACGTCACCCAGCGTTGCTCCGTGCGCGGACGCGATCGCAGTCGCCCGCCGTCGCGCATGCTCGACAGCAGCTTCCAGGAGCTGCGAGTCGATCTCCGCGCGCCGATCCTCATCGATTCCAAGCTCCACCGACTGAATTACCCCGCCGGCGTCGACGACGACACTCCCGAGCCGATCGAGCTCCACCGGTGTACAGCGAAATTGCAGTTCGACGGTGGCTTCGACGTCGTCTGCTGGTTCCTCGAGGAACTCGGTGGCCTCAGACACGGTGAACTCCGTCGTCGTGATCGACTCGCGCGAGATACCGTGCGACGCCAGGGCATCGACGACACCGGCTCGTCGCTCGCTCGCCCGGTCGTGGACCTCGCTGGCAGTCTGCCCGCCGGCACTCACGCTCACGGTCAGCGTGGCGTAATCGGGATCGAGTTCCTCGGATGCGACGCCCGTCACCGCGACCGTCTGGTCCGACATGTATTCGATGGTATTCGAGAATTGTCTTGAAGATTGGTAACAGATGCCGGTTGAGCGATCCGTCGATGTAGCAGCGTTCATCCCTCCCCCGGCAACCAGTCCGGGTCGTGGAACGAGAAGCTGAATCCCTCAGCGCCGACCTCGACGGTGGTGATCCCACGGAAGCCGCCATCGAGAACGTGTGTCGATGAGGAATCGTATCGAGCATACCCCCGGACGTGACTGTGCCCGGCCACGGCGACAGTCGGGGCGGCCTGTCGGATGGCTGCCGCCAGTGCCAGCCACCCATCGTGGAGGCCGTCCTCGTGACGGTCCTCCTGGGAGTGGTGGACGTCCAGGTCGGTCCCGAACGGCGGGACGTGCGACAGCAGGATGGTCGGTCCGTCACAGCTGAGCCGGTCGATGAGGGACTGAGCCGTCGCTGCGACGTCCTCGATCGCATCGATGGCCGTTGGCGGAAGGCCAACCTCCTCGTACATGTCTCGAGACGACTGCGTTCCTGCGACGACGTCGTCGAGCAGACGCAGGATCTGATCGACTGCACGCGCTTCCCGGTAGTCATCAACGCGACCGTACTCGTCACGAAACGCGAACGCCAACGCCTGCTCGTATGGGATCTCTCTGCCCGCATCGAACTGGGTACACCCGATGCCGACGACTGCGACATCCGCGAACGGAGTTGCTGGCCCGGGGAACGAATCGGCTGTCAGCGTCCGCTCGTGGGCGAGCTGGACGCTTTCGTACTCCGCTATGAGCGTCCGCGTCGCGTCGAGCGGATCGTGATTCCCTGGGACGATGGCTGTGGGGACCGGACTCTCGTCCAGGCGGCGAAGGAACTCCCGACCGTGGTCGATACTCTCGGGATCGGCACGGTCGAGCAAATCGCCGGCGATGAGGACTGCATCGGTCTCTGCCGGCAGGGTTACGTCGTCCGCGATGCCGGTGTAGGCCGGCTTGAGATGGAGATCAGTGAGAACAGTGAACGTCGGCATACACACGGTGCTCGGGTGTGTTCACAAGAGTGTTTCATCGGTGTGGGAGTTGAGCACACGATGCTCCGGACACGGGCCGACCCTGCCACTCTATTTTCGAATTTTTTACCGACCCTCGCCGGAAGCAACAGACACCGTCCTTCGGGACAGCAAGAACCGGTCGAGCCCAACATTTATCGATTTATCATCAATTGGTTACCAATATCAATGGCCGCACTGTTCTCGTCCCGACGAGTGACTCGCGTGGGGGCTGTGATCTGTGCTGTATTGATGGTCACGAGTGTGAGCGTCCCGTTCGTCTCGCTAGCAGACGCGGCCAACGAGAACCCGGATCCGTCGATCGAGCGTGTCGATGTTCCCGACGCTGTCACGGTCGGGGAGTCGTTCCAGGTGACCGTCGAAGGCCGCAATAACGGCGGTCGTGGCGGGCACTACTCGACGATCTCGATCTCCTCTCCGACGTTGGACAGCTCCTCTGATGGTGACCAACTCTCCGTCGTGGATGGGTCGGATCATGCCTACGCCACCGTCGCGACAGCCGGCGATACGATCTACACGAAGGCAGGGAATCAGAAGGTCGCCGAATACGCCCTTGCCGAGGCCGGGGCAGACGGCTCGACGTACTGGGGCGCGGGCGAGTCACGCGACTTGACTGTCGAATTTACGCCGGAGCAGACCGGCACGTTCGTCATCTACGTCCGAGTGACGATGCCGGACGACGACGACCAGGAGGAGAAATTCAACGCCCCCGGTAGTTCGGCGACCGAGGACCAGCAAAACTACGAGGTCCGTCGGTACGAAGTGGAGGTCCGTGAGGAGACGAATGTCGACGCGCAGATTGAGTCGTTCCAGGTCGATACTGGGACGTACACGGCCGGCGATACTGTCACTGCAGAAACTGAAGTGACGAACATCGGGAACAGAGAACACACGTTCTACGTCGGTTACAGCTTCATCGGGCCCAACGGCGAAGCATACTCCAACGACGGGTCGACACACGAGCCAGTAACACTGCAGCCGGGGGAAACTGACACCGTCCAACTCGAATGGACTGTTCCGGAGGGTGCACCGACGGGTGAGTACGAGGCAATCACCTCCGTCTGGAAGCGAGAATCCGATGGAAAACTGTACGACCGATACGACTCCGCCTCCGAACAGGGGGTGGAAGTCGTCTCCGGAACGCCAGAGGCATCGATCACCGGGTTCGATCCTCCGTCTGGTGAGTACACCCCCGGCGACCGCGTCACCGCGTCGGTGACCGTCGAGAACACCGGGAACGTCGAGTCATCGTTCTGGGTCGACGGCAGCGCGTATACCCCTGATGGTACGTGGGCGCTTGGCATCGGCGAGACTATTCAACTCGGTCCAAACGAAGATCGAACGATCCAGGTCTCCTGGACCATCCCTGAGGACGCTCAGGCGGGATCGTACGGATTCGGGGCCGCGGTGTATGCATCCGATGCGAAGGAGTCTGTCCTCGATACCATCGGACGCAACGACCAGTTCGAGGTGGTGGCGCCGGAACCCACAGCTGAATTCGGAACGACTGAATTCGCTAGCGGGACATATCGACCAGGAGACCCCGTCACGTCAACGGTCGTTATTCGCAACACGGGCGAGGTCGATCACGAGTTCATCGTCGGGTACTCGGCCATCGGCCCCGAAAACGACGAGTACACGAACGACGACTCGACACATGAACGGATCTTCGTTCCCGCCGGTGAGGAACGTGAGATCACGCTTCGCTGGGATGTCCCCACTGGGGCACCGGCCGGCTCGTACGACCTCGTCGCCAGCATTTGGAAATCGGAGACGGCTGACGGGCTGGAAGGCCGCGTGGACCGAGCGAGCAGATCCGATGCGATCGAGGTCACCACCGACGCACAGGGTCGGATCGGATCTGTCGAGTACCCAAGCGGGACGGTGGAACCGGGAGACGTTGTCGAAACGAACGTCTACGTCGAGAATACCGGGACCTCCGAGTCGACGTTCTACGTCGGGTATGCTGCTGTCGGACCGGATGGAGACGTCTATGATAACGACGCTTCGACACACGAGGAGGTCACGGTCGACGGCAACGATGGCCGCTGGGTGACCGTCACGTGGACGGTTCCCGCCGATGCCCCGGCCGGCGAGTACGATCTTCACACGGGGCTGTGGCAGTCACAGCAAGGTGACGATCTCGTGGGAAAACTTGACCGTGACACCTCCACCGATGCGATTGCCATCCAGAGTACCAGCCTCTCTGTAGTCGACGTCACCGTCTCGCCAGAGAACCCTCAGCCAGACAGCGAGGTCACGGTTGCAGTGACACTCACCAACGACGGAGAGACCGATGTCAGTGGTAATCCAGTCAAGTTCGAACTTGGCGATCGGTCGACGACCCGGTCGACAGATATCCCGGCGGGTGAGACAACAACGGTCGAAGCAACGCTGGATACCGGTGATGTCGACAGCGAGACGCTGACGGTCACCGTGGACCGTCCGTCCGATGAGCCACTCACAATAACCCGAGAGCTCACCTATACCGCTGAATCCGCGGTGGTACGCGGGACAGTTCACACGCCCGATGGTGACCCGATCAGTGATGCACGCATCACCATCGGCGACACGGAGACACGGACGGACGTCGATGGCACGTTCGAAGTGACTGACCTGCAACCCGGAGAGTATACGCTGACAGTCGAAACCGGTAGGGAGAAACGCACGCGAGAACTCGAGATAACGGCCGGGGAAGAACGCGATATCGAACTTACGGTCGGCACCGCCGCAGCGATCGAACGGATTCAGGCGCCTGAATCTATCCCGGCAGGCGAGACAGTCTCCATTCAGGTCGTGGTTCGTAATCTGGGCACGACGAGTGAGACATTCACCGTCGGGATTTCCGACATGGCTGGTGTGGAGCTTCCAAACGGTGCGTCCGAACGGACCATTTCCGGAGACAGTACGCGGACTGTGAAACTCGATGTCCGCCTCACTGATGCGTTTAGTGGCGAGCCGCTCCAACTGGTCGTCACCGATGACACTGGAGATGTTGTCGCCGAGGGAACGCATTCGATCGCCCGTCGGCAGACTGGCCTCGTGTTGACTATCGAGTCGGAGGATGGAACCCGCCTGTCCGATACTCGGGTGCGTATCGGTGACTCGACGTACCGAACGAACGTTTCGGGGATGGTTACGATCACCGAACTCGATGCGGGCGAGTACTCGGCGGCGATCGGTCCCGACGCGGACCCGTACGCGACTGTCGATGTCACCATCCCGGCGGAGCGGACCGCTAGCCGGACGATTACGGTCACTCAGGGACGGACACTCGAGGTTACGCTCGTAGACGGGGATACACCGATCGCTGATGCCTCAGTCGAGTTGTTCGGCACCGACCGGGAGCTCACGGCCCGAAGCGATAGTGACGGGACCGTCCAGTTCTCCGGGTTGGAGCCCGGCACGTACACCGTGTACGTGACCGGTGACAGCGTTCGAGACGATGTCCTGCGTGACGTCACTGTCCGTGAAGACCGTACCGTCGAAATCGAAGCCGAGGCGATGCCCGATGCAGAGCCGGTTGCGATCTCGGGACGGATCATCACCGAATCTGGTGACCCCGCCAGCGACGTGACGGTCGATATTCAGGGTCGGACCGGGGGTGACACCCTCACGACGAATTCGGATGGGACGTTCGAGTCCGAAGCCATCTTCCAACCTGGCGTCAGACTGTCGGTCCGCGTCAAGGTGGATGGCGATCTCTACAAATGGCGTCATCTGACGCCTGACAGGGCAGGTGGGTCGTACACTATCACGATCCCGGATTCCGCGCTTGCAGGTCGGAAGGCTGACGATGCGGCCGATGAGATCACGGACGCGTCATCGCCCCAGGAGACCCTCAACATCTACGCTAGCTACGCATCCGCTTCTGTGAAACAAGCGGTATTCAGTGGTGTGACGCCGGACACGTACCGGTTCGACGAGCTGTATGGGGTCGATTCCGAGTCGGACTCGACTGTCGATTACACGTCGCCATGTGCGGATATGGCCGTCACCGCATCGACGTCCTGTCTGGCGTATTCGAACCAGGTCAAGCACGACCGGTCGATCAGCCACTACGGGGCGATGCTCGGTGTCGCGAAGGGCCTGACCGACAGCATCGACGCCATCAAAAACCTTCCACAGGCGTTAATCGCCTTCGCGGAGGCGATCACGAATCCGATCGAGACTATCGCCGGCGTCATCGAGGCAGCGATCTGGCTCGGAACCCATCCGGAAGCGCTCGACGACATCGTCGATCAACTACCGCAGTCAGTCATCAACGCCCAACAAGCGGACAACCCGTTCCCGGAGGGCACAGAAGATCACAGACAGTTCGCGGATGCCTGGTACACAGGGTACGTCGTCTACTTTGCGACGGAGTTAGTCGCAACCGGCGCCGCCGGAAAGGCTGCCAAAGGTACGAAAGCAGCCTCCAGGTTCGGAGATAACCTCGGAACGGCGAAAGCATACCTAAAGACTGTCGCGGGGCGCGACCGGTTGACCACCTATATCCGGAACCCGCGGCTCCTGGACAGTCCCAGGGAGATGGATAGCTACACGAAGGTGATCAAGGGGACCGGCTCGAAGGGGCAGACGTTCCGGTCGACGCTCTCGAAAGAGGAGCTCGCACTGTTCCTCAAATTGGAGGATACTGTCGGCATCCCACGCGGTCGGCTCGAACAGTTCGTAAGGCTGTCCGGACGAGACGGCGCCGAATTCGTCTCACAGGTGCTCTCACGCGGCGATAGTGAGATGTTGCGGTGGCTGTTCAAGATCGATGAGACGGACGGATCCATCGATTGGGACGAGTGGCGCCGCAGTGTGGCAAGCAAGTACGCCGTTTCCAAACCGAACAAGGAGAACATCGACCGCCCGCCAGTCGGCGCGTCCCACGACGAACTGAAAGAGTACGTCGGTGCGGTCTACCGAGTCTCCGAAAGCGACAAGATCCGAGGCCACGAGGAGTACGTGCGTCGCTTCAATGACGAAGAAGTCTCGCGCGACGGTCGTGAGGGATACACGGATACCATGTCCTCGATCACGAGCGAGGCCAAGACGGCCCTCGACTACGCCCGGCGTGATGACGTGGACGATATCATCACGGAACCCGAACTCCAGGGAACTGACAAAGATATCGACGTGTATGTGCGGTATGCCGACGGCAGTTCCGATTACATCGAAGCGAAGGAATGGACCGTGAGACTGGATAGCAGCCGGGGAGAAAATCTCGAGGACCACCTCTTCAGCTCCGGGAACGCCGTGAACAAGAAGTTCGACGCCGCGACCGATGTCGATGGAAATCGGGTTGCCGAACTAGTCATCAAAGGGGATCACTCCCGAGATGACGTGCAGGCAGTCATTGAAGAAGTGATCCGTGAGCGAGACGGCGATATCAACTTCGATGAAATACGGATTCGATACCGAGGTACCGACCGAGACGTCTGGACCGGAACGATCGATGGCGACACCGTCTCGTGGAGTCGTAGGAGCGACAGTTCATCGTCGCTGACGGCCCCATCGGAGAATGACCTCTCACAGCCGTCGCTTGGCGGTCCGACTTCGGTAGCCCCAGTGTGAGAAACCGGACGACTTCAGGTCTGTAGGGCGGAAATCACTCGCGTGGGGCGTCGGTGACCATCGCTGCGAAGAGTTGGCGTGTGACTGTTGGATAGTACTCTTCCGGATCTGATGTGACTACGTAGTAGACAACGTCTGCCTCCCGCCGGATGTACAGGACGTTATAATCGCCGCGGTCGTTTTGGAAGCGGGCGCGCGTCGAGTCATACCCCGAAAGGACTTCTCGGTCCTCGACCGTTCCCCCACTCGACTCGATTGAACTCAGAAGTGACTCCTGTGCCTGTTGGGCGGTCGATTCGTCGGTGTGCACGGTTACTGAACACAATACGATCTGTGGTTCGTCCGCTGCTGTCCCACTGCGCTGAAACGACCGTTCGTGAAGGAGTCGAATCCCGTTGTCGACAAGTTCCTGCCGCTGGTCACCGGATGCCGATGACAACGACCTGATCGTCTCGCCGACCACCTCGTACTCCGGGCCCACTTCCGCGACTGCGAGGATGACATCACTGACGGGAAAGTCGACTGCGGTGGTCGTGGGGGTTGAAGTTACGGTCGGCGTATCAGTTGACCGGTCGGTAGCGGAGGGCTGCGTACGGGATGCGGTCGTCTCATCGCCTAACTGAGGTCGCTCGGGCAGGAGTCCATTGCAGCCAGCCAACCCGGCGACACAGCCGACAAGCACACTCCGGCGATCCATCCCGACCATTAATACCGAATTCCTACACGTCCATCAACAAATAATTGCATAGTACCCACCAGATCAGGCTGGCGACGTGTCCTCGATTGCACGCTCCAGTCTGTCCAGAACTGCCGGGTCGTATTCCTCGTCGACGTACTCGCTGTTCCACGGGCCTGCCTGCGGAATGTCCGCTCGTGGGCTGTCTCTTCCCAACCAGTCATCGGTTCGGGGATCGATAGTCTCACTGGCGTAGTTGCTCACCAGCGCGATCGTGTTGCGCTCGATGTAGGCGCGGTCACTCTCCGGGCCTGGCTCGTCGTCGGCGGCGACCCACAGGAAAGGCAGGTCCCGAATGTACTCGCTCACGCGCTGTTCAAACTCGAGTTCCGGGATTCGCGGCGGTCGCCGCGTCGCTCGTCGACGGATCGAAAATTAATACAGTTATTCGACACCCGTGTATTCGTACATAATATGCAATTCTGTGACGAGTGTGGCTCGATGATGCACACGGAGGGCGACACATGGGTGTGTCGCTCCTGTAGGAACGAGGAGCCGCGGGACTCGCACGCGGAAGCGGCGATGACGACCCAGGATGGACAGCGGGACGACGGGGGTCCCGACGTGGCCGACGCGACCCAGGGCTCCACCGAGACGATGCAGGAATCCTGTCCGGCGGACGACTGCGACAGCGACCGGGCCTACTACGAGATGATTCCGAAGCCGGGCGGCTCCTATGAGGTTCGCCTGTTCACCTGCGTCGAGTGCGGCCACAAGTGGCGCGAGTCCTGACGGCGCATTCCGCGAACCCCCCGCATAAGATGGACAGACCGCCACAGGAGACTCTCAACTCCCGGGGTATTCGGTCTCACGTGGAGCCACACATGGACTCGAAACCAACTCCCACACCGTTTTGAGGCTCTCACCGACCGTTGTTCACCAGAGCCAAAGCGTCTTGCTGCAAACTGCGTCCGGCTCAACACGGAGACAACAATCACATCGTCTGCTTCGTGATACGGTATGACCGCCCATCGTACTGGAATTGGGTCGCTTCAGTGTCGTAGCCAACAGTCCAGTCGGCCGTGCGATCGTCTGTGCGAAGGACGACTCGGTCGATGTCCAAACCAGTGAACGCGAGCGTGTTCCGGTAACCGCGATATCGGCGACGCATCACTTGTTCGGCGATGAGCTGCCGATCAGCGTCGGCTCCGGGTTCCAGCACGAGCGACACTCGCGAGCGGTGCTCGGAGTCGGGGGCGGTGCGCCAGCGCTTCGAGGTCGCCGTCACCGTCGCGCCGTCACGTGTCGTCGTGATATCCTCAGTCGGGACGACAGTCACCGGCGGCGCCTCAATCTCGACGAGTGCCGCGCTGGTGGCTGTCGCGTGGCCGTAGCCTGCGACGGCAGCGTACTGCCCGCCACCGAGGAACGGGTAGCTCTCTGCTTGACAGGGTGCCATCTCGCCGGCTGCCGCCCGTATCGGCCATGTCTTCACATCACCCGGCGCTACGAACCGACAGTCCGCCGTGTGGACGTAGGGTCCGAGGTGGAACCACGCACCATCCTGTAATTTGTAGACGTTCCAGTGCCCACAGCGTGTGGGCTCGCGGGACCGATTGATGAACGTGAACTCGATGCGCGCCGGCAGATCCGTCCGTTCGACACTCGGTCGGACGAACGTGGGAGTCTCGGCGTCGGCATCGTGGAACCAGGCCGTCTCGCCGTCGCCCGGTAGGTCGGGAACTGAGACCCCAGTGAATGTAGATGTGGAGTCCGGCCCGGGAGCGTCGGTCGGCCACACGGTGACACGAACCGGTCGCTCCCCGCCGCGGGAGAACTCGTAGACCCCAGGTGGCCGGCCTCGATCGATACCCTCTGCACGACCCACGAGTGCGTACGCTCCGTGGATGGTCTCTCCCGGCGCGAGGCGAACCCGCTCGGGAAGGTCCGGCGTCCTGTCTGCACTGAGTCGCCAGTACCCGGCCTCGTCACGCTCAATCTCGGGCGGGTCCTCGACGAGGTCGTGATTCGCCGTCGGGGCGAACACGAGTCCCGCACGGTAGGTGGCGTCACCAGTTCGCTCACCCATCGGATGCGGGATATCGCCGGCCAGTCGCCCGAACGGCGGTGTCCACTCTAAGCGGAACGTGTTCTCGAAGGGGTTCTCGTTGGTGAGTCGCGCCTCGATTGTCGCAGGCCCCTCGGATGTCGCCGTCGAGGTGAATCGCATCCGAATACTCGCTCCATCGTCGGTTCGATACCGGAGCGGTGCGAGTGCGTAGGTCCGATTAGCAGTCTCAAGGTCGATGAGACTCGCTGCACCCAGGTCCCACTCGTCCACCTGCTCGGGAGGGGTCGACGATGTCGTGGACGAAGGAGGCGATTCCGCGGTCGGTGACGTCGATGGTGCCGTCGTCGGCTCATCGGCTGCGGTGTTACACCCGGCTAATGCACCGATGCCGGCAGTGAGGCTGGCGAGGACCGTCCGGCGACGCATACTGATTCACGCTCATCCTACTGATAAACGTTTTCTGGAGAGTCAAACAGCCGTTTGTACAGCCACGAGTACCAAACCACTACGTAAGTACACAGCTACACGTACACGTATGGGAACGAAGAGTCTCACTATCACTGACGAAGCGTACGAGCGGCTAAAGGCAGACAAGCGGGAGGGGGAGAGCTTCACGGATACCATTCTCCGATTGACGGGGGAAAACCGCGACCCGATGAAGGGCTTCGGAGCGATGCAGGACGTGGATGGGTTTCGAGAGGCAGTCGAAGACACGAGCGATGCGTTAGACGCGGATCTCCGCTCGCGTGGCGAGCGATGATCGTCTTCGATACCAGCTTTCTGCTGGATTACCTCCACGACAGCCAGCTTGTGCAGATGTATTCCTAATAGGAAACCTATGCCCAAACGGAATGGATCGACGACTATCGCGTTCGAGTTTCCGTAGCCCGAGGACCGAGTGTTCCGGTATCAGGCGATGCGGGATGTTCTCTCGGTGCTAATCGGAGACCCCTCCGAAGAGTTCACACTCAGTGACCCACGACTGAAGTCGTGGGCTTCTTCCTTGCGTCTCGATGAACCTGCCACCCGATGACAGCCCGATCGGCACCGTCGCTGCAACACACACCGCCGCCGACCGCCGCGCTTCTCGACGCACCCCACGGTAGTCGATCCCCGAACGAGGGGTCGACGGGGGCGAACACACCGCGCGTGGAGTGGTGCTGGGGTGCGTGAGGCGGACGCCGTGACCGGTCACCCGCCGTGGCTGTCAGGGGGGCCGCCAGGTGGGGCTGTCACCACCCGACAGCTCACGTGAGGCGTTGCACCTCCGTGTCCGTCAGGTAGATGACGAGGCGGTTCTCCCCCGTCCCGCCCGTGTCGGCGGTCACCTTTCGTGGGGAGTCGGCGGCCAGTTCCTCGAGTTTCTCGAAGACACGCCGGATTGCCGTCGACGTGAGTGACTCCCCACGCGCCAAGCCAAGGCGTTCCTTCACGGCCGACCCAGTGAGGGTGATCCGCGTTCCCAGTCCGTCACTCGTCGTCCGGACGGGGAGCGTTCTCGTATTTGACCATCTTTTCGGGCTTGTCGGAGATGGTCTCGTAGATCTGTTGGAGCGTCTCCTCAGCAGCGAGTAGGTTGTGATCCTTGAGGAACTCCTGCCCCGCCTCAGTAAGCGTGTAGAACTTCCAGGGATACCCCTGCCGGCGCTGGTCGTCGTCCAGAGCGACCTCCTTGACGATACCGGCGTCGATGAGCTTCTGGATGTGCTTGTAGACGGTCGCGTCGCTCACGCTGGGGTTGAGTTCCTCGAGCTCGTACATCGAGGGGAGCTGCTCGGGGTGCTGGAGGATGTTGTTGATGAGCGCGAATCGCGTCTGCTGGGTCACGAAGTGGACGAGTTCACGTGTTTCCATTCCCCCAGTCGTCCCGAAGTCGGTGCTCATACGACACGCTACACGTCCTGGCGACATGTAGTTTAGCCTTGGGTGAATCACTCTAGAGTAAACTAGTTCCGAATTAGGTAGTACAGCGGGGCGACCAAGCCCAGAGGTATTCTCAGACGGGGTTCGGAGTACACTGACTCTCACATGGTGGTGGCAGCGACAAATATCGGGATCAGTCTCCCGTGAACCACCGGATCTGAATCGACCTGATCATCGAAGTGCATCGCCCGGAAGAGCTCGTGGCGAACCATCGCCTTATGCAATTCAGTTGCCGTCGCCACTTCCGCCCCGGAGCTGAACGCATCATCGGATGCAGGAATCGGGATGAGATAGTCCGTCTCGATAAATGCTGGGTCAAAATGCCCGAATACGACCGACTCGTCGTGCTTCGTATAGACACCAGCGAGCATCACGCCGGTGATGCTCCCGCTGCCAAAGTGCCGGGCGTGAATGTCCACTCCGAACACCAGCACAGCGTCCTCACTCTGTGGGAGTCGTGCGACAGCGGTCCGGGCCGTTCGTAACGAGTCTTTGACCGCGTCGTGCCAAGGTCGCCTGTCGAACGCCATCAACGCAACCACGACGCCTTTCGTCTCCTCGATGCCGCCTTCCACGAGATGGGACGCATCGGCCGGAATCGGGAACTCCCCCGTGATCGCCTCGTTCGGGAGTGTCTTCCCCTCGTGTTGCAACGACTCCGGATGTGCCAGAATCATCCGAGAGCGACGGTCATCGAAATCGATCGTCTCCGCAAACGGGAATTCAGCCACACTGAAATCAGGGTCGACGGCGAAGCGAGCGTCTGTGAATGTAGGGTCAACGAGAAACTCGGTCCCGTCGAGCGTCACCTTCCCAGTGAACCGCGTATCGGTGAAGTCGGCATGCCCGGCGAACGATACGTCAGTAAACCAGACTCGGTCCCCGAAGGTGCTGGATTTGAAATAGGCTTTCTCGACGAATTCGGCACGACTGAAATCGGCCGTTCCCTCCACCGTCGCCGAGAACTGGAAGTGTTCGAACGACGCGTCTGTACAGTCGAAGTCGCCGTGGACGACGGACCCATGCAAGAAGAACTGCCCTGTCGTTCGTACGTTTCGGAGGACGAGTTCGGCTTCAAAAACCGCATCGCGAAGATGAGACATCCCCTCGAATACGCTCCCAGAAAAGTCGGCTACCTCACCGATCGTCGCATGTGTGAACCACACCTCGCCACCGAACGTCACGTCGGCGAACGACACGCGACTCTTGGGAACCGAGACAGTCGCGAAATCAGCCGTCCCATCGAACTGTGACCCGTCGAATACCATCGCCGTACCGTCAGTGTCGATATTGTTGAAGATCGCATCACTCCCGAAGTCAGTGTCGATATTGTTGAAGATCGCATCACTCCCGAACTCACAGTCGGGCGCGATGATGTCGCCGCCGACAGTCGCGTGACTCCAGTCCGTCTCACCGTTCACGCGTCCCTTGCGCATCTCAGCACTCCCCTGAATTTCGGCTGCGATCGCGTCGAGATCTGCATCCACAGTCGTGCCGGTGAGCGTGAGTTGGCTCCCGACTGTGATAGCTGTCGCATCGAGATTCCAGTCGAACGTAGACCCCTCGATAGACAGTTCGCCGTCAATCTCGGCTTGGGCCAGAATCAGATTCGACGTGAACGACGCCTGATCGAAGACAGCTGCACCGTCAATACGTACCTCTCGAAGATCGACATATCCCGCGTCCATTCCGGTGGCGTTGACTCCACCCGCAATTGCTGCATTGTGTCCGTGAATCCGTCCCTGAATATCGGCATCGACGAGACTGACCGGCGCCTGAAATACCGCGTCGTCCATGAGAATCGACCCGGTGACGGCTGCATTATCGAGCAGCAGTGGCACATCGACTGTCGCGTTCGTCAAATCGAGATCCCCATCGATAACGGCCCCGCGTAGATCGAGCGGTTCCTGAGACGCCGTTGTCACAACATCGTCACTCAGCTCGAGACCAGGAAGGTGCTCGCCGGCAAACGTCGGCCGAGTGTCTGTTGCAGCGAGTGTCTGTGAAAACCGGTCTGTGAAGCGGTCACTTGGGAAATCGCTCTCCTGGTGGTGATACAAACACCGGCTTGTCTCCTCATCCACGACCGGATGTGGACAGCGCTCGTGTTCTGGACGGTTGATGGCGACTCGGTCGTCCGGCGTCCGCGTGTCCGCAGGGGCGTACGTGTATTCACACCGACCGGGGGAGGAAGTTGGCATAATTGTCACTGAAGATATCACTCTATCGGCTAATATAGACTGGGGCGTCCCCGGGTGGTGAGCTCCCAGAGCAGGAGAAACCATATCCAAACCCCACCGGCAGCAACTGAATACCGAGAATTCTCGATGTAGCCTCGAAGAAGTTACAAAATCGATAGTGACCGATACGTCTTTATTGTGTCCGGTCTGCGTGGTTTCCATGCTACGACGGAGCCAGGTCTATTTCGACCTGACCGCGTGCGGTCGGCTGTTTCAATTTTGACCCGCGCAGGCACCGTGTAATGTGACACACCGCGGTGCCTGTTCGGACTCCTCAGTGAGCCAGAGTAGCGGAGCACCTGAACGACCAGGATCAACAGCCGTAGCCGTGCTGTTACCACGTAACAAAACACATTTTCTTGTCGTATGTGAACTACCACCATGGCCACTCGCCGATTCACACCACCACAACTTCCCGAGTACATTGACGAACGAGGTGACCGGACGAACCTCGTCATTCTCGGGGGTCCGTGGGTCGGGAAAAGCGACTTCCTCGATGACAACGCCAACCGATATACATATCTCGGCTATGAGGCTGACCTCGGTCTCGATACCCTCGATGACAGTACTGACGACACACCAGTCGTCATTGACGATTTCTATCGGTGGTATCGCAGCGACGCGAACGCTACACAGTGGGACTGGCTCTTCCGTGCATCGAGCGGGATTGTTCTCGTCACGCGGCCGCGACGATTCGATTGGCTCCTCGAAGAAACCGACCTGGACAACCGGCTCGACGATTCGTTCGAAGTCATTCACGCTCGATATCCGAAAACGTCTGCAGACGTGCCACTCCAATATGAGGGAGCGGTCGAGACATGCTGCGATCACTCCTCGTATTCCGAAGCGGAGATCGAACGGAACATCTCGAAACTCCACTACGAGTACGAGTTCGACCACGATTACGAAGTCTATGACTCATATCTCCCGTTCTTAGTGTGTCACGACAGTCTTCGAACTCTCGATTCGTCTGGTGGCGTCTTCGAACAGGTCACCGCAATCAGTGACCGGATCACACAGACTGGCTTCCTCCAAACCGTTCGCGACCGTGCTTCTGAACTTGCCGTCGGTACCTCGGGAGTAACGGTCGCGGGGTTCACAGGCCAGCCGGTTTTCCTCGGGCTGACAGTCACCCTTTTGTTAAAACTCCGTGAGCGACACAACGACGGTCGGCCCCGGTCGAACGTACAGTCATTCCTCGGGCCGCTCGCAGATGATCGATTGCTTCCACACACGGCGGCGGTATTCGAAGAGGAACTCGACGTTCCACCCGGCACGATCGAGGTTCTTCAGGAGGCCGTGCATGATACGGAACTGTTCGAGTCGCTCGAAACACTGTTCGATTTGGACCCAGAGGAGATCGACGACCTCGCAGACACAGTCGCATCACTCGAGGATGACCTCAGCGAGATCGAAGCAGAAACACAGCAACTCTCAGAGTGGGTCGATGGACTCGTTGCCGACGCAGTCCGCGATCCCGAGTGGCTCATCAGACAGAACCGCCGGACGAGGGTCTCGATGCTCCGTGAACAGGGCGTCCCATCCGAAATGGCCGTTGGGGTTGCACGTCCATTTGGCAGGCAAACGCTACGCCCGACACGCCTCAAGGAGGTTGCGACCGCTCTGAAGGACGCACTCGACGAAGATTCCAATAGAGCGGCTGGGGACCTCCCGCCGTGTCTCATTGTTCGGGGCCCACGTGGAGTCGGCAAGACGTCCTTCGTGTGTCGCCTCATTCACGAATTAGATGGCGTCGATGCGGGCGTCCTGGATGAGACACGGGACCCGGGGTTGATTCGCACCCGAGTGCGGGAGAAAGCCGGATCCGACCAGTTCGTCCTGGTGTACAAACACACCGGGCACTCGATTACAACCGTCAGCCGACTGTTGGGTGAGACACTCGTCGCTGATGTCGACGCGATCGTCATCGAAGTCACAGACTCACTGTACCCAGACCTTGCGCAGGCCTGGGAGACGAGTCCAGAGGGAGGCCACGACGACATCGCAGATCGGCTGGAACGCATGGTCGATCTCCCTGTGGACATCGACAATCCAGTCAGCCTCGACCCTCTTGACGACGATACCATTGCGGGGTTAATCGAGCCGTTCGAACTCGACCCGGACTCGGAGGAACACGAGGATATCATTCAGGCAAGCGACGGGTTCCCGCTGCTCGCCATCATCGCCGGCTCACTCGTCGTCACTGGAGAGGACGTAGGCGAGCTCTCCCAACAGCGGATCTTCGTTCGCCACCTCGAGAACGCACTCACTCAAATCGAAAACCACCCCACAGACATCGAACGGGTTCTAGAGACGCTCGCAGCGGTGCGATACGTCCCGGATATGGCGACCCTGTTCAATGCAGCCGAGGTCGAACCACACGAGCGTGAATCTGTTGAGCGCCTGCTCAAACGGTATCTCCGTGGATACATCCGTGAAGCCAACCAGGGATACCAGCTTACTCCAGAGATATATACGCGGCTGCTGTTCCAGCGGAGTTGGTTCAGCGGAACCGATACCGATCTCGAAACAGCTGGAGAGAGACGGCAAGCAGTACTTGCTGACCTCTACGATGAGTTCCCGGAAGGACTCACCGGCTGCGCCGCCAACTTGGGAGGCGTCTGGTATCACGATATCCCATACTCGGCTACAGACGACGGGGCTGGGACGATTCCTCAACCAACTGCAGAGGATATCATCGCTGCGGCGACCGAACTCATCGCCGTGGAGTTTTCGCCTGATACTCCAACGACAGCTGATGAGCTTCGAATAGCCATACAAACGCCGTCGACGGACACAATGATTCGACGAGAGATGCTTCGACGTCTATTGATAGCGGGGATACCCCTGTCACCGAACGACCTTCCGTTCGAGAACTACCTAGTCGACTATCTCGTCTTGATGGAACTCACTGCGTTTCAGGCGAATCGATACAGTTCGTCAGGAGAGTCGATCGACATGGGTCTCGACCGCTGGCTGAGTGAACAGCTCGGGGTTCGCCTCCGACAATGGATCGCGAACCACATCGCGAGTAGCATCAAACCAGGGCTTGCTGTTGCTCATGAAGACATTGTCAGGCAGCTCTGTGAGGTGACGCAAGCCTGTGCGATGGAGCTGGAATCGAAAACGGGAACGACTGACCCCGTCGCATTCGTAACGGGTGTGTACGGACTTGCGATTACCAGAGCTGTCGAATATGAGCCACTGATCATGGGGAATACATTGGACGAGTGGTTTGAGATACTTGAGGAAGAATTGACAGCTTCGAGTGAGGACTTCACCGAGTGGATTCAGGAGGACGAGCGTGGCTCAGACTCTGTCGATGAGTATCTGCTTCGGCTCTTGTATTCGACCGCATTTGATTCTATCCCCGATGAGCTCGATACGGAAACAGCGAATCGCTTGAGAAATCAGATCAGTGTTCAAGCGCATATCCACGGGTTGTAGTGAGGCAGAAGATAGAACCGGTCAGGTATCGAAGTGGTTTTGATCGGCCTCTTCAACTCGGACGGTCGCGTCACATTGGACGATCACAGTATACTTTGGCACTTCGAACTCAAGCTCCCACTTGTCACTCTCGTGGCAATCAGTGAATTTACTACGTCGAGATCCACAGAATGTCGTGCGGCGTCCAGATACCTTTCCTGCGGTGAGATTAAGTAGACTGACACACGCTTCTTCGAGAACGTGGTCTTCTCTCGAGCCAAATCGATCGACGATATTTACGACGCTGTCGTCGACCACGACCTCGTTGTCGTCCCTGACGCACCACTTGCCAGCGCGATCAACCGCCGACTCGACGAACCTCGATTAGGTGCGTTCGCGATCACCCCGCGTCGATTAGCTGCTGGTCGACGTGAACAGGCCGAGGACCGTCTGGCGTTCCTTGAGATCATCGACCGCATCGACCGTGCGTGGTCACGAGTCGCCTACGAAGTGGGGAACATCCTCCAGTGCTGGGAACACCAGGCCGACCTGGAGGCAATCTTCGAGTACGACACATACGTGAGCGATGCGACTCACGAGGCAGTCGCAGCCATCGACGACCTCGATACGACCTCCGCCCGATTGTCCGAGTACTCGATCGACGAGGAGCTGTCAGTCGCTGTTGTGGGCGAACCACAGTTGACCCCACTTGAGCGTTCAATTCTCCCTGCGGAGTATACGTCGGTCAGTCCGTTCCACAGTGAAGCGTACGATCCCACTCCGTTCCACGTGTTCGATTCAAAAACGGACGTGGTTGAGACAGTCATCGATGCCCTCTCGACGGAAACCGCAGATGATGTCGCCATTGTTCTCGACCAGGCAAGCGCGTATTCGTCGTTGATCGAATCCGGCTTAGAATCCGCCGGGATCCCGTTCTACGGTGGCCCGGGATTCATCGATAACACCGACCATCGGGCATATCTCTCGCTGCTTCGAGTACTCAACGCTGGGTCGGACACACGTGTGCGCGAGATTCGACCGCTTCTCACTCACCTTGGAGAGCCTCCGGCACCGAAACACGACGACAAGCGTGTCTCGGAGCTGAACGGTGGAGCAATTTCATGGGTGCAGGACCTGCGGTCGACCACAGATGACCACACCTTCGATGACATTCTCGCGGCGTTTGAGCGGCGGGTCGGTCGGTCGCTGGATGCATTTCGGACAGAACTCCAAGCGTTGGGAGTTGCAGAAACGACGGTCACCGACACCGCTGTCGACCAATTGGCGTTCTATCTGCAATCATACGAGGTACCCGTCGACCGCGAGAACACGGGCGTCTTACTCGCAGACGCAACCAGTGCGGCTTACGTCGGCCGTCCGACTGTCGTCCACCTCGGGCTCGATGATGGGTGGACCGCCTCACCACCGAACCGTCCGTGGGTGGGGCGAGAGGATCAGTACACTCGTAACATCGACGATTTCCAACTGCTCTTGCAAAGCGGCCGGCAACAGCATTATCTCGTGACTGATGCGGAAGGTGGGTCGCCGGTTACACCGGCGCTCTATTTCACCGAACTCCTGGAGTCCTCTTTCGAGCGGTTCACAGACGTCGAGCACGTTCGCCACACAACACCCGACTGGACTGACGGCAACGGGTTCGACCGCGACCCGACGGTGGTCGATACCGACATCGAGTCAGTCGAGACGATCAGCCAGAGCAGTCTGGCGACGTACGTCAATTCTCCACGCGACTATATGTTCTCGCGATTGTTGGACAGCCCCGACCGAGAGTACTTCATGAAGGGAAATCTCCTCCACGACTTTGCCGAGTTCTGTGTTGCCCACCCGGCATTCGTCGATTCCGACGTCGTCGACGACGCTGTCGAACTCATACTGGACGCGACCCGTCCATTCCGCAGGCGCGTCGATGAACCGACTCGCCGAACGGAATATCGTGTGGCACTCGAGACGATTCACGAATACATTGCTGAAACCGATCCTGTGGGCGATCCCGCACTCGGGACCGCCGACCGATGGGGCGAGAATACGTTCGCTACCCATTACGGACGACCGATCGGTGACGCTCCAACCGAGGTGTGGTTCGAGGAGCAGGATCTAGGGATGAAAGGCAAAATCGATCTGGTGGCGTCGCCCACAGAATTGGTCGATCACAAGAGTGGCACCACAGCACCCACAGAAACCGAGATCGTCCGGAAATCCGCTATCGAGCCGCCACACGACAAACCCGATTTCCAGGCGCTACTGTATCTCTCCTATTGGCGCACACAGCGACCGAATGAAGATCTTGAGTTCACGTTCTTCCACCCCCTCGCAACGCTTGATGAGGCAGTCGCAGGCGAGGCTGCCCTGGAAGCGACGCGGACCACAGTCTCTGCGTATCCCACGTCATTCCCAGACCACGTTCGCTCGGAGGCGGTTTTCGCGGCCCTGCGTGACGACGGGGCGGGGGATTGCCAGAAGACACTCGGGAAAACGACCTACAGTGAGTGGGCGGCTGTCTTCGAGCGTGCCACCCCACCGACAACGAGTGCCAACGACGAGATGATCGACTCAGCCTTCGGCCAGACGTTGATCGAACACATGCGGGACACCGTGGGAGAGTACAAGTACGTGACCAGCGGTTGTGAGCAAGCACTCCGGGAACTCGCACGCATCTACGGCCGGAATTACTTCATCGAGGACATGGACGCGTTCACAGACTTCGTCGCCGACCAATTGACCGAACTGAACGAGTATCGGAGAGGCGCTGCGCGGTTCCCCGTCGAGGGTCGTAGCGGCGAACCGAACGCCCGGCGACTCGACCATGAGGACTTGCTGTTGGAGGGGTCCCGATGAGCGAGCTGACCCCAAACGAACAGCAGAAATCTCTCATCACCAACACCGACGGACTCTATCGGGTTGACGCCGGTGCGGGGACTGGAAAGACGTTTGCCGTCACACGGCGGTATGCGGAGATCGTCAAGCAGGCCAGCATCGCACCGGAAGACGTCCTCTTGGTCACGTTCACGCGGAACGCTGCAGAGGAAATGCGGACCCGGATCGTCGATCACTGCCAGTATGGCCTGAAGGACCTGGATGATGCGCCGATCCAAACCTTCCACTCACTGTGTTCTGATTTGTTACGAGAGTATGGGCATACGGCACCCCAATATCTCGATCTTGAGGGGCGGATCACAGGTTCGACACAGATCATCGAAAACGAACTCGTTGAGGAACGGTTGTTCCGAGAGTTCATCGACCGATTCAGCGATGACCATCCCGACCATGCCGACCAGCTCCGGGCGCTAAACGACCCCACCGAACTGCTGGAGTTGATCGGCAAGCTCGCTGCAAAGGGTGTGTTCCCGACAGCGGAGGGGTGGTATCGTGACGGCGAAGCCCACCTCGACGGTGATTTCGAGGGCTTCCGCGACCTGTTCGACCAGGCAAATGAACCCCGGAACGACGGTACCGCCCAATCGCGATTGCGGAGCAGACTCAACAAGTATGGACAGGAGAAACTGTATCAGCCTGATGCACCGTCGAAAGCGGAGATTCGAGGCCAGGGCAAACAGGTGCCGGCAGACGTCGCAGAATTGGCCTTCCACCAAGATCGAACCGCCCTGAAGTCATTTGTCCACGATGTCTATCATGAGTATCTCTCGTTCGCACTCGGCCGAAATTACCTAAATTTCGGATTCTTGCAGGCGTTCGCCTTCGTTCTCTTGTGCGAGGATCACACCCTGCGTGAGTCGGTCGGGTTCGAGTACGTGATGATTGACGAGTTCCAGGACTCCAGCGAGATCCAGTTCAAACTCGCACTCTTGCTCGCTGAGACGGACAACCTCTGTGTCGTGGGCGACTGGAAGCAAAGCATCTACAGCTTCCAGTACGCGGACGTCGACAACATCCTCGAGTTCGACAGCCGGCTCTCGACGTTTGCGGCCGAACTCAACCGAGACACCACGCGAGTCCACTGGGACACCGACTCCGTCGAGTCGATCTCGCTTCGTCGAAACTACCGTTCGACGGAGTCGATCCTCGAGTTCTCGACGAACGCACTCTCGGTCCCCGCGACATCCCGCGAGCAGTCCGACCCGGTCGATATCACACCGCTGACCGCGGATACCGACCGCGACGATTCCGTTATCGAGGCGATCCAACACGAGGACGAGCACGAAGCGGTCTTGGCGAAGATCCAAGCCATCGTCGATAACGACGAGTATCTCGTCGAAGACGAGGACGGAGAGCTGCGGCCACCAGGCTACGGCGACATCACCGTGTTGACCCGGACCCGAGATTTCGGCCGTGAACTGCTCGCGGCAGCCAGCGAATACGACCTCCCGGTCGCTTACGAAGGCGGCATCGAGCTGTTCCACACGGATGAAGCGAAGTTGCTGCTCGCGTGGCTTCGAATCCTCGAATACGACGCCGATCGTGGCTGGGCGGTAGTTCTTGAGGAGGCGGGGTATCTCCTCGATGAAATCGACGCGATGCTCGATGCCGATAGCTCCCCGACGTATCCTGAGGAGATGGTCGCGTTCCGGGCTGAGTTAGCATCGATGGAAACCCTTGGCGGCGTTGCACGCCAGGTGTTTGCTCGGTATGGATTGACCGGCCCCACCGCCGACCACGTCCTGACGACGGTTCAGTCGGCAGCGGACTCGACGACGATGACGCGCGGTGACATCATTCGGTTCATCGAGCGAGGGATCGAACAGGACAGCACCCAAGAGATCGACGCCGGTGCGGGCACCGACTCGGTCACCGTCCAAACGATTCACGCGACGAAGGGACTCGAGCATTCGATCGTTATCCTGGCGAACATGAATCAGCGCCGCTTCCCGCCCAGTGGTGGGGGGAGCAATACGATCCAGTTCGAAGATCCGATCGGCCTTCGCCACCGCCAGGTGTTCGAACGGTCGGCGTACGACCTACCACACGTCCTCAGCGACTGGCGGATGGACGTCCTTCGTCACTGCCTCCCGCGTGGATATGATGAAGAGCGTCGATTGCTGTATGTCGCGATCACGCGTGCGAAGCGCCATCTCGTCTTTGCCGCAGGTGAGAACCCGAACGCGTTCCTCGAAGCGTTGCCGGTCGATGTAGAGACGATCGAACCGGATGTCAGTCACTACACCGGGGGCGGCCCTACCCGATCGACGTTCACGATGGACGTTCTCGAACCGGCAGGCCCGACAGCGCACACGCCGCACACGCTGATGAGTGCCGAGCCGTTCGAGGATGTCGAGGGCGGGATGGGGACCGAGTACGGGACCCAGGTCCACGACTTCGCCGAAGCGTATGCACGGGACCGAACGGCGGCCCCGACAAATGAGGATGAACGGCGAGTGGCGGCGTTTCTCGATTCGCTTTCGGGGGAGCTACTCGTCGAGGAAGACGCAACCCTCCCGCTGTCTGTGGACGGCGAACGCGTGACGATTTCGGGGGTCGTCGACCTGCTCCATGTCACCCCCGAGCGTGTGGATATCGTGGACTACAAAACGGACCGTGGGCGCCACGGTGAGGACGAATACCGGACGCAGCTGAGCGTCTACTATCACGTTGTGCAGTCTGTCTATCCCGAGCGCGAGATTCGGCCGAGTATTTTCTACACCGCAACAGGGGACCGCGTCGAGATAGACCCGTTGTCGCTAGCGGAGCTTTGGGACGTTGTTCGAGACAGGGAGGAATAGCGAACATCAACGAGCTTCTCCGTGCTGTATGTATTGCGTATCCGCACGAGTACCAGCATTCGTGCTCCGACGAGATCAACCGGAACCTCTCGAAGCTGAAGCGGGATGACTGAGGCGCACCTCGAAGGGTGCACCTCCCGTATGCGGGATATCACTGTTCGGATATGAGTGTCTCATACAGGTCATCGGCGATGGCAGCGACCTCCGGGACGCCGTCCTCGCGCCGTTTCGTGACAGGATCAGGTATGGGCGTGAGGAGGGCTGGCGATACATCTGCGAACGAGTGCAGCGCTTCTAGGGCGAACCGGCGTACATACCTATCCGGGTCATCAAGGCACGTGAGACACGCCTCCGTGGCCTGCCGTCTCGCAGTCGGCACTTGAGTTCCGATCGCACCGAGTGCGAGGGTCGCCCCTCGACGTCCAGTTACGGGTTCGGTATCGGCCGTTGCTCTCGTCACCAACGCCTCGGTAACCATCCCAGCATCCACGTATGAACGACGAACGAGGGCTGGGACTTGCTCAGCAGCAGCCTGTTGGACTGGCCGGGCGTGGTCTCGAAGCACTTCGAACAGCCGCGCGAGCCACTCGTCCGCAACGAGCGGTCCCCGCTCCCAGACTGGCCGAGCGAACTCGACCGCATCCTTCCGAACGTCCATATTCGACGCGTCGAGCGCGGAAAACACCACCTCGACTGCGGGCCGGCACACACGGTCCGGTGTGACCTCCGGCAACAGTGCTCCCAGCGCCGCGAGGCGATTCCGCCGCCACCTGATCGCCGCGCGGTCGATCGAAATCGCTGCGAGCGACCGACAGACTGATTCGATCAGTTCGGGGGCGCAGTTGTCCCGGAGCTGGTCGAGAACATCAGTCCGCGTCTCCGGTTCGGTGCGGAGGAGATACTGAGCGACCGCGTCGGGGTCCAGCTCTGGGCGACCCACCACCGTCGGGAATGCTTCGAGTGCCGCTTCGAACACCGAAGCTCCGGCACGCCCTGCTGCATCCGCTGCGGCTTCGCGGACGGCTGCCGGTGCCACCGTGAGTTCCCCCCGTTCGCTGGTGTTCTCACGGTAGGCTTTGTACGAACCTGCCGACTCGACGGTTGTCTCGATCGGCTCGCTGAACGATTCCACCAAGTCAGGATGGTCGGCAGCGACCTCCGACAGGGTGCGAACGAGATGATACTCAACGGCCAGTTGGTCGATCTCCCCGTCGACAAGCTCCTCAGCCGCTGACTCGTCGATCGCGGCCGCCACAATATCCGGGTCCGTCCGGGCAACCGACTGCAGCAGTCGGCCGGCCGAATGTATGGCCGACAGGTCATCCGGGTCTGTCAAGAGCAGGGATTGAGCGGCCTCAACGACTCCGTGTAGTTCTGTGAGGTCCTGTGGTTTGGCCCCGGCGATCGTTCGTAACAACAGTGCTCGATTCGCAGAATCGGTCTGCACTCGCTCCATGAGCCGGTCCATCGATGGAGCAATGCTTTCTGGATCGAGCAGGCCGAGTTCGTTTACTACCGACGCGGCCAGTTGCCGCGTCCGTTCGTCTTTCGCGGCGAGTGCCTGTTCGAGCGCACGGCGTTCATCGGACACAAGATCGGGACGCTCCGTACAGGCCCGACGGAGGGCATCACACGCGACCCGAGCGACCGGGAACGAATCCGTGAGTGCGTCCGCGATAGTCGGTGTAACCCGTTCGAGATCGACCGTCGAGGGATGCCTGTCGATCAGCAAGAGCAGTCGTTCGCGGATGCAGGGGTGACTGTCGATAAGCAACCTCGTGATGACTGCCCCAAGGCGGTCCGTCGTCTCGTCACCTCGGGGGAGCCCAACGATCGCGAGGAAGGACGCTGCAGAACGCCGAACAGCGAGACTCTCGTCCGTAAGACAGCGTGCGATCGCGGTCTGCGGTTCCTTGTGGGTAACATCCGCTCCTGCGTCGCCGGAATCCGCGAGGGGACCTTCGGCATCGATGTCGGAGTTTGCAAGGCGAGCAGCCGCAGCAAGCGTGTCGTCACGACCTTCCCGGTCGCCGACTCGCGATGCGTGTCCGAGCAGACAGGTGACCGCCGCTGTCCGGTCAACGGTCCCGTCGGCGACGCCACGCCTGAGCGCTCTACGAGTCCTATCCCCGTGGCCCGCGCCGAGGGCCTGTCGGCATGCTGGGATCGGTGACGCTGTCCTGGATAGCTCCGGTTCCGGTTCACCCTCACATGCAAGCGGGTGCGACCGATCGCGTAGTGTCTCGAGTGTCTCTGTGACTGCCGCACGGATCTCCGGGTCAGGATGGTGGTGCCACCGCTGGAGCGTCTCGTGATCACGGCCGCTCGCCAATCGGACGATCTTCAATCCATCACACACCATGTCAGTCACGCCGCCGAGATAGAGCGTACCCAGAACATCAGAGACGCCGGCGGCGGCGGCCGGTGTCCCTTCTGCAACCGTGACAAGCGCCGTGAGTGCGGTCGATGAACCCACCTGATTGTAGATGTCTTCGAAGTCATCGAACAGTTTCGATTGGAGCAGTGTCGTGGAATCCGGCGCCGCAGTAATGTGGGCCGCAGCGACCTCGGGGTGGGTCTTCATCACCTCACGACCCACGTCGAACTCGATCGTTCGGATCGCGTCAGTACAGGATTCATCGAGTGCCGACAGTGTATCGAGCGTCTCGTAATCGCGGTGGATCACGCTTCGAATCGTGCGAACTGCGCGGGTCCACTGTGCATCGGTCGGCGACCCCAGCAGGATCGCCACGGAGATGGGCACGAACAGCTCTTCGAAGACGGCTCTATCGAGCATCCCGACCAGTCGGTCGGTTACCCGCGGGTCAGGATCAGCTATCGACTTGCGGATCTCGATGAGAGCCCGGCTCGCTGCCTCAGCGTTGGGCCCCGCACGTGCGACGATGTCGACGACGTACTCGACCCGGTCCTGCGCGACAGCCGGCGCCTCAGTACACACCTCTTTCAACGCCGAGTCAAGCGCTCGTGATGCCGATCCGACGGTGATAGAATCGTCCGATTCTCGTGTCTCCTCAAAGATCCGTACAGCCGTTCGCATGCGTTGGAGAGCAGTGTGTACGTACTCCGGATGGCTGTCGGCTACCGCTAAGAGTGGTCCCGTCGTGGCCGCGCGTTCGGTCGTGTGGAACGGCCCCGAAAGCATGATGTCCGCACACCGCTGTTCGTACCCGGTTGTCTCGCTACAGATCCGATCCACCGAGCGGCAGATGGCTTTCCGCCGGGCCCGATCTGCGTCTTCGAGACCGTCCGCAATTGCGTCGAGCAACTGATCGACCGATATCGGCGGAGAATCGACTGTATCAGAGGTCCGTACCTGTAGGCAGACTCGAGTCAACAGCCCGATTTCACCGGACGTCACGTCGGTCGGGTCTGCACTAACGGCCCGACACACGTCAACGAGTTCGTCGTCGATCGCTTGCGTGGTGATCGCCCGGTCGGCCATGAGGTCGAGACACGCCGATTCGGTGTCGGAGAGATCTCGTGAGTCGATGAGTTCCTCGTCCCGGAGTGTTTCAAAAAGCAACGGGAGGATCGGACCGTGATCGTCGGGCTCCGGGACGTCATCGTTCGATTCGAGTAACGACACCAAGATGTCAACGGAGACGACATCGGAGAAGTCGTCCGCTGCGGCGAGTATCGTCCAAACCGGAGGGTCAGACAGCCTGCTGGCGATATCGACGGCCGTCTCGATCCGGTCGGGATCGTCGGTCGGGAGCGCCGACCGAAGGGCCCGGGACCGAGATTCGATCAGTTCGGGTGCCGTCCGGGAAATCCACGAGATCGTCGTCAGGGCAGCCGTTTGGACGTCATCGTTCGAACTGTCGAGACCATCGACGATCGCATCGATGACTGGTTCGGCGACGTCCGGCGCCGCGAACCCGTATGGCGCCTCTCCGATGGGCGGGCGGGAGGCGATGCGGCCGATTGCCTCGATAGCGGCAGCGCGAACATCCGGATTTGACGCTGACAGGTGGGGATAGAGGCGATCCACCGCCGGAATCTCGTCCGGGAGAACCCATCCGATAGCGCCCAAGCCGTGGAGCGCATCGGCAACCACCTCGGGGTCCGTCGCATCGAGTTGCCACAGCCGTTCTGCGATGAACGGGCGGACGACAGCGGGCTCGTCACGAGCGGCCCGAACGAGGATCCACGCGGCCCCTTTCGTCGAGTCATCGTGTGCGTCCATCAAGAACTCTGTGAGCGAGCCGACTGCGGGTTTGATCGCTCCGGGTGCGGCCGCACCGAGTCGGTCGAGAAACGCCATCGCGATCGGCTCCGGTGTCTCCGTCTCGGAACTCGGTGCGATGTCCGCCGCGAGCGCTGCACCGGCCTGCGCGAACGTGTGAGGGTACTCCGTGGCCCACCGCGAGAAGTCCTCGATCGTTCCCGGACTCAGTTCGTATCCGGTCGCGATCATCGCCCGAAACGCGTTTGCGACGTCGTCGGCGCGGTCCGGACACTCCTTGACGAGGGCTCGGAGATACCGACGTGCGTACTCCTGAAGGATCCGCTCGTCGGCCTCCAACGCCGGGAGCAACGTATCGAGGTGCTCCGAGGCCGGCTGGTCTCCAGCGTTGTACCGGCGGCGTGAGCGCATGACATCCGAAACCGGTACTGACGCCTCGCCCGTCACTGCCGGCCCCCGAACAAGCGGCGAGCGATCGAGGCGAGGTCCCTCCGGATGGAGCCGGGATCGGTGTGGACGATACGGTCGAAATATTCGCTGTGATCGCGTTCGCGAGCGCCGATGTATATCCCGTAGACCGGAACGGAACACCGCTCCAGTTGGCGTCGATAGCGCTCTTCGTCGTCGGGGGCACCGTCCGTGATGACGAGTATGAACGGCTCACTCCCTTCCCCGTGGTCGACCCGGCGACGGGCGACGGCGATCGGCTCGGCAAGCGGTGACCCGCCGTCGACGCGGCGGCTCAGCAGCCTGCCGGCGGACTCGCCCGGGTCGCCCTCGAAGGGATGTTCGAGACACACCGTCGATTTCCACACGGAGAGCACGCCCACCGAGATTCCGACAGCACTGAGCGTGTGTGTGAGGGCGGTCACCGCCTCCTCTGCCGCCTCGATCGTCTCACCGCGCATCGAGCCCGAGCGATCGAGCACGAGGAGGCAGGAATAGTCCCGTTCGGCGCCGGACTCGCGTCGCGAGAACACACGCCCCCGCCCGCGGGCGGCGGCAACGACCCGACGGTCGTCGAGCCGCCCGGATCGCGTTCCCCGAACGAGCTGCTGGCGGCGCTCCCGTCTCAACTGACTTCGAAGCTCGGACTCTAATTTCGAGGTACTGTCCGTGATACGGGTAAATCGAGTCTGCACAGCAGCGGTGTCCGCGGGGGGCGGAATACGAACCGCACCGACATCCAGATCGTCATCGGCCAGGATATCGAGATATTCCCGACCGCTCTGTTCGAGCGGGGTACCTCCGGAAACGGGTCCGTTCGAGCGGGCACCTCCGACCGTCCGCCGCCGGTCGGCGATCCAATCGTGATCGGCTGCCGTCTCGCCCGCCACGGAGCCATCGCCCGCCGGCACCCGAACGGCCGTTTCGGAGGATTCACCGTCCCCTCGTTCCCCACCCGGAACGCCTCCATCGCGTCCCGGGAGCAGGTGTGCATTCCGGGGGTTCCACGATGAATACCCGTTCGCATCGCTCGGCCTGACGGCCGCCGTCTGCACTCGCTGGAGCTGGATCGGCGCGAGCGTATCCAGGACCGGCCGGACCGACTCGTACAGTTCGTATGCGGAGTCGACGCGTTCGGTGGGATCCGCTGTCGAACACAGCTCCGTGGTAAACGACTCGATATCGGGCGCCAGATCGCGAACAACCTCGCCGCGGTCGTTCATGACGACATGGGTGTCGTTGGATGGATCACGGATCTTCTCGAACCGTCCACTCGTGACGAATCCGCCATCGAGGATCCCCTGCCTGAGGGCTTCGTATACGGTGTACGTTCGAGTTACCCCGTCGGAGGACCCCTCCTCGGGGTCGAACAGTTCGACATACTCGCGATGTCGGGACGCAGCGATCGTCGACAGGGTCCTGTTCAACAGTCGGAGTAGGTCTCCGACCCGAAACTCGTGGGCGATCTGCGTCTCGACTGCACCGTCCTCAGCAGCGTTGTAGATCATCCGAAACGTCGACCGCCAGCGGTTCGGAGTCTCTTCGAGGCGTGAGCCGAACGTCTCGAAGTCCGAATACAGCACGTGGCCGAGTTCGTGAAACAGGAGCGCGACCTGCATGTGGTGGTCCCACGTCTCCTGCGGAAAGTCGGTGTGACACTGGTCGTACTGCTTCGTCGGGATCAGTATCTCCAGTCCGCCGGTCTCTTCGTCGGGGCGACACAGCGCCCGCACCGGATCCAATCGCACCTGGACGTGTGTGCCTCTAGGGGTGCAAAAGTTGGCGACTCGTTCGAGTTCGTGGCGTCGCTGTTCACCCGACCGCTGCGGCTGGGCAAACGCCGAGAGGTCCTCCGTGGTCGTGTCCGGTGTGAGTTTCATCCGTCCTCAGAGCTGTGTGTCGATGAGTGTTCGCACGAGCGACTCGTCGTACTCGTCCACACGGGCGACCAGTTCGCTCCGGGTCGCATCGCGAAGCGACATGAAGTCATCCGTCATGAACTGGGCGATGCGGACGAGTTCCCGGGTGGTGATCGGCGTCGATAGTTCACCCTCCCGGTAAGCCTCACGGAGCCGGCCGGCGAACTCTACGAGTCGGGTGATCTCCTCGCGACGGCCCCCATCGAGGGTCGACTGTTCGAGGACGAGGTCAACTTCGACATCGACGGGGAGATACTCCAGTTCGATGTGTCGGAACCGGTCCTCGAAGGCGTCGTTGAGTTCATACGTCCCCTGAAACCCCGGGTTGGCGGTGGCGGCGACGCGGAACTCCTCGTGCGGGGTGATCTGTTCGCCCGTTTGCGGAATCGTGAGTGTCCGCGTCCCGCGGCTTTCCATCACCGAGTTGAGTGCAGCGACCGTATTGGCGTCCGCAGCATTGATCTCGTCCAAGAGTAGAATCCCGCCTTCACGGGCTGCTCGGGTCAAGGGGCCGTCAACCCACTGTGTTACCGTCTCGCCGTTCTCCCCGCTCACGAGGTGTAGATGGCCCACGAGGTCCTCCCGATAGGTCGTCTCCGACAGGGTCATCCGGTACAGTGGTCGGTTCGTCTGAGCACACAGATATCGGATGAGGAAGCTCTTCCCGACGCCCGGGTTGCCCTTCAATACGACGTTCATCCCCAGTTCGAGCGCACGCGTCACGATCTCGACGTCAGTCCGCTCCCCGTCGCCCGAGCGCTCGTGGTAGGTGTCTTGCTCGATCGTCGGGACGCGTTGGTGACCGACATCCCCTAGCTTCGTCAGCTCCCGAAAGGACTCCTCGGTTCGGTCACCGACCGGGGTCGGTGAACTGCTCATGCTGACGCCGTCTGCCTTACTCATCTATCTTCCTCCCGAGGTGGTTCAGTAGACGCCGCCGAAAACATGCGAAGATGGTAATCTGCACAAACCGTGCAACCGGCTGTCCTGACTTAATGCTAGTCCTCAAACAAGAGTTGTCCCCGGGTCCACGCAGACCGCCCCGGGAGTGACCAAACCCGGCCGGATACCAAACACTGTGAACCTCAGGTGGGGCCGCTTCGGAAGTTCCGATCACGGTCCTTCGGTTTCGAGAAACTCCGCGACCGCCTCCCCCAGTCGTTTGCGGTATCGCTGATAAACGTAGGCAGGCGCCTCGATCTGTATTCCACGCTGGCTGTCGTGTGTGAGCCAGTTGACGACGTTCGCTTCACTGTCCCCCATGTATTTCGCATCCTCGGTCACGACGTCACGCACGCCATTGACGCCCGCAGCGATCCGTTCGGCAAGGTTCTCCCGGTAAGTGTCGTTCGCCCGGCCGCCGACGATGATCTCGTCACCGTTCCAGAGGTGGAAGCTGACGACTCGGTCGAATTCCGCGCCGCGCAGTCGCTGTAATCCCGGATACGATGCAGGCGAGATCTTCGTGGAGGTGATGTGCCACCGCTCGGTTGCACTCGCCCCGAAGTTGTGGACGGCCCAGACCGATGCGGGATTTGGATACGCCTTGGCCGCGTAGACGGCTGCCTCATCGGTGTTTCGTTCCCCATCCCCACCATGGGGTGCGATGAACGCGACATCAGCAGGGTCGTGTGCCTCATGCCAGACGGTTTCGACGCACTCGTCACGCATCCAGGCATCGTGAAACGACAGCTGGGTGCGTGGAACGACAGACTGGACCTGGACCCGATCCCCCGGAGCGATGTGTAGCTGTGACCGGCCGCGCTTCGCGAGACGTATCTGGACGTCCCCATCGTCGTGAAGAGAGGCGACTGTGTATGCACCGACAGGTCCGCCTGAATCAGCCTCGAGTCGGAGTTGCGTCCCGACAGAAACACCGAGCGCAGACGCCAGTGAGGGACTGATCGATAGCGTCTCGCGTTTGCCGAGGAGGTCGGATTGATCGTTGCGTGCTTTCTGAACGGTAGCGAGCACAGCAACCCGATGGTGGACGCTGTCCTCGGCCGTTTTGTTCTGGTGAGAGGTGAGGAGAGTCTATTTACACCGACAAGTTGGACCGTACTGAATGGACTGATTAGTGTCCTTTCGAGGCCAGCATCCGTTTGGTTGGAGCGGGGAGAGCGAACATGGAGTTCGATCCCGGTGTGTCGCCGGACAGCATCGAGTGGTTTCAAGCGGAGGATGGCGAGCCGACGATCGTCAGCATCAGCGATATCCATGGATACCTCGACCAAGCCCGGAGTGCGTTGACGGCTGTGGGAGAAACTGATGAGTACGCTCCAGTCGTTACGACGGACGGTGACGGCCTACTCCACTGGGCGGGCAACGACTACGTCCTCGTATTCAACGGTGATCTCATCGATCGCGGGCCCGATAACGAGGAGTGCCTCGAATTGCTTGCGCGGCTGAGTTCGGAGGCCTCACCCGGAAGAGTGCGCTATCATCTCGGGAATCACGAGATGGCGGTGTTGTTTCCGGACCGGTTCCCGTGGCCGGGGGTGTTCAGCATCGAGCTTCCACCCGACCGTAGGCGGTCCTTCATTGAAACGGTCGCCGCTGGACACGTTCCTGCCGCCTTCCGCGGGTACGATTATACCTACTCGCATGCCGGCTCGGCGACCGAGTTCGATGTCGCAGCCGCGAACCAGGAGGCTACCGATGCCGCGATCGACTGTCTCGAAGCAATGGGTGCTGGGACCTTCGATCGACAGCAGCAGGAGTCCATTATCGAACGGTATCCGACCGTGTTCGGGATCGGCGGTCGGGGCGGTCGTGGTCCCGATGCCGGGCTCCTCTGGATGGACTTCCAGCACATGCCTGGCGATGCACCTCCACAGATCGTCGGGCATTCACGCCATCGTGAACCAACTCGCAAGGGGACGAGCGTGTGTCAGAACGTTATCCGGCGGAACAAGGATTCACGTGGCGGTGAAGCGGTGTTACTCGAACGGCCCGGTGAGTTGAACGCGGTGGTTCGGACTCGCAATGACGTCAGTGTCCGGGCTGTGTAGCCGTCACCACATACGGTCGCAATTGAGAGGGTTCTGATATACCCCCCAGGACCGACCCTACGTTCTGAGTCCGAAGCTAGGGTGTATTAACCCGTTACTCAACCGGTCCCTGAGGAGTATTGCAACAGTCGAGCCGGTTGTCGGCTTCCATATGTCAGGAGCTGGGCGGACGGAGAGGCGGCAGACAGACTGCCACCATCACGTTTCTGGTGCAGTTGCTCGAGTGACCCTCGCTGATGTCGAGCCGCTTAGCAGGCGTGCGGTCGCTTCGCTGCACCGACACGGATACAGTATCCCGATCGACCTTCGGTACGCGAGTTGGACGGCGTTGGCGGCTCTCGATGACGTCACAGAGCCGGAGGCACGGCGGATCAAGGCCACGTTCATCGATGGATAGGTTGGGAAACCACGAGGAGACGACAGTCGGGGCACTGTGTACGATCGGGCGGTACGGCCAGCAAACACGATGAAACAGACCTACCGGGACGCATGGCGAACAAACGACGTCACTGAGACGCTGTGGGACTGTGGCGGCGACTCGATCGCGATACTTGCACCGTGTGGGGGTGATATCGAGGCCGGTAGCGACACTGTAGCGGGTGAGGCACACAAGCAGCTCGTGCGGGTCGAACTTGCCCCAACCACGTGGATGGTCCACGGATTCGGCGAGGATGCGATGACGAACTACTATCGGTCGCCGACGTCGCTGAAACCGGACACCTATCCGATGTTTGCAACCATCGCCGAACGACGGTTCCAGTACGCGATTAGTTTTCGGGTGCACGATGCCTCGACGGTCAAGATCGGTGGCCGTGTCCACACTGGGGTCCAGCGTGCGCTTGCGACGGAACTGCGCGAGCGGCTTTCGACAACGAGTGTCGATACGGTCGATCCAGCGACGACAGATTCCGGGACCAAACGAGCCAACGTCGTGAATTGGCTGACTGTCGACGGCGAGGGAGGAGTCGAGATCAAACTCCCACCGATAGTCGCCTGGCGCGACTGGCGGGATGTTGCGCAAGCCGTCGCAGCAGTGTATTTTGATATTCTCTGATGCGTTCGAAACCCCTCTGCGTCGAAGCCAACGCCAAACGGGCTACAACGAGGACTGGGTGTCGGTGATAGCCTCAGTAAGTTCTGTCTGAATCGAATCGAGGTATCGTAACTCCTGGCGATACGCACAGGAGTTGTGATCGCATCGGTGCGTCGAAAGGGCACAGAGTGGACACTGGAGGGACTGCTCCGGATCTCGACGCCCGTTCGCCATGCGGACCAGCTGATCGACAACTCGGTCGACGACAGTGGACCACTCCCAGTGACCATCGAATTGCTGCGTCTCCGGGTTCAGAGCCTCGATGTACGGGTTCGTGATCCAGTTACCGGACGCCGAGTCGCCGTGAACCACAGCCCCGACAGATCCACTATCGAACGCTCGGTGAACCAGCCAAGCGAGCCCGGACGGACACCCGATCGTGTGTTCCAGTTCGACTGTCGGTTCTGCAGCCGTCTCGGGTGGAGCATCGAACAACGGAAGCAACTCGTCGCCGGTTACGACGGGACCCGCAGCGTCGATCTGGACGTCCTGGTCTGTTGCATCCAGCTCCTGTCGAAGCTCTGTGGCGGTCGGTGGGATCGAAGCGACGGGTTGTGACCTGATCGTCTCGTCGATGATGTCACGACACGCTCGGGCTCTATCGAGGAGCGTACCAGCTGCGAGCGGCAGTCGGGTATCATCCGAATACACAGCTTGCTCGGCGACTGAAATGAGCGATGGTGAAAACGTCGTATCGAGGGCGTTGTGAGCGGCTTGAGCGCCGTATGAGTCCCGAATGTCAGTGAGTATGTTGCCCAACTCCGGTTGCGGATGCGCCCTGTCGACTTCTCTGTGTAGTTCTCGAACACCGCGTTCGAGTGCCTCCCGAGACACGTCTGCCCGATTTCTGGAAAACGCCTCCACGTACCAATCGATGAACGAATCGCTCTCCAGGATCCAACTGAGGACCGTTCGAACGGCTGTGCGGAACAGGCTGCCGAGCTCGTCTTGCAGTGACGTCTGGATCCGGTCGACACGGACAAGCTGTTGGCCACCGTGTCGGGGAGTGAGTGTCCCTGCACACAGGTGTGTCATGAGTTCGTCCCTGCGGCGGGCAAGTACCCGAAACGCTCGCCCACTGGTCGTTTGCACCAGTTGTCCAGCGTATATGACCGGGACGTCAGCGAGGCCGATTATGTCCGACGGTGAGCGGTACGCCGGTGGGATCGAGACGTGATTGAGTCCGGGTGAAACCGAGATCGCCGGGTCGTCCTCGCGTGGGGTCGGGAGCGGGAACCCATACCGGTTCCCGAACGGAAATTCCAGTGTCATCTGTTCGAATCCAGGCCTCCTGTAGTGCTGTCACAGGCTGCACACGGGGAGGATTATTCCTCACCGATGGACGGAGCCCTCGATTTATATAGTGATGTTAACAAGTGCGGCGCTTTCGTCCTGAAGCGCTCGGCGAGTGTCTCGATGAGACACTCGCTGCCGCCACACTGCGGTTCCACCAACTCACATAACGGACAGGTGAACGTGGGGAGCGAGTCGTATTGAGCTGGTGAGGAGCACTCGATGTCGAGTGTCGTCGCGGCTGCCCACAGTTCTGCGGGCGTCCACGACTCCAGTCGTTGGCCGATCGGCTCCTGTGTCAGTACTTCGTCCGCGATCTCTACAGCACGCTGGATATCAGAGGGTTCCGTGTTATCATGACTATCAGACGGCACCGATCCGGTCTTGAACGCGCGGAGCTCCCGGTCGGTCACTGTACCGTCTTTGTAGGCCGATTCGAGAGCATCACGGAGGTAGTCGCCATACGCATGGTATTGGCGCCACAGCGTGTTGAGAAACTCTTTCCCGACGAAATATCGATTCCAGAGTTCCTCGTAGGTTTCGATGCCGTCGGGGACATCCGGATGTGACTGGACGTCCTCAGTCGCGACGGCGTGGAAGTTCATTTGCCGCTGGTTGTCACCCTCGGACGGACGGAACACGACAGCACCGAACGAACCGTGCTGTTCGAACGCTTCGAGGATGATCTTCGGAAGCGGCTCGCCGTCCTGACTGATGTAGTCCGTGTCTTCGATCTCGTCTGAGGCTTCTGCAGGGATCGATAACAGGTGCGTCGGATTGTCGACCATCGTCGACGTCTCTGGGTCCTCAACGTCGACCCCATGGACAGCCTTCGAGAGCTTCCGGCGGAGTCTCAACGGATCCGTCGGAAGCTCATCAGCTGTTTGGAGGTCTTCGAGCGCTTTCAGCGTGGAGACGAACACGGCGTCGAGCCAATTCGGGGCGTACTCGTCGACAGTCGACCCGAGTTCTGCACGGAGGTCGTCATCGCGTACCTTTGGGCGGTGTGAGAGAAGGTATTCCTCGTACTCCGCCTCCGTAACATAATACCGCCCTCCGGGCTCAGTTTCAGCGATCAATGCATCGAGACTGAGCGGGTCGACGTCGATATCGGTAACTCGCAGATCGTCGTGAGTAGCATCCGGACCGAGGGGTGCGATCGGATTCGGGATATCCAGAGTTACTTTCGCGACCGCTTCCGCGATCGGTCGCCGCTGGGAGAGCTGATCTAACGGAAGTCCGTTCCGCTTGCGCTGGTGGTGACTCGGGTCACTCTCACTGTCTTCAGCAACGCTTGCTAGTGCGTACGTATAGAGCGGATTTACGTACAGGTTCGCGCGAGTCTCGAGGTCGACCGTTTTCGCTCCGGTCGCGATATCGAGCTGTTCGTCGACCTGTCGCTCGAGGACGACACGGAGGTCGCTTTCATCGCCATCGTAATACCGCTCCATCGCGTTCTGACCGTATTCCGACTGAAAGATCTCCTCGATACTGGTGAAAAACGGCGTGTCACCGAACACGACCGACAGGATCTGGATCTTGTCGACGGCTTCCTGGAACGGCTTGGCGACTCGATCGATCTCTTGAGCGGTCAACCAAATGTCTTGGATCCGAAGAATACTCGGTCCCTCGTCAGCCCCATCGGCTTCGAGCAGTTCGAAAAACAACTCGATCGCTGCGATGCGAAGCTGGGCGCATGAATGGACCAACGCGACGTCCCATTCCCCGTGCATGAACTCTTCACGAGAGACGAACGCGTGGATGATCGTCATTTGTACCGGGTCATCTGCCGGCACGTACACGCGAAGCGTGTTCGTTGTGTAATCCGCTAGCGCCTGCAGTTGCTCATCGTCTTGTTCGTCAATTAGTAGATTGGAAAACGAATCCCAGAACGCTTTGAATTGGTCATCAGTAATCGTCCGATCGGGAGGGTGATCAGTCATGGCTACCGTGGGCTGAGAGGTTATTCGTCGTCCGACGTCGTTGTTTGAGTGAGGTGGTCCGCGGCCGCCCGGAGGTCGGCTGGGTCTAGATCGAACTCGTCGATGAGCCGCTCGAGGAGTTCGATGACCTCATCATCAGGTGCCCGCAGTTCCCCATCGGATTCGTCACCGTCCCCGGTGTCTGAGTCCTCGTCTGGACGCGTCGACCGGAGCCCATTTGCAGGCTTGGGCTGGGGTCCGGTGTCAGTCTGAGCCGAGTTTGATTGATGGTCTGCACCGGAATGACTCGCTACGGATGCTGTACTCCCACGGTCGCGATACTGTGACCGGCTTGCCTCAGTAGTAGACTCGCCATTCGAGCCCTTCTCGCCCTCGTGGGCCTCATCGAGCCCGCTCTTTGCGATTGAACGAGGAGCGGAGAGTGGCCCGCCTATCCGACCCTCTAGTCCGTCATCGAGGGCTGCCAGAAGTTGTTCACGGACCACATCAGGGTCACTCTCTGCAGGGAGGTGGGGCTCGAGATCGACGTTGTCGAGCAATCCCTCAGCTGCAGATCGGATCTCCGATGGAGTCGGCGCCCCCCGGCTGATCTTCCTCGAACCGAAGGTGTATTTTACAACGTAATCCGCCTGGCCCTCGTCGACGTCGTGTGTGTCGAGGATACGCCTCCACGCATCCTCCACGGTATTGACGTCCGCCGTTTCGGTCATGGAATCGTTCGTCGTCATCGTTGGATGGCTCTTGTGAGTTGGATCAGTGTCGTCCGTGTGTTTCGTTCGGGTCATCCTACCGGTGGTACGCCGCTACAATTCGTACGAGCTGTTCGTCCTCGTGTACCGTCGCATCGTATTCCAGCCACGGACCCTCAGGCATCGTGCTACTGTCCGGGTCGTAGCTCTCCGTCTCATCGGAGGTCAAATGCTTGCGGGCCCTGTCTACGGCGGACACTTCACCCCCCTCCGAATAGTTCTCGTACAGTGAGGTGGCGAGCGCCCCGATGAGTTCCTCCTCGAGTGCGTCCTCCAGATGCTCGATGTTAATCGGTTCGACGTGACGGTATTCGATATCGACCAGTACGGCGAACTCGCTGTACCCACCGAGTCGCCCGAATGCCAGGTAGTCCGCGTACGGGAAGTCATCGACCCAGTCAGCCGAGTTGTCCTCGGGCTTGCCCCACTTGCGGATGGAGATTCGAACCTCGGGATCGAGCCGGTCGTTCACCCGCTCGACGTACTCGCTGAAGACACCGTACAGCCAGGCCTTCCGTGAATCGACGGCGTCATCTTCGACCGAGGAATCAGGGTCGTTAGCTTGCTTGTGAGCACTGGCCTGGTATTTGATGATCGCCTCGATCTCCGGATCGTTGCTGATTTTGAACAGCCCCGGCCCGACGTACTTGAGCATCGACTCGTGAACTTCGAACGGATTCGATGACTCATCACCGAACGGCGTCACGTCGGCCATGATCGCGGCTTTTTCGAGCTTCTGTCTGTGTGGATCGAAGTTGTTGTAACTCCAGTCGGGATCGACGCGTTTGATGAACGACAGGCGTTCGAAGATCTCCTGTCCGGTATCCAGGTCGTCAGTGAGTTGATTGATGACCTCGACAGTCTTGGGACTGAGGATAGCTCCGAGTTCGGCATCGTAGTATTGGTCGGCGTCCGGTTCCACTTGGACGAAACCCATGCCCCCCAAATATTGCCCATCACGTGTAATTCCTGTGACCTTCTCGGGAGCGTCGCTGGCCCATCTTAGCGTTTCCCGGATTTCTTCATCAGCGACCTCATCAGGGATCTCAGTCGGACGACTGGCAGCCTCGTTTTCGATCGGCGAGTCCTGCGTCTCGTTCGGGTCCGCTTCGTATCCCTCCTCACTGCTATCGGAGGTGTCCGAAGCCGTATCCCGCTCTTGCGGAGAGTCCGCCGGTGGGCTTTCGGTTCCCTCTCCTGTGTCATCGTCCCCCGTCGGGGGGATGTCGGTTTCATCGCACATGGGACGTGATGGGGGTTCGGGCGTTCATGTGTTGTCCACGCGGCAGTACACGGGAGGGGACAGTCGTTCTAGTGTACAACACCGGCTTGAGGAAACGAATTATACTGACAGAGATTGAAGACATAAATACGTTGTGTACGTCCTCTAGATCTCACTGTACTGGCCGAAAGCACACGAGGTCGATATTCTCATTCCATTGTACACCCGCTTCCGTTACCCGATACAGTTCGCCACGGTCGACTCCGACAGGGAGCGGACTCGTCGGATCGATTAGTAGCCACGCTGTTTCTCGATCGACGTCCCACGAGATCGGGGTGCGATCGAACACGCGCGATTTCGAGCGGAGACTTGCAGTGATGTCTTCCCGTGCTCGTTCAGTATCGGTCGGTAGCGTTTCGATCACACAGTGTCCGACAGTTCGTCCATGCCTGTGGTAACAGCAGTACCGCGTCTCGTACCCAGCTGCTTCAAGCAGTGACGCCAGTAATACTGACTGGTCAACACAGTCGCCCGCCGTCGTGTTCTCCAACAAATTGTCCGTCCCCTGCGGAAAGATCCCGGTTCGATCGTAGGTGATCGAGTACTTGACATACTGCCCGAGCGCCACAACGTGATTGATGCCGTTCGGTCCGGAGGGAATATCAGATAACAACTCCTCAGCGACAGAGGTGAGCAACTCGGGTGCCTGAAACTGACAATAGAGTGAACGCCGCCGAGGAGACATGTAATCCGTCCCTTTTCGCACAGTGATTTCGATCGGGTCACTCATTGTGTTCACCCCGCGCAGTCGCCATGTGACGGACACGCGCAAGCATGGGAGGCTGATTATCGTCTAAGCGCATCGCTCAGGAGTTACGGAGCCATCCAGGTAGCTTTCTTTTCCACGGATCGGATGACCACTAGGTTCTTGTCGAGGAACTATGCCGGCGCCGGCAGACACAGTAGTATTTATATTTTTTCCTCAGAGTCTATCTGTTCACTACAGCAATGGGTGATCGATTCAATGTCTTCGATATGGCTGACCGGCGTACAGATGGGCGAATGACGGCTTCTTCAAGAACACATGAGCATTGAGTACTCAGAGGACCTCCATCGGCGAATTCAGCAAGCGGCGGGCCATCCGATCTCAGATAGCCGATATCGCCAGGAGAAGGCCACGGTACTGACTGAGGCAATCTCTCATCCATATGCTGCAGCTAGGGCCGCTCCGTCGATCGTCGCGATGTTGATTCAGGCGTCACAAACGACGCCCGCGGTGCAGATGTTTTCGGATCCCAACGCGGTGAGCATTGAAACCGTTCAAAAACGGTCGGTCGACGCACTCGAAAGTATTGCTGAAGCCCAGCCGGCGGCACTTGCGAATGAGCCGTCTATTGAACGACTCATACAAGTGCATGGCAATGCCGGCGAAGCGATCGCCGAAGACGTCCTCTCGATCCTTGGGAACGTTGCTGGAAGCGCTGATGCCGGCACTATTCGACACCACGTCCTTCCGGAGTGTGAGTCGACGATCGCGAACGCAGAGTGGCCCGACAACGAGGCCAAACGGTTTCTTACAACGATCGCACAGATCCTCGCAGACGAACCACCTGTTGTTGAACCGTTTGTAGCGCTACTAGAGAAGACAGCCGCCGCTGATTCGCCGTCCGCGACTGCGGCCGCAGCCCAGGCTGCCGGGCTAGCGTTACATGACTCGGCTGTCGCCTCCGAGTCGCTGCTTTCACTGTTAGAGTCAGGTGCAGCTGACACTGATCCAGTCGTCTTAGAGGGTGTATCACGCGGTGCGGCACTCGCACTGTCAAATGAGAATGAAGAGATACGGCAGTCTGCAGCGTCGATTCTGAATAGACTCGGTTCGTCGTCAGCGTCGCCGACCCGTGCAGCTGTGCCGACCGGGATCCGCCAAGCGATCGCGTGTGATCAAGCGGTGGAGATCGACCCGCTATACGAGTTCGTCAGCCAGGCCTTGGAGGACGATGCCGATGACGTTCAAACAGCGGCTGTTGAGGCTGCAGCCGCGGCCGTCTCGACGTCTGAGGGGGAGTCCGTCGATCAATTTGCCGAGTTGATTGAGACGGCGGTCATCGAACGTGAAGGGAAACCGCGGGCCACAGCAGTCACTGCGCTCCGTGAATCACCGGTGTTAGAGGCACTCGCGTCTGCCACCTCTCGCGATAAAACACAGATCACTGAAGCAGTCGAGCGCTCGCTTGTCTCGCAACCGGAGGTAACACTCCCCGAATCAGCGAATCGGCCCCGGCTGTTGAACGCGTCCAATTTCGAGATCGAGGAACCCACCGACGATGATGAAGACACCGACGCCGACGAGGATCTCTCTGAACTCTCCGAGGAAGATCTCGAAGAACGGGGCAAAGAGATCGCCGACGAAGAGGTCCCAGACATGGCGACCTCGTTGTTCGAATCAGCTGATTCTCCGGAACGCAAAATCATTGTTCTGCATGCAGTCAGAGAGTGGTTCGAATCCGAATCGCCGGAGTCACTGTCGTCTGCTGCGCCCTGGCAGACGGTGTTGAGTGGGTGGAACAATTCCGAGTCCGAGATCCAGGCGGCTGCGCTAACTGCGTCGACGGCCGCAATCAGTGGGGGACATATTCAGTGGGAAACCGGCGCCCCACTGTACCGTCAAGCCTGGAGTTCCATCGATCCATCTCTCCGAGAAGTCACGCTGCAACAGATCGGGACACTACTCAACAGGTCTTGTATCACGTGGGAGACGGCTCGCGAATGGATCGACCCTGCTGTCGAGGACTCGAGCATGAACATTTGGAAAGAGGGTCTGAACGCCATCGGAGATGGACTCCAGAGTGGCGAGATCTCCGTTGCTGATGCGTTACCGTACATCGAGGCTTCTCAATCCAGTGCATCGGATATCGTCGTGGGCTACGGCGTCCTCGCACTCGCACGTGGAATCCAGGGTGGATCGGTTGACCCGGACCAGGTCCGACCACTTCTCGAATCCGCAGTCGACTCCGGAGCGAAATCGCTTGCCACGGCGATGACTGCGACGGTTGGAAAGTTGCTATCGGATTCTGACATCACGTGGGAGCAAGCTCAACCGATCCTCCTGAACGCATACGAGGACGAACGGGATGACGTTGCTGAGAGAGCGATGAAAGGGATCGGCAACGCATTGGATGCCGAAGCTATCGAATGGTCGGAGGTTGAATCCCTAATTCTTTCAACGCGAGATACCTCAAAGCAAGCGGTCACAGAGGCGGCTGTCCTCGCCGTTGCCTTCGCGATGCGCCGAGGCTTGGTTTCCTGGGAGACAGTCAGTGAGTATGTAGAATTTGCTCGCGATAGTGGCGTGGAAGACATAACCCACAATGCCTTCCGCGTCGTTGAAATCGGTCTTCATGAAGACGAGCTGAGCTGGTCGCAGGTCGAGCCGTTCATGACCGACGCGCTCAATTCGGACACCGACAACGTCGCTGACGAGGCTGTTCAGGTTATTACTAGAGGCATCAGCGAGGAGTTCCTCTCGTGGTCGGAGGTTTCCGAGTTCCTTCAGGTAGCTGCAGCTGACCAGCGGGAAGAAGTCGTCAATTCGGCCGTTCAAGCCGCGTATATGACTGCTCTGGGGCCTGAGTCGGCATTTGATTGGTCCGAGATTCGATCACTACTCAAAAAGGCCCTCCAGATCGAGTCGGATGACGTTCGGATCAAGTGTATCAAAACCGCGGGTGCTGCGATGCAAGAGCAGTCACCCGAGTGGCAAACGGTGAAAGCGTTTATTGACTCCGTTTCAGTGCCGGAGACAGAGCGAGGGCTCTCGGAAGTAATGCGAGCGGTCACGACTGGGCTCAAGGAACAAGATGCGCAGTGGGAAGAGGTCGAGCCATATCTCACTCGCGGCCTTCATTCCGGACGGAAGTCAGTCGCTATTACGTCAGTCCAGTATGTCCAACAAGTAATCATTCAGAAAGCGGTCGAATGGGATGAAATCGCCGAGTTCCTTGCCGACGCGCGGACACATGAGTTCACGGAATGTATCGAGGAATCTGTTGCGTGCGTCGGTGCAGCGCTCCAACACGAGGTGATTGACTGGGACACGGCAGCGGAACCGCTTGAGGTAGCCCGTTCGTCAAGTCATGATTCTATTGCGACAGAGTCGATTCGTGCAGTACGTGTCGGCCTCACTCGAGAGCGGATCGCTTGGGGAGAGGCCCGGTCCTTCCTGGTATCGTCGTTGCAGACGACTCCGGAGACGGTATTCGACTCGATTCTCCGGACCCCGATCGCAGCGTATCTTCAGGATATTCTCGAGTGGCAGCAGGTGGTGGATCTGTTCGAGGAAGTCGTGTCAACGCATGGTGTCGAACCTACCGTAACGGCCATTGAGTGGCTGGGCCGGATGCTCAGTGAGGATAAACTCTCCTGGGATCAGGCTGAGCAGGTTATGCGATCTGCAGCAGACTCGTCGGCGGAATCGGTCCAGTTCGAGCTTGCAAAGGCTACTGGAGCGGCGCTTGCGAACGGAGCGCCGTGGTCTCAGGCGGGGCCGGTTATTGAGCAACGGTTTGATTCGGGGACACCTGCAGTTAAGTCGAGAGTTCTCAGTGCCCTCTCGGCCGCACTCTACCGAGAAGAGATCTCGTGGGAGTCGGTCGCCGATATCTTCACGAGTGCGCTTGCCAGTGAGAACGACGACGTCGTCGCAACCGCGTTAGAAGGGCTCCGTCGGCCAGTGTCCGCAGACGCACTCGCGTGGGCGGACATTGCTGATGAGCTTCCCTCCTTTGAGTCTACATCGGGCGACGTTTCAGAGCGGCTGCTGGGGGTCGTGTATCATAGTATTTTCAATGGTCAGGCGGATTGGGCGGAGGTCGAGGGAATAGTGGAATCGGCGCTCCAGTCCGGCTCCGAGGAGAGCGCTATCAGGGCTATCGAGACTGCCGGAGCAGGATTACAACAAGGCAACGTCGAGTGGGTCGACGCCGAGTGGTTACTCAGCGAGGCCTGCAAGTCTCATCGGGAACCCGTCGCTCGCGAAGCGTTGCGGGCAGTTCGTGTGTCGCTTTCTCATGAGGTGCTCGACTGGGGGCAAGCCAGGAATATTCTCGCCTGTGGTGTCGAAAGTGAACACAGTGCTGTCGTATTCAAGACAACGTCCGCGATCCAGAAAGCGCTCGAAAGGGATATCGCGACCTGGGATGACGCCAAGCCCCTCTTGGAGCGAGCACGGACAACTGAGAGTCCCGAGGGGGGCACTGATGGAACGCGTGGAGCACTCGAGTGTGCAGCCCTTGCGACACGACACGTCCCATCGGCGTGGGATGATATCCAGGCGTTCCTGATGACCTCGTTGACAGGGGACACCCAAGAAATCCAGTCAGCGGTGGTTGAACACGTCTGTAATCGACTTTCCGACGGCAGTCTCCGCTGGGATCAAGCCGAGCCTCTCCTTCGGACGGCCCGAGACGAGTGTCCCGTAGAAACAGCAGTCGAGGTGTATAACGCCTTGTTCCACCTCGTCATGAGTGGGCACATTCGCTGGAATTACATCCGCGAATTCGTCACCGCTGGCGTCCGTGCGGACACTGTAGACGTTTCAGTTGCGGCGACAGAAGTAGTCGGCGGTGCCCTTCAGGAGGGAACCGTTCGGTGGGAAGAGGCCAAAGAACTTCTCGAAACCGCCCGAGACAGCGGCGTGGAGCCGTTGGTGGCCGAGTCGCTCAGAGCGATCTCTGCTGCCCTCGACCACAACCGGATCGCCTGGAGCGATGCGAAACCGTTCATCCTGTCACTCGGGCTGCCTGCGTCTCCTAAACCTGCTGAAAAGCTGGTGAGCCTGTGGCAGGCCTCTCCGGCGATCGGCGGAGAAGATATTGATACTGTTCAGGCACATCTTACGGCGATTCGTCGGTGTGACGCTGACGCCTCCCTGGAACTCGCTTCTGCGTTACGGTTCTTCATTACAAACGGCCTGGCCACCCCAACGGATGTCCAGTCGCTCGCGACGGACCTCCTTTCGTCGCCGGACCCGTTCGTCAGGATTCGACTGCTCGGTGCGATAGACACGTACGCTGACTCAATTGAGGGGGAATTCGAGGCGATCGAACTGCTTGAAACTGGACTGACCGATAGCGAGGTCGGTCTGCAGGACATCAGTCTCGGAATTCTCGGTTCTCTCGTTACTGCTGGCGCCATTGACAGCCGGACCCTACGTACGATGTTAGAGACAGCTCTTGCCGATGATGAACCCGCTGTTCAGACGCGTGCAGTGGAGATCATCGAGACAGCTATCGAATACGAACGGTGTGAGCCAGCGCTCCTTCGGGAGTTACTTCGGCGTGTTGTTTCCGATGCAACGGCCGGGACCGATGCCCGAATCACAGCGCTCGATACTGTTGTCGAACACGCCGAATGGCTTGGCTTCGGCGAAGACATCTACGACCTGTTGATTACGACGACTTCCACTGAGAGTACCACGGTCCGCGAACGGAGCCTGGAACTCATTGCGCAGCTGTTGGCGTCGGCGGAGTCTGTTTCTCCGGGTCTTACAGCGTCGCTTGAGTCGTTATTGTGGGAGCGACTCTCAACCGGTGTCGATGAGACTCGTCGGGCGGCTGCACATGCCCTGGCCCGCTTATACCGGTTAACGGACGTCTCCATCCCCGAATCGTCACTCAACGGGCTTCGGGAGGCAATCACAGAATATCAATACCCGGCACCAGTCCGTGTCACATTGGTAGCGTTATTGCTTAATTCAGACCAGACTACCCAGTCATCTCGGGAAACGATCGGGGGACTTGGACGGTTCGATATCGGGTGATTCATCGTTCGTTCCTCCGCTATCGCTGAATGAGGCGAACCGTCGCTACAGCGTGAACACCCCCGGGGATGTCCGCAATTCGCATCCGCTGGTGCTGAGCCGGAACCGATAGAGTTCGGAAACTCACGACACCTCACGATTAGAATGTGGGGTAATCAGAGACGCGGACAACCCGGGTAACTGACGATGAAAGAGCATGCAGACGTGCCAGGGGGCCCGGGGTACTCAACACTGAAGGAACACAACCCGAACTCGACGGGAGTTCAGGACGGGATCGGGGGTTCTCCGGACGTGGATGACACGTCGGACATTGCGGAGATCTGGGTTATGCGGGTGGAACCCGCCGGGATCGTAACGGGAACGTCTCCGTATTCCACCACCTCCGGGATCTGCGCCGGAGGCGGCTAAGGGTACCTCAAGGAGGATCACACGCCGACGCGGCCGCCCGAGCGGCGTGAGGAGATTCCGAAGCTTCGGCGGTCATTGAAGCCGGCCGCCCGCGGGGTCGGTGACGCAAACGCCTCTCTCATGGAAAGCGGAGCAAGGTAAACGGGCAGCCGCAAAAGTCGAACTCGGGGCATTCGCCGAGTCAGAGGGGTTGTGTATCACCACCGTCCTGTACTCTCGTGAGAGTAGTTCGTCGAGTTGCACCCTCGCTTGCGGACTGTGTGAAGCCCTCGGCGGCGACAACCCGAACGGACACCCGATGCAGAAGATGCTCGACCACTCGTGGGAGGCGATACCCGACACCGAACGGGAGGTCGTCCTCGGCGATGTCGAGGCTCGGCTTCGGGACGGTCTGTACGCGGCTACCGAACAGGAGCTGTATGCCGATCGCAGTCGTCTCCGTATCGAGGCACACCGGACGGGGTGAGCGCACGCCCGACCGGGATGCCGGGAGGGGCGGGTCCCCGTCGGAATTCCGATATGGGTGAGCCCCCGTCGGACCGGCGTTCCCGCGCGTCGTGAGGCGACCATCGACGGGGGTATTTGAACCACCTACACTAGTCGGAACAACGGTTTTTCGTCGGTCACGGGAAACGGACGTCACCCTCAGATGAACTCACGGCAACGACAGGGTCCGCTGGACGGCCTGCGCGTCATCGACATGTCGGGGATGATCAGCGGCGCGTTCGCCACGACGATGATGGGCGACTTCGGCGCCGACGTGGTGATGATCGAGCACCCGGAGGCGGGCGACCCCATCAGGGAGTGGCCGATCAAGACCGACGACGGCGTCTCGCTGGCGTGGAAGTCGCTCGGGCGGAACAAGCGGTGCGTCACGCTGGATCTCGGGTCGGACCGCGGTCGGGACCTCGCGCTGGACCTCATCGAGGACGCGGACGTCGTCTTCGAGAACTTCCGGCCGGGCACGATGGAACGGTGGGACCTCGGCCCCGAGGACGTCCACGCCGTGAACGAGCGCGCGATCATGGTTCGGCTCTCGGGGTACGGCCAGACCGGCCCGAGATCACGGAAGCCGGGGTTCGGCACGGTCGCCGAGGGCGTCTCCGGTTGGGCACACGCGAACGGCTTTCCCGACCGGGAGCCGCTGTTGCCCCCGATCAGCCTCGCCGACCTGACGGCGGCACAGTTCGCGCTGCAGGCGACGCTGATGGCGATCTTCGAGCGCGACGTGGGGCGCGGCGGCAGCGGGGAGGGACAGGTGATCGACGTCTCGCTGACGGAGCCGCTGTGGCGGCTCTTCTTCGGCGAGGTGGAGGCGTACGACTACGAGGGACACGTCCGCGAGCGCACGGGCAACCGCCACCCCAGCACCGCCCCGCGCAATATCTACGAGACCGCGGACGGCTACATGACGATGTCGGCGTCCAACCAGAAGATCTTCGAGCGCGTGGCCGAGGCGATCGACCGCCCGGACCTGATCGACGATCCCCGGTTCGAGGACAACGAAGCCCGCGTGGACAACGTCGAGGCGCTCGACGCCGAGATCGAGGCGTGGACCCGGCAGCGTCCCACCGAGGAGGCCATCGAGGTCCTGGAGGCGAACGACGCGATCGTCGGTCCGGTCTACGACATGAGCGACATTCGCGAGGACGAGCAGTTCCGCGCCCGGGGGAACTTCCGTACCGTCCACGACGACGACGTCGGCGAGATCGAGACGTTCGCGCCGGTCCCGAAGTTCTCGCGGACGCCCGGCGACGTCGAGTTCCTCGGCCCCCGACACGGCGAGCACAACGTCGAGGTGTACGTCGACGAGCTCGGCCTGTCGCCGGAGGAGCTGGCGGAGCTCGAAGCGGAGGGGGTCGTGTAGATGCGACTGAGCGACGTGACGCTACGCGAGGGGGACCAGATGCCAGGGCGGGAGTTCACGGCCGCCGACAAGGTCGAGTGTGCGCGCGTCCTCGATGACCTCGGCGTGCCGTACATCCAGCCCGCCTTCCCCGCGACCGGCGAGAAGGACCGGCGCGTCCTCCGGGAGCTGGCGGGAACGACCGACGCGGACATCGTCGCGTTAGCACGCGCGCTCGAAGGCGACGTCGACGCCGCCGTCGACGCCGGCGCGGACGTGGTCGAGACGTTCGTTCCCGTCTCCGATCTCCAGTTGACCCATCTGCTCGGGACGACCCGCGAGGACATGCTGTCGATGGTCGGCGGGGCCGTCGACCACGCCCGCGACCGCGGTGCGCGCGTCCACGTCACGCTGGCGGACGCGTTCCGGACCGACACCGACGACCTGATCGAGGTGATCGAGCGGGTCCCGGAGGCGGAGTGCGTCACGCTGGCCGACACCGTCGGGGCGCGCACCCCCGCGTCCGTCCTCGACAGGCTCGACCGGATCGACGGACACGTGAAGCGGTCGCGGGTGGGTGTCCACTTCCACGACGACCTGGGCTGTGCGACCGCCAACGCGCTCGCCGCGGCCCGGGCCGGGGTCGGGAAAGCCGACGTCAGCGTCGGCGGGCTCGGGGAGCGGGCCGGAAACAGCCCCCTCGAGGAGGTGGTCGTCGCCGCGGCAGTCGACACCGGCGCCGAACTGGGGATCGAGACGGACGGGTTGATCCCGGCGTGCCGGGACGTGCTCGACACGCTCGGCGAGGGGTACGACGAGCGGAAGCCGGTTCTCGGGGCGGGAGTCAGCGAACACGAGTCGGGGATCCACACCGCCGCGATGCTGTCGGAGCCGGCGGCGATGGAGGCGTACGATCCCGGGCGGTTCGGCGGGGAGCGCCGGTTGATCTTCGGCACCCAGACCGGGGTCGGCGCGGCCCGTCAGCTGCTGGAGCGGGCCGGTCACGACCCCGACGAGACGGCGGTCGACACGCTCCTCGACCGACTGGCCGCGGAGGGACCCCTCTCGCGGGAGGAGGCGATCGCGCTCGCGGCGGAGGTGGGCGAACGCCCGTCCTGAACCCCGTTCTCGAAGACGTGTCAGTTCGGCTGGGGAAGACTATTGCCAGTCGACGCCCACTGGACGGAGACGACCGTCCATGTTTCAGGCAGAGATCCACCTCCGGCAACACAAGGAGTGCGTGATCACCCACATCGCCGAGACGTTCGACAGCCCCTTCGAGGTCGCGATCGAGGAGCTCCACGACGAACTCGTCACGTTCGTCATGGAGTTCGAGCGGCCCGTCGAGGAGGTGGAGACCGTCCTCGCCGACTGGGACCAGGTGAAGCATTTCGAGGAGTTGAGTGCCGGGAACTACCTCGTCACCAAGACCTCCTGCGGCGCGTACTCGGCCGTCGACAGAAATCACGGCGTCCTCCGTCGGCGGAACGTGATCGGCTCCGCTCGGCGGGTGTACACGGTGCTGTTCTTTCGCCGGCAGGACCTCCGCGCCATGATCGACGACTTCTCCGAGATCGGCACGGTCACGCTCGGCAAGGTGGGGCGGGTCGGCGAGTCGGACGTCCGGTTGACGGATCGGCAACGGGAGGTGGTTGCGGCCGCCCTGGACCGTGGCTACTTCGAGTGGCCGCGCGAGATCACGAGCGAGGAACTGGCCGAGGAGATGGACATCAGTCGGACGACGATGCTGGAACACCTGCGCAAGGCCGAGTCGAAACTGCTGTCCGACGCGCTCGAATCGACTACCGGGGGCCAGCGCCCGCCCCGACCCGCGGAGCCGGAGTCGCCTCCGACCGAGCCGGGGTGACCGTTCCGTCGAGCCGGCGTATGAGTTATCGAGACAGCGATTCGTTCTACACGCCGGTATCGGACCGACGAGGTGTCGAACTCGACGGGGACCGCTTCGGACCACCCCCGTCGAGGTACGAACGGGGGCGAGTTCCGCGGGCTCGCCGCCCTCGTGGGCGTGCGGGACGGCGATTCCGACTCGGGGCGGTCGGCCCCGCACCGAATCCGGCGTCCCGTTCCGCCCCGGGTCGCTTCGGCTCCCGGGTCACTTCGGCTCCCGTGTCACTTCGGCTCCCACTCGTCCGCCATCGCGTCCAACTGATGGGCCTCCTTGATGAAGTCGCTGTAGTGAGCGACGACGTCGCTGCGCGTGAGGATGCCCGCGAGTTCCGTGCCGTCGACGACGGGGAGCTTCTTCACGTCGTTGTCGAGCATCGTCCGGACGGCCGCGCGGACCGTCGCGTCCCCGCGGGTCGTGACCAGCGGGTGGCTCGCGACCCGCGGGATCGGGATCGCATCGAGCGGGTCGCCGGTGGCGACGCCGGCGCGCAACACGTCCGTCTCGGTGAGGACTGCGACCGGGTTCCCGTCCCTCGTGATCAGGACGCTCCCGATCCCCTCCGCGAGCATCCGCTCGGCCGCCGTCCCCACCGTCTCGTCCGCCTCGCAGGTGACGACCTCGCGCGTCATCAGCTCTCGAACGAGCATACCCCCCTACCCGCGGACCCGACCCAAGTAACTGTCCCCCTTCCCCCCTCCAGGCGGGGCGCGTCCGCGGGGCTGAGGGGACCGCCGACCTCGGGACTCGTGCGCCCCCGGACCACGCCGGTAGCGGGGGCCGGCCGGTCGGCCGCGCGGCGGCGACCGGTCACGCGAGTCACCGTTATATCCCTCGGGGCGCGACGTGGACCCGTGTCGAACCGCCGTTTCGCCGTCGACGACCCCCCGGAGCCCGACCACGGACTCGACGAGTCCGAGCGGACCCTCCACTACGCGTGGGACAGCGGGATCGAACCCGCCCTCACGGTCGACCCCGGCAGCGTCGTCGAGTTCGCCTGCCGGGACGCCTACGACCGCCAGCTCACCCCGCCCGCGACCGTCGAGAAGCTCCGCGCCGTCGACACCGGGGGCCACCCGCTCACCGGTCCAGTCGCAGTGGCGGGCGCGAGGCCCGGCGACACGCTCCGGGTCGACCTGCTCGCGTTCGAGCACGAGGGATGGGGCGTCTCGGCCGTCCCGCCGGGCGAGCGCGAGGGCGGCCTCCTCCCCGAGGACTTCCGCGAGGCGCACGTCCGCGAGTGGGACCTGGACGCGCGGCGCGACGGGACGCCGGTCGCGACGTTCGCCGACGACGACGCGCCCGACGTGTCGGTGCCGGTCCGGCCCTTCCCGGGGAACCTCGGGGTCGCGCCCGGGGCGGACGGCCCCCACAGCACCATGCCGCCGCGTCGCGTCGGCGGGAACGTCGACGTGAAACACCTCACCGCGGGGTCGACGCTGTACCTCCCCGTGGAGGCCGCGGGCGCGCTGTTCTCCGTCGGCGACTGCCACGCCGCCCAGGGCGACGGCGAGGTGTGTCTCACGGGCATCGAGGCGCCGATGTCGGTGACGGCGCGCCTGGACCTCGCCGACCGCGACGTCGACGGCCCCGAGTTCGAGACGACCGGGCCGTTCACGGCCGCGGGCCGCGACGAACCGACGTACGCCACGAGCGGCATCGCGCCGGACCTGATGGACGCGACGAAGGGGGCGATCCGGTCGATGATCGCCCACCTCCACGACCGTCGCGGGTTCTCGCGGCCGGACGCGTACGTCCTGTGTTCGGCGGCCGTCGACCTGAAGATCAATCAGGTGGTCGACGCGCCCAACTGGACCGTCTCGGCGTATCTGCCCGAGTCGGTGCTGTCCGCCCCCGACGGCCGGGGCGGGGGCTGACCGCCGCAGGCCGGGCGGCCGCCCGTTCGTCGGTCAGAACCCGCCGTAGCGGAGGTACACCATGTCCGCGACGAGCAGGAGCTGGAACGCGCCCTGAACGAGCCCGAGCTTCGCGTTCTGTCGCCCGATCGCGGCGATCACCGACGCGTCCGGGTCCGGCGAGACCATCTCCCGGTACATCCGGAGTTCGCCGGGCAGGAGGAAGCCGAACCCCTGCACCGACAGGACCGTGACGACCCCGAGCGCGACCGCGATCACGGGCGTCGTCATCCGGAACGATCCGACCGTCGCCGCGACCCACGCGAGCGACCCCACGGTCGCCACGGCGAAGACCGCCTGCCAGCGTCGGTCGCCGAAGACGTCCATCCGCCAGCCGAACAGCAGCAGCACCGGGATCAGGTTCGCCGCCGTGAACAGCGCGAGCCACGGCCCCGCGTGCGGGAACGCGCCGATGCGCCGCGCGAGGGTGATCCCCGCTGCGATGGTCACGAACGCCAGCGACGGGAGCAGGAACGCCGTCTTCGGTGTGAGCCGCTCGAAGACGGCGGCGCTCTGCTCGTCGTCGAGGCCGCCGACGACCGGGCCGAGCACGGCCCCGATGAACAGGTCGATCCCCGTCCAGAGGACGCCGGCCATGACGTGCACGTACGTGTGAACCTGCAGGGACGCGACCGTGACCGCGTAGCCGAGCGCGACCAGCGGGACCGGGACGGCCGCCGCCGCGAACGCGGGGTTCCCTCGCCGAGCCATGCCTGCGACGACGCTGCGAACCGAGGTAGTCGACATCCACCCGTCGTTGTGAAAATGAGATACCAAAAACATGTGTGACGGATCGGATGACGACGGGCGGAACAACCGACGGCGTCGACAGGTCCCGACCCTGCGGGCCGCGGCCCCGTTCCGCTCCGGTCCGGCCCCCTCCGGCCGACCGGCCGTCCCGTCGAACCGACCCGGAGCGAGCCGAAACCTTCAGACGCTCGCATCGCACACCGCCACTGTGAGCCGATTCCGATCCCCCGCGCTCTTTCTGGTTCTCGCGGCCGTGTGGGGCGCGGCGTTCATGGCGATCAACGCCGGCCTGGAGTTCTTCCCGCCGGTCCTGTTCGCCGCCCTCCGGTACGACGTCGCCGGCGTGGTGATGCTCGCGTACGCCGCCTACGCGACCGACGCCGCCCTCCCGCGCGGGCGGGCCCAGTGGACCGAGGTCGCCATCGGGGCCGTCCTCCTGATCGCCGCCTACCACGTGTTCCTGTTCGTCGGGCAGTCGGACCCGACGGTGACGAGCGCGGCCGCCGCCGTCGTCGTCAGCCTGAGCCCCGTCCTCACGACGGGGTTCGCGCGGCTCTTCCTCCCGAGCGAGCGCCTGACCGCCCTCGGCGTCGTCGGGCTCGTGCTGGGGCTCGTCGGCGTGGCCGTCCTCTCGGAGCTCGACCCCGCGAACCTCCTCGCCGGCGGCACGGTCCCCAAGCTGCTCATCCTCGCGGCCGCCGCGGCGTTCGCGCTCGGCAGCGTGCTCGCGCGCCGCGTCGACTCGGACCTCCCGATCGAGACGATGGAGGCGTGGTCGATGCTGCTCGGGGCGCTCGTGATGCACGCCGCCTCCGTCGCGCTCGGGGAGTCCGTCGCGAGCGTCGTCCTCTCCGGGGAGGCGCTGCTGGCGCTCGCGTACCTCTCGCTGGCGGCGAGCGCGGCGGGATTCCTGATCTACTTCGACCTGCTCGACCGCCTCGGCCCCGTCGAGATCAACTTCGTGAGCTACGTCGCGCCGGTGTTCGCGGCGCTGTCGGGGTGGGCCTTCCTGAACGAGGTACCGAGCGAGGCCACCGCCGTGGGCTTCCTCCTGATCGTCGCCGGGTTCGTCCTCCTCAAGCGCCGGGCGCTCGCGCGGGAGGTCGGCCGCCTCGGGACCGGAGCGACGGACGCGGAGTAGCGCCGGGCGGGGACGGACCCCCCGCCGGGACCACCGCCCGCCGCCGGTGCAGTTATTTCCCTGACGGATGGTTGCTCCCGTATGGCGAACGAGGAGGGACCGCCGATCGCGGTCGAACGGGACGGGTGCGGCGGCGATCCGGCCGGGGGCGACGCCGACGGACCCGCCGTCGGGACCGCGCTCGCGTGTCTGCGGGCGGGCGTCGCGGCCGCGCTCCCGGAGACGGTCGTCGCGGAGGGCGTCGCACTCGACGGCGACGTGCTCCGCGTCGGCGACGGCCGCTACGACCTCCGCGAGTACGACGAGGTCCTCGTCGTCGGCGGGGGGAAGGCCACGGAGGGCGTGGCGGCGGCCCTGGAGTCGCTGCTGGGCGACCGGATCGACGCCGGCGCCGTCGTGACGCCCGAGTCGACCGGGAAGACCGACGCCGACGGCGACGGCAACGGGTCCGGCGGCGACCGACGCGTCGAACGGATCCGCGGCGGCCACCCCGTGCCGACGGCCGGGAGCGTCGCCGGCGGCGACAGGGTGCTGGAGCTGGCCGAGCGGGCCGACGGGAACACGCTCGTCCTCGCGGCGATCACCGGCGGGGGCAGCGCGCTGCTCTCGGCGCCCGCCGACGGCGTGGACCTCGACGACCTCCGGACGACGACGGACGCGCTGCTGGAGGCCGGCGCCGACATCGGCGAGATCAACGCCGTGCGAAAGCACCTCTCGCGCGTGAAGGGCGGCGGCCTCGCGCGGGCGGCCGCGCCGGCGCGGGTCGTCGGAATCGTCCTCAGCGACGTGGTCGGCGACGACCTCGGAGTGATCGCCAGCGGCCCCACCGCGCCCGACGACACGACCTTCGGCGACGCGCTCGGGGTCCTCGACCGCTACGGCCTCGGCGACGCCGTCCCCGCGGCCGTCCACGACCGGCTGGAGCACGGCGCGTCCGGCGAGGTGCCGGAGACGCCCGCAAGCGACGCCGACGCGTTCGCCCGCGTCGACAACCGCGTGCTCGCCGACGGGCTGACCGCGGTCCGCGCGGCCGCGGACGCCGCGACGGAGCGGGGGTACGGGACGCTCGTCCTGTCGAGCCGACTCCGCGGCGAGGCGGCCGACTGCGGCGTCACCCACGCGGCCGTCGCCGAGGAGGTCGTCGCCTCGGGCCACCCGGTGGAGCCGCCGGCGGTCGTGCTCTCGGGCGGCGAGACGACCGTGACCGTCGCCGGCGCCGGCGACGGCGGGCCGAACCTCGAGTGCGCGCTGGCGGCCGCCGTCGAGTTCGCGGCCCCCCGCTCGCCGCTGGCGGGGCGCGAGTGCGCCCTCCTCGCGGCCGACACCGACGGCCTCGACGGGAGCACCGCCTACGCCGGGGCGGTCGTCACCCCCGACACCGTCACGGACGCCGGAGCCGCCCGCGGGACGCTCGCCGACAACGACGCGCTCGGCTTCCTCGAGGGGACGGGCGCGCTCGTGCGGACCGGGCCTACCGGGACCAACGTGAACGACCTCCGGGTGCTCGTCGTGGAGGAGTGAGCGGGGGGCCGCGGCCGCGGCGTGGCGCGCGCCGGACACGTCGCCGATAGCGGTAAGACGGAGGCCCCGGGAGTCCACCTCATGACGGACCCGGTAGTCGTGATCGGCGGCGACGCGGCGGGGCTGAGCGCGGCGAGCAAACTGTCGCGCGAGGACCCCGACCGCGAGGTGATCGTCTTCGAGCGCGGCGAGTGGGTGTCCTACGCCCACTGCGGCATCCCCTACTACGTGAAGGGCGAGGTGGACTCGCTCACGGACATGCTGTCGCTGTCGCCCCCGGAGATCGAGGGCCGCGGCATCGACCTCCGGCGCGAGCACGAGGTGCTCGCGGTCGACGCCGACGCCGAGAGGGTCCGTGTGCGCGGCCCCGACGGCGAGTTCGACCAGCCCTACGGCGAGGTGCTGGTTGCCACCGGCGCCCGGCCGGTGTCGGATCCGATCCCCGGGAGCGACCTCGACGGCGCGTTCACGGTCCACGGGCTGGACTCCGCCGCGTCGCTGCGCGCGGCGCTCACCCCGCCCGAGGCGTTCTCGGTCGACGCCCTCGGCGGCGGGGAGTTCGTCGACCGCGAGGCCGCCGAGCGCTACGGTGCGATGACGCCGCCCGAGACCGCCGCGATCGTCGGCGGGGGGTACGTCGGCGTCGAGATGGCGGAGGCGCTGGCCGCCCACGACCTCGACGTCCACCTCTTCCAGCGGCCGGAGACGCTGTTGCCCCCGTTCGGCGAGGCGGTCGGCAGCGAGGTGGCCGGGACCCTGCGCGAACAGGGGGTGACCCTCCACCTCGGGACCGAGGTCGAGCGGCTCGTCGGGAGCGACGGCCGGGTCTCCGGGCTCCGCTGCGGCGACGGGACGGAGCTGTCGGTCGGGCTCGCGGTGGTGGGGATCGGCGTCCGCCCGAACGTGGAGGTGGTGCGCGACACCCCCGTCGCGCTCGGCGACTCGGGCGCGATCGCCGTCGACGAGTACGGCGAGACGAGCGTCGATGGCGTGTACGCCGCCGGCGACTGCGCCGAGGCCCGCCACGTCGTCACCGGCGAGCCGACGTGGGTCCCCCTCGGGCTCACTGCGAACAGGGCGGGGCGGGCCATCGGGCGGACGCTGGCCGGGGATCCCACGCCCGTCGGCGGCGTCGCCGGGACGGCCGTCGTGAAGGCGTCCGACCTGGAGTGCGGTCGGACGGGGCTCACGGACCTCGACGAGGCGCGCGAGGCGGGGTTCGACCCCGTCGCCGAGACGATCACCGCCGGCTCGCGCTCGGGCTACTACCCGGGCGCCGCCGACACGACCGTCCGGCTGGTCGCCGACCGGGGGAGCGGCCGTCTGCTGGGCGGCAGCATCGTCGGAACCGACCGCGCGGCCGTCCGGATCGACACGGTCGCGACCGCGCTGGAGGGCGGGCTCGCCGTCGACGAGATGGAGCGCCTCGATCTGGCGTACGCGCCGCCGTTCAGCCCGGTGTGGGACCCCGTCCTCGTCGCGGCGAAGGTGCTGAACGGCTCGCTCGGGGAGTGAGGTACCGGCGGGGGCGGTCTGTCGCGACCACTTCACGACCACGCCAACCTTGATGCCCGCACGCACGAGTTCACGGGGCATGTCAACTGGCCCCATCCAGTACGGCCGGCTCGACGCCGGCCGCGAGTGCAACTACTGGCGCCTCGACCCCACCCTCCGGGCGGCCGCGGCGCGCGCCTACCCGGACGGGGAGTTCGAGTGGGCCGAGCCGCTGCTCGACGAGTTCGGCCGCGAGTGCGGCCACGGCATCGCCGAGCGCTCCGACCGTATCGACCGCCACCCGCCGCAGCTCCGCACCTACGACGCCGACGGCGAGGTGGCGAACGAGGTGGAGTACCACCCCGACCAGTTCGAGACCGAGCGGGTCGTGTACGGCGACTTCCGGCTGACCCACGACGCGTTCCACGCGCCCCCGGGTCGGGAGGAGCCGGCGAGCCTCACGCACACGCTGACGATGCAGTCCCTGCTGTCGTACTGCGACGTCGGGTTCTGCTGTCCGGCGTCGATGACGACCGGCGCCGCCGTCGTGTTGGCGGACGCCGAGCACGACTGCGACGGGTACTTCGAGCGCCTCACGAGCGCCGACCCGGACGAGCACATCGAGGGCGCGATGTTCCTCACCGAGAAGCAGGGCGGCAGCGACGTGGGCGCCAACGAGGTCCGCGCGGAGCCGGCCGGCGACGGCACCTACGAGCTGTACGGCGAGAAGTGGTTCTGCTCGAACGTCGACGCGCAGGGGGCGCTCGTGTTGGCCCGGACCCCGGACGCGCCCGAGGGGACCGAGGGCCTGTCGCTGTTCCTCGTCCCGCGGGAGGTCGACGGCGGTCTGAACGACGCGCTGTTCCGCCGGTTGAAGGACAAGCTCGGGACGCTGTCGGTGCCGACCGGCGAGGTGGAGTACCGCGGCGCGACGGGCTACCTGGTCGGGGACGAGGGCGACGGCTTCCGGCTGATGGCCGAGATGATGAACTACGAGCGGCTGACGAACGCGACGGGCGCGGTCGGCGTGATGGGGCGGGCGCTGCTGGAGGCGAAGGTCCACGCGGCGAACCGGGAGGCGTTCGGGAAGCGCCTGGAGGAGCACGCGCTGATGCGGCGCGACCTCGCGGAGCTGACCGTCGAGTACGAGGGCGCCGCGGCCTTCGCGTTCGAGGCGGCCCGGTGGTACGACGAGTGGAAGCGCCGGGGCGGCGGCGAGGAGGCGTTCAAGCTGATGCGGCTGCTCGTCCCGGTCGCGAAGTACCGGACGGCCCGCGACTCCGTCGACATCGCGTCCTACTGCATGGAGATCCGCGGCGGCGACGGCTACGTGCGCGAGCACACCACCCCGCGGCTCCTGCGGGACGCGCAGGTGCTCCCGATCTGGGAGGGCGCCTCGAACGTCATCTCGCTGGACGTGCCCAGGGTGCTGGAGCGCGAACGCGCCCACGAGGCGTTCCTCCCCCACGTCACCGACCTGCTGGCGGTCGACTCCGGTCGGCTCGCCGGCCTCGCGGACGAGGTGGAGGACGCCTTCACGGAGCTGCAGGCCGCCCTCGCGACGCTCGCGGGCGAGGACGCAGGGTACGCGCAGTACCACGCGAAGGAGCTCGCGGACCTGATCTACGACGTGACGACCGCCGCGCTGCTGGTCGACCGCGCGGCCGACGCGCTCGCGACGGACGGGGACGCCCGGATCGGGCTCGTCGCCGCGGCGTTCGTCGACGAGCACCTCCGCTCGGCCGACGCCCGCGGCATCACGTCGGGGGAGGCGGTCCTCGACGAACACTTCGACGCCCTGGCGCGGTACGCGCCGGCCGACCCCGCGGCCCTCGACGGGCCGGCGGTTCCCGCCGGCGACTGACCGCGCCCGGCGCCCGAGGGCCCGCGTTCACTCGGCGGCGGTAGCGGTCCGGCCGCCCCGGTCGAACGCCCGCTCCAGCGACGGCGTCCCGGTCGCCGCGACGGCGCCGGCCGCGAGGAGGAACGCGAGGACGCCGGCGGCCCCGACGGGGCTGGCGACCAGCTCCCCGAGGACGGCGTCGTCCGTGGCGGCGTAGGCGACGACGAGGCCGGCGGAGCCGTTGAACACGCCGTGGAGCAGCGCGGCCGCGAGCACGGACTCGGCTCGGACGACGAGGTAGGTGTAGACCGGGGAGAACGCGACGCAGGCGGCCGTCATCGCGGCGACGCCGACGAGCGGGAACGACGGGTAGTTGTAGCCGGCGACGATCACCGGTGCGTGCCAGACGCCCCACGCCGCGCCGACCGCGACCGAGGCCCGCCAGAACCCCAGCGGGGCGAGCTCCCACAGCAGGTACCCCCGCCACCCGAACTCCTCGCCGAGCGCGAAGACGGCGTTCACGGTCGCGCCGAGCCCGAGGGCGAGCAGGAGGGTCGCCAGCACGCCGGCCGGCCCGGACGGCAGGTCGAGCCACGGGACGGGGTCGACCGCCGGGTCGAACCCGACGCCCGGGACCGCCACTGCCAGCAGGAGCGTCGCGCCCACGAGCGGCAGCGCGGCCGCCGCGGCCACGGCCAGCCAGCGGGGTCGGCCGAGGCGGAGCCCGACGTCGGACAGCGGGACGCCGGTTCCGAGGCAGACGACGAGGCCGGCGACCATCGGGGAGAACATGTACGCCGGCGCGAGGGCGATCGGACTCGCCCCGACGGCGCGGGCGCCGAGGCGGAGGGCGACCGCGGCCGCGACGAGGACCCCGAAGAAGAGCGCGAGACGGCGGCCGTCTGGGCTCGTCATCGCTCACCCCCGTTCGGGATGCGACACTCGGAGGCTGCTATCGGTGCGGCCGTTTCGGGCCCGCGGAGGCGTGGCGTGTACGGGGACATCGCGTCGTTCCCACGCGGGACGAGCGTCGACATAACGGTACGTGATACGTGCCCGACACGGTCGGAGCGACACGGCACCGGAGGGCCGGTGCCGGAGTACCCCGTCGTACACCCCCGGGATGGTCACGGTTCGAGTCCGGAAGGGTCACCGATCGACTGCGCGCAGCGTGAGGTCGAAGCCCCACGTCGCGCTCGGGTTCTCCTCGCCCCCGAAACCGTCCTCCATGACGGTGTAGTGGGCCTCGAACCGGAACTCGCCCGCGGGGAAACACCCGGCGCCGCCCGGCGCGTCCGGGAGCGCGTACAGCCCGACGAACGCCGTGAGGGTGCCGCCGGCGGGGACCTCGACGGTCCCGTACTCCATGGTCTGAGCGAGCGGCGAGTCGAGTCGCCAACATCCCTCCTCGGCGAGGCCGAGGTCTGGGAGCGACCGGTCCGGCTCGCCGTCAGTCGAGCGCTCGGAGTGGGGATACCACACGAGCGTCCCGGTCGCGTCGCGCACGTACTGGAAGACCACCGGCCGGTACTCGCCGACGACGACCGCCTCGTCGGTCGGGTTGTTCACGTCGACGCGGAGGACGACCGGCGAGTCCCCGTCGACGTGGGGGTCCGCGAGCGACACGCGCGGGTCGACAGGGAGGTCCGGGGGGTCGTCGACGGCGGCGACGACGGCGTCGTGGGTCGCGTCGGCCGGACGGTCGCGGCCGCTCGGCTCCGACCCGTCGCCGCCGTCGGCGTCCGTGTTCGGCGCGCCGTCGCCGCCGGTGTCGCCGTCACCGCCGTCGGCGAGCGCGGTACAGCCCGCGAGCCCCGACGCTCCCGCGAGACCGGCGAGCCCGACCCCGCGGAGGAGGGCACGTCGAGTGTCCATACCCGGGGATAGTCGCCGCGGATCATAAGCGGTCCGTAGCCACAGAGGCGCGTTTGACCTATCCGGAGCCGTCCCCCGGACGCGAGCGAGGCGGCCGCCGCGTTGCGTCGCCCGGTGCCGGACGGGGAACCCCTCCCGGGACCGGTATCGCCGGGTTACTCGCGAACCGCCCCCGAATAACGAAGCCGACCCGTCCGGAGGTGGCCGTATGAGCGAGCCTCCTTCGGAGGGACCGCGGTCGGGATCGAGCCGGCGGACCCTGCTCCGTCGCCTCGCGGCGACATCGGGCATCGCGGGCGTCGCGGCGGGCGCCGGCGGCACCGTCGGGACGGCGGCGACGCGGTCGGAGGTGGGTCCGACCGTGCTGACGCAGAACGTCTACCTCGGCGTCGACGTCTCCCGGCTGCTCCGCGCGAACTCGATCCGGGAGTTCCGCCGGATCGTCGGCCGGTTCCTCGAGGGGATCGACCCCGCGGTGTACCGGGCGCGGGCCGACGCCGTGGCCGCGGAGGTGGCGGCCGCGGACCCGGACGTGATCGCCCTTCAGGAGGCGGCGCTGTTCAGGAAGCAGGAGCCGGGCGATTACACCACGGACGGGGCGGAGTCCGCCGAGACCGAGGTCGTCGACCTGCTCGCGGAGGTCGAGGCGGCGCTCGACGCCCGCGGCCTCGACTACGGGCGCGCGGCGGCGACGACCGCCTCCGACGCCGAACTCCCGGGGCGCACCGACGACGGGCCGGTCGACCTCCGCGTCACCGACAGGGACGCCCTCCTCGTCCGGGCCGACCGCCGGTTCGACGGCGTCGTGACCGACACGTTCGACACGGACATCGCGTTCGCCGTCCCGGAAACCGATCAGGAGGTTTCGCTGCGCCGGGGGTACGCGCGGGCCGACGTGACGGTCGACGGGACGGAGTTCGCCGCGGTCTCGACGCACCTGGAGTCGGTGTCGTCGACGCTGCGGGTCATCCAGGCGCGGGAACTGTCGGAGGCGTTGGAGGGGACCGACTCGGTCGTGCTCTGTGGCGACCTCAACAGCGGGCCGGGGTACGAACCCGCGGCGTATCGCCTGCTCGTCGACGAGTACGACGACGCCTTCGAGCGGGTGTACCCGCGGGCCCGCGGGAGCACCTGCTGTCAGTCGCCGGACCTCCGGAACGATCGGTCGGAGCTGAGCAGGCGCATCGACGCCGTCCTCACGAGCGGCGACCTCCGCGCCGTCGACGTGAGCCGGATCAACCACCGGCGCGCCGACCGCGTCGACGTCGCCGTCGACGACGGGGAGGAGGACGAGGACGACGGTGGCGCTACCGGCGAGGAGGGCGGCGACGAGGACGACGAGCGCTGCGTCACGGTGTGGCCCTCCGACCACGCGGGGCTCGTCGCGACCTTCGAGCGGTCCTGACCGCCGGGCGTCCGACAGCCCCTTTGCCGGGGGACGCCGGGTGACCGTCGTGTCCGAGACGATCCGGGTGTCCGTCGTTCACGCGGTGCCGCCCGAGGAACACGGGGAGCAGGAGCTGCGGCCGCGGCTGCGCGAACTGGCGGCCGGGAAGCACGTCCTCGTCTGTCGCGTCGGCGGCCGGCCGTCGTGGCTCGACCGGCTCCGCGCCTTCCTCGCGCGCGACCCCATCGAGGCGGTGACCGTCGTCGCGTCGGGGCCGGCGAGCGAGGGCGACGAGCTGACGATGGCGGTCGAGGAAACCGATATCTCGGGGGTGTACGTCGCCGTCGAGGCCGACTGAGCGCGTCGGCGTGCGCCGCCCGGCGGACACGGCTCGCCGGCCGCGCTCACGGGAGCTACGCGAGGTCGGCGAACGCCGCGCGCGCGCCGACCCTGTCGAGGCTCCCGTCGATCCGCTCGCGGACGGCCTCCAGTTCCTCACACAGCCGCTCGTACTCGGGGCCGTCGTCGTTCCCGGCCACCTCCAGCGCCGCCTTCTTCGACGCCAGCGCGAAGAACTCCTGGCTGTACTCGTCGTAGGCCGCCCGTTCGAGCAGCACCTCGATCAGGCCGACCAGCTCGTCCCTGTCGACCGGCTTGACCCGGTAGTCGTCGAACGGCATGTCGACGATGTCCGCCGTGGGCTCGACGGCCGTGAGCATCGCCACCTGGGCGTCGATGTCCGCTGCGCGGAGCTCGTGGAGTACCTCCCGCCCCATCATCTCGGGCATCCGCCGGTCCAGCAGCACGACGTCGACCTCATCGTCCGCCGTCGACAGCGCCTCCCGACCGCTCGTCGCCGTCTCGACCCGGTACACGTCGTCGATGTAGCTCTCGTACAGGGCGACGAGGGCCTCCTCGTCGTCGACCAGGAGGACGGTCGCGGGGCCGTCGGTCATGGCGGCGGGTCACCACCCGTGAGGACCATGGGGTCGCCTTCCCGCTCGGGCCACAAATAGCCACGACCGCAACTATCAGTTCATGTAATTTCAGTCGGGCTCGACGCGGCGATGGCGGGAGTTCGGATCCGCCCGGAGATTCATAAGGGATCGGGCGTAGGCGGGGGTATGGACATCGACACGGACGAGCTTCTCACGTCGCTGACGAAGCGTGAGGACAACGCCGCGATCAAGTCGTACCAGAACACCGTGGCGGTCGCGTGTCCCGCCTGCGAGGAGCCGTTCGACGACCTCGTCGTCTGCAAGCAGAACCCCACGAGCCTCGACCTCTCGAAGCAGCTGGACCTCTGTGTCGGCGTGGACGACGGGCAGGCGTACATCTTCACCCACAGCTGATCCGCGGCGACATCGGTCGGGTTATGCCGGCCCGACGGCTACCCCGACCGTGACCGACTGGCCCCCGATCGACCCGACCGACGCGGCGGCAGTCGCCGAGCGCCGCGACGAGGTCGTCGCCGCCGTCCGCGACCACGCCGGCCGGGTCGCCTACCAGCTCGCCCTGCTCCAGGGCGGCGACTACGGCCGCCGCGCGTTCGACACCGACCGCGGCACGTGGACGGTGAAGTACGAGGGCGGCGACCTGGAGTTCCTCGAGTTCGACCCGTCGGGCGGGTCGAGCGTGTACGTCGTCTCGACCAAACACCCGCCGGAACCGGCGGCGCTGGCGACGGCCCTGCGCGACTACGACGCGTTCGTCCGCGCGTTCAACGGGTACGTCGCGTCGCTGGAGGGCGTCCTCGACGACGTGTCCGCCGAGTTCCCCGAGGCGGCGACGACTGAGACGGCCGTCGCCGAGCGCGACCGGGTGCTCGACGCCGTCCGCGACGTCTGCGACCGGATCGCGGGCGAGCTCCGCCGCTACGAGGGCGGCGACTACGGCACCTTCGCCGCCCGCGTCGACGGCACCCGGTGGGAGCTGAAGTGGGACGGCGACGCGGTGTCGTACCTCCGGGCCGGCGGCAGCGGCGGCGTCTACCTCCTCTCGCAGTACGAGGCCCCCTCGGCCGCCGACGTGCGCCAGTACGCGCCGCGGTTCCGCGGGTTCGTCGACGCCTACAACGAGGAGGTCGCGGACCTGGAGGCGGACCTGGCGACGATCGAACTGTAGCCCGGTTCGCGCCCCGGGACGCCTCGGACCGACGACCGCTCGGCCCTCGAAATAGGTACCTATTCTACCTCGGCTACCTTATTCCGACGGATATGGCGAACGGGAACGGCGGACTCAGAGGTCCGAGTAGGGGCCGCCCTTCGCCTCCGTCAGCCGCTCGACCTGTTCGTCGGAGAGGTCGATCTTCGCGGCGGCGACGTTCTCGGCGAGCTGGTCGACCGTCCGCGCGCCCACGATCGGCGCGGTGACGCCGTCGCGGTGCATGAGCCACGCGAGCGCCGTCTGGGCGGGCGAGGCGCCCACCTCCTCGGCGACGGCGTCGAGTTCGTCGTGCACGTCGAAGTTCTCCTCGGTGAGGTACGCGTCCGCGAAGCGGCCGGACTCCGCCACGCGCGAGTCGCCGGTGAGGCCGTCCTCGCGGTCGTACTTGCCCGTGAGGAAGCCCTGCCCGAGCGGGCTCCACGGACACACCGCCAGCCCCTCGTGGCGGGCCATCTCCAGGTAGTCCCCCTCGATCTCACGGTCGACGAGGTTGTAGCGCGGCTGGAGCACCGAGAACGGCTCCCAGCCCTCGTTTCGCGCGATCTGGTTGGCGCGGGCGATCTTCCAGGCGTCCGGGCGCAGGGTCGACGCGCCGAGGTAGTGGACCTTCCCGTCCTCGACGAGCCCGTTCAGCGTCTTCATCAGCTCCCGGGCCGACGTCTCGTCGTCCCAGCGGTGGATGTACAGCACGTCGACGTAGTCGGTGCCGAGGCGGTCGAGGAGCGCGTCGATGCGGTGGCGGACGTTCTTGCGGTTCGTCCCCAGGCTGTTCGGGTCGCCCTCGCGGATCTGCCAGTAGATCTTCGAGGCGATCGTGTAGCGCTCGCGGTCGCGGTCGGCGAGCCAGTCGCCGATCCACCGCTCGCTCTCGCCGCCGCCGTACACGTCGGCGGTGTCGATGTAGCGCCCGCCGGCGTCGGCGTAGGCGTCGAGCAACTCGTGCGCCCGCTTCTCGCCGATCTCCACGTTACCCTCCTCGGTCTCCTTGCCGAAGCGCCACGTCCCGAACTGGAGCTCGCTCGTTCGGATCCCCGTGTCGCCGAGCCGTACGAACTCCAGGTCGACGTCGTCGATGTCCGTCATCGACTCGTCGTTCGGCGGTTCGCGCCAAAAGGGTTCAGCAAGCGGCACGCGGCGGCGACGGCGGGTCGCAACCGCGGCCGCGGCCTCGTGCCGCCCGGCCCGGCTCACCCGCGATCAGCCGTCGATGGCGTCCTCGGCGGCGTCGCGCAGGCGCGCCAGGTCCTCGTCGCGGTAGCTCCGGTGGGTCGTCTCGACGGACCTGTGTCGCAACACCTCCTGTGCGAGCTCCGCGGACGTGTCGTACAGTTCGTCGCCGAGACCGCGCCGGGCCCCGTGCGGCAACAGCGGCTCGCCGTCCTCGGTTATCCCGCTCTCGGCGGAGAACTCCTTCAGCAGCCGTCGCGCCCCGGCGGTCGTCAGCGCGGGCGGCACGAGGTCGTGGTCCCGCAGCAGGTCCCACACCGTCCCCTTCGTCGGCTCGGCGTCGACGCCGTCGGCCTCGCGGACGACGGAGTAGAGGCTCGGCAGGTGGCTCGTCGGGAACACCGGCCACTCCTCGCTCGGGGGGTCCTGTCGCCGACGGTGCGCGCGGAGGCGCTCGACGCCGGGCGCCAGCAGGGGCGTCCGCTGCCACTCCTGCGGCTTCCCGTACACCCGGAGCGTTCCCTCCTCGAGGTCGACGTGACGCCAGCGGAGCCCCGTGCGCCGGTCGTTCTGCGGGTCGCGGAACAGCTCCGCCCCGCGGGCGCCCGAGTACGCCAACACGGCGACGAGCGCGCGGTCGCGCGTCGCCCGCTCGGGGTCCATCCACCCGCGGTCGAGCGCGTCCTCGGCGCGCCAGTCCATCCAGCGGACGATCCGCTCGCGCGTGTCGGCGCTCCAGAACTGCTCGCGCTCGTCCCCGCGGACGCCGACGCTCGGGTCGGGGAGGGCCTCGGTCGCGACGGCGCTCTTGGCGGGGTTCGTCTCCAGCGCGTCGCGTTCGAGCAGGTACGTGCAGAACGAGCGAACGAGCGCGTAGTACTGACGCGCCGTCCGGCCGGTGATCCCGCTGTCGGGCGACTCCTCGCGGGCCCACGCGCGCCACGAGAGGTGTGCGGCGTACGCCTCCAGGGCGGCCACGTCCAGGTCGGCGACCGCCTCGACGCCGCGGTCGGCCGCCCGGTCGACGAAGTCGCCGACGACGCGCTCGACCTCGCCGCGGTGGCGGCCGGAGTCGCCCTTCGACACGTGCGAACAGAACGCCGCGTGGGCGTCGGCGAGCGGCGTCCCCGGCCGCACGCGTGCGGTCCCGCGGGTCCCGTCCGGTTCCGTGCCCATCCACCGGGTCCGTTCGCGCTCGGGGGCAAAAAACCACGGCGTGGCGGTCGGGGTGGGGCCGCGTCGACGCCGGGTCGCGCTCGGGTACCCGAGCGGACACGATACGGATTCATTTGGACGCAAACGTGTTAAAAAATCAAAAGTGTTACCCGCGTACGGACCGTAGTTATTAGCGGCACGCATGGACGGAGACGTGATCGAGACGATCCTCTCGGAGGTGGCCGACCGGGAGGGCGTCCCCGCGGCGGAACTGGACCCTCCACTGTACGAGGCCGTCGAGCCCGACGCGCTCCGAACGCTGTTCCGGGACGCCTCTGGCTCGGTGTCGTTCGAGTACCACGGCTTCCTCGTGACGGTGACCGACGACGGGACGGTCGCCGTCGAACCGATGGAGGCGCCCTGACCGTTCCGCTGGTCCGGCGCTCCCGGACGGCTGCCTGTCCGGGCGCACCGGCTTCGGGTGCCTCGCCGAGCGGAAGCGTCGATCGGTCCCGGGAAAGCGTCGATCGGTCCCGGGAGCGCCGGTCGGTTCTCAGTCGTCAGCCTCGGGAGCCCCGGCCCGCGGAACCGTGACGTCCGGAAGGCCGGCCTCGATCTCCTCGCGGCGCGCCTCGAACTCGCCGGGCAGGACGAGCCGCCCGCCCAGGTCCGCCAGCGGTTCGTCGCTGTCGTAGCCCGGGCCCCGGGTGGCGAGCTCGAACAGCACGCCGTTGTGCTCGCGGAAGTACACCGACCGGAACCAGTGACGGTCGATCTGTCCGGTCGGGTTCAGCCCCTCGCCCCGCACGGCCGAGCGCATCGCGGACTGGTCCTCGTCGGTCGGGGTCTGGAACGCGACGTGGTGGACCGTCCCGTGGCCCTGTCTGCCCGCCCGGACGGTCGGGAGCACGTCGACGTAGCGGCCGACCGTCCCCGCCGCCTCGAACCTGGTCCGCTGGTCGCCCGGGGTGTCGCCGGGCGACTCCTCCGTACCGACCCGCTCCAGTCCCATCGTCTCCAGCAGGTCCATCGTCGCGTCCGGGTTCGCCAGCCACAGCGTCACCGAGTGGAAGCCGCGGATGGCGTGCTCGGCCGGAACGAACTCCGTCCACGGCACCGTCGGGTCGTCGTCGGGGATCGGCACCTCGACCAGTTCGACCGGGAGGCCGTCCGGGTCGCGGAACGGTACCACCGTCTCGCCGAATCGCTCCACCCGCTCGTCGTAGTCGACGCCGCGCTCGTCGAAGCGCTCCTCCCAGTAGTCGAGGCTCCCCTCGGGGACGCGGAACGCGGTCCGCGACACCTGCCCGGACCCCACCTTCCCCGCCGAGAGGTCCTCCCACGGGAAGAACGTCATGCTCGTCCCGGGCGTCCCCTCCGCGTCGGCGAAGAAGAAGTGGTACGTGCTCGGGTCGTCCTGGTTGATCGACCGCTTCACCAACCTGAGCCCCAGCGTCTCGGCCCAGAAGTCCATGTTCCGCTGCGGGTCGCCCGCGACGCAGGTGACGTGGTGGATGCCGGGTGTGGGTGTGACATCAGCCATTGGCGGGGGTACGTGCCCGACGGACTTGAGTGCGCGCTGACACCGATGTCACCGGGGGGCGCGCCGACAGCGGTCGACACACCGGACCCCCGCGGACACGTCGGTCGCCCGTACGGCTACCCGGAGTTCTCCGACAGCGCCGCCGCGATCGGTTCGAGTTCGGCCTTCCCGAACGGCCGCGAGGCCGTCCCCGGGTGGGCGTCGAGGTCGGCCACGCGCTCGCGGACCCTCGTCCGCATCTCCGACTTCGACGGGGGCGATCCGTCGCCGACCGGGTCGCCGAGGGCGTCACAGACCGCCGCCAGCGGCTCCGCCGTGAAGCCCGCGGAGACGAGGCGCTTCCGGTAACCGACGGCGACGCGGATCTCGTTGCGGTAGTCGTCGACGCTCGGTGTCATATCGGTCCTGTCGCCGGCGGGCGGGTGTAGCTTCCGGTCGCGGGACGCGGACAGCGACGGCGACGGCGGAGGACTCGGGGGACGACCCGACGGCGACGGACCGACCGACGGTGTTAACCGTGCCCGCCGGTTCCGGTGAGAGGACGGCACGGTCGGACGGGACCTTTCGCCCGGGGCGCGGTGCCGCGGGTCACTCTCAGTCGACCTACCCCGTCGTCTCTACGCGCCGAGCGACGGCGCCGGGGACGACCGGGGACGCTCGTTCCCCCGGCGGCCGACGACGCCGCCGGCCGCTACTCCTCCTCGACGACCGTCACGCGCTCGCGGAGCCAGTCTGCCGCCTCGGCCACCGCGTCGGCGTCGTCGCCGCGGACGGTCAGGCGGTTGTACCCCTCCGTGTCGGGGTAGCTCCCGATCGCGACGGCGAAGCGGTCGCGCGCCTCCCCGAGCACGTCCACCATCGACCCCTCCGGCTGGGGGGTGTACAGCGTCGCCGACACCTCCTCGCCGGCGAACTCGTCGGCGACGCGGGCGAACGTCGCGCGCACCTCCGCGGGGACGCCGGGGAAGACGTACACGTTGCCGAGGACGAACGCCGGGCACAGCCCCTCGTCGTTGGGGACGTACCGCGCGCCCTCCGGGAGCGAGGCCCACGCCGCCACGTCGACGTCGAGGTCGTGTTCCGCCACCAGTTCGGGGTTGGCGTCGCGGTACGCCGCCACCGTCTCGAGCACGTCCGCGCGGACCGCCTCGCGGACCGCGAGGTCGCGGTCGAACGCGTCGGCGACCGCGTCCGCGGTCACGTCGTCGTGCGTTCCCCCGAGGCCGCCGGTGACGATCACGGCGTCGTAGGCCGCCGCCCACGCCGCCACGCGCTCGGCTATCGCGTGCCGCACGTCCGGGAGCGTGAGGATCCTCCTGACGCGACCCCCGCGGTCGGCGACCTCCCCGGCCAGCCACGCGGCGTTCGTGTTCGTCGTTTCGCCGGCGAGCACCTCGTCCCCGACGGTGAGGATCGCGACGTCCATCGGGGGGAGGCAGACGCCCGGCGGCAAAAAGCGCTCGGTGGTCGGGTCGGTCCGCGGGGGCTACGAGGCGGAGCGGTCGAGCGGCTCGTACACCTCGACGAGCCCGTCCGGGTGGACCGCGACCAGGTAGGCGTCGTACCGGAACCGGACCGAGACCCCGCCGGTCGCGTCGCCCGGGCCCGCCGGGCGCTCGACGAGCCGTTCGAGCGCGTCCACGTCCACGTGATCGTACAGCACCGGGTCCGTCAGGTCGTGCGGGTCGACCCCGCTCGCGTCGGCGACCGCCCGCATCACCGACCCGGCGACCCCGACCGCGACGGTCCCGTCGGAGCCGTGGCGGCGGCGCGCGGCGAGCGCCCACACCCGGTCGCCCCACCGCGTCGTCCGGTCCGACCCCTCCCCCGGTCGGTCACTCATCGTCCACGTCCGCGGCGGCGTCGACCGACGCGACCTCGCGCTCGACCGCCCGGAGCGCGCCGGTCACGGCGTCGAACAGCTCCCCCGGGGCCACGGTCTCGTCGTCCGACCCGAACTCGATCACGCCCAGTTCCGCCAGCTTCGGCACGTGTGCGTGGTACAACGCCGCGTACACGCCCTCCCACTCGTAGTTCGTCACCGAGCGTCCCGGCGGGTCGACCTCGAGCGCGGCGATGTCCATCGCGAGGTCCTCGAGGCTGCTGTCCCCGTGTTCCCGGACGAGCCGACACAGCTGTCGGCGGCGGCGGTGGGCCAGCGCGTCGAAGACCGCGGCGAGGGTGGCTCGACCCCCGCCGTCCCCCCTCGACCGGCGTCCGGCGGTCCCATTGTTGCCCCCCTCCAGTTCGTCCTCGATCATGGGTCGTACTACGCGGATCGGGTGCATAAATCATCCTGCCCGGTCGGCACGTTCCGCGGCACGGCCGCGTGTTCGGCGTTCGTCCCCGACCGACTCGCCGACCGGCCGGCCCGGCGACCGTCGTCCCGTCAGGTGTCCACGGGGACGCCGCCGGCGGCGGACGCGAGGGCGGCCGGTAAGCCGTTCCTACGACCGTGGACACCGGACGGTGGATGGCTGGCCCCGACACTGGATCGGGTCACGGGGGTCCGTAAGCCTGCGGGTTCGCGGTCGGGGCGCGTCGAACTGACCGGCGCGGGGCGTCGAGTCGGCCACGAGTCCGCGCACGCGACCCGTCGGACGGCGCCGCTCGACCGGGAGGCACACGCCTACTATTCCGAATACGAAGTTATTCTCGATCTTCCCGATCGAACGAGCCACAACTATCCTAATATGGTCATAGGATACCGAATGAAATCCGATATACCTAGCATCATGTACGAAACTGTTTTCAGGGTCGAGGTCGCCGTCGTGGACATGACGATCCGAACACGAACGATCTGTTCCGGCGCGTATAGTCACGGAATCACGGAGGGTTCCCGGTGTATATGAAACGAAAAGCTCGTATCTCGCCTGTAACGTCGACGTTCGCTGAGTGCGCTCGTACCGCGGGGACGACCGCGCCCGCCGACCGGCCCGGCGGGTCCCTCCCCCGGCCCGACCCATGAGCGACGCCGACCCGCGTCCGGACGGACCGAGCGACCCGACGCTCGGCGGGGCCGTTCCGACGGACGACGGCAGGTACGCCCTGCTCTCGCTCGAAGGCGACGCCGTGATCGTCTACGACCGTGAGCGGACGGACGCGTGGATCCAGTCCGACGTCGTGTCCACCCTCCCGGCACGGGAGGGCTCCGCGGGGGACGCCGCCCTCGGCCCCGGCGACGCCGGCGGCGCGGGGAACGACTGACCGTGTCCATCGGCTGCCCGCGCGACTCCCCCGGGTCGACGGACCGGGCCTCCGAACGCGAGTCCCCGGGGACGATGCGCGAGCGCTCGGCGGCCCTCCTCCGGGAGACCGTCGCGGAGGCCGACGCGGAGGGCGCCGTCGTCTGCCTCTCCGGCGGGGTCGACTCGGCGACGACGGCGGCGCTCGCGGTCGACGCGCTCGGCGCGTCGGCGGTGACGGCGCTGGTCATGCCGACCGCCGCGAACGACGAGGCGAACACGAGCGACGCGGTGGAACTGGCGACGGATCTGGGCGTCGACCACGCGACGGTCCCGCTGGACCCGGCCCTCGACGTGTTCAAGCGCCACGTCGCCCCGCGCATCGCGCCCGCGGGCGACGAGGTGGCGGCCGGCAACCTCGCGGCCCGCCTGCGCATGGCGTGCGCGTACTACGTCGCCAACGCGACCGACTCGGTCGTCGTCGGGACGGGCAACCGCACGGAGCGGCTCCTGGGGTACTTCACGAAGTACGGGGACGGCGCCGCGGACGTCCTCCCGCTGGGCGAGTACGACAAGGGCGCGGTCCGGGCGCTCGCGTCCCGCCTCGGCGTCCCGACGCGGGTCGTGGAGAAGCCGCCGACCGCCGGGTTCTGGCCCGGCCAGACCGACGAGTCGGATCTGGGCGCCCCGTACGCGACCCTCGACCGCGTCCTGCGGGCGCTCGTCGACGGGGGCGGGGCGGACGACTCGCCGCGGAGGATCGCGGAGGCCGCCGAGATCGACGCCGACACCGTCGAACGCCTGGTCGGCCGGGTGCACGACACCGCACACAAGCGGGAGCGACCGCCCGCGCCGTCGCGGGTCCCCCGGAACCCCGAGACCGCCGACCCGTTCGCCGGGGACGACGGGCTCGCGGTCCGACGCGTCGACCGGGCGCGGCAGTTCGTCCGGGAGTCCGTCGCCGACGCGGGCGCCGACGGCGTCGTCGTCTGCCTCTCCGGCGGGCTGGACTCGAGCGTCGCCGCCGCCCTCGCGGCCGACGCGCTCGGCCCGGACCGGGTCCACGGCCTGTTCCTCCCGTGTCACATGGCCAGCGAGGTCGACTCCCCCGACCCGGGAGTGCTGGCGACCGACCTCGGGATCGACTACGACCGCGTGAACGTCCGGCCGCTCGTCACCGAACTCGAGGCGGCGCTCCCGACCGGAGTCACCGCGGACGCGGGGACGCGGGAACTGGGCAACTTCGTCGCGCGGATCCGGATGGCCTGCGCGTACTACGTCGCCAACACGAGCGAGCGGCTCGTTCTCGGTACGACCAACCGATCGGAGGACCTCCTCGGCTACGTCACCAAATACGGCGACGGCGCCGCGGACCTCAGGCCGTTGGGGAGCGCATACAAGACGGAGGTCCGCGCGATGGGCCGGGCGCTGGACCTCCCCGCCCGGGTCCTCGACCAGGAGCCCGCCGCCGACTTCGAGATCGGACGGACCGACGAGGACGCCCTCGGGGCGGGGTACCCGACCATCGACGCGGTCCTGCGGCGCCTCGTGGACCGGGACCTCGGGATCGACCGGACCGCGGCCGACCTGGGGGTCGACCGCGACGCAGTCCGGCGGTTCGCCGCGCTCCACGTCGCGACCGGACACAAACGGACGACCCCGCCGACGACACGCGGCGCCGACGGGCCGGAGTACTTCCACGAACTGGAGCTGGCGTTCGAGTAGCGTCGTCGCGGCGACGAGGAGACTCCGAAGCGACACGGAGAGCTGGCGAGGACCGGAGACGCCGTGGGATCGTCGGCAGCGGACCGCCCCGCGGCTACTCCTCCAGCGGCGCTTCGAGGCGCGCCACGTCGAGGTGGAGCTCGTTGCGGCCCTCGTCGGCCGCCTCGACCTGTCCGGCCAGCACCAGCCCCGAGTTCGGGGTCGGGCCGACGATCACCGGGTCGCCGACGCTGAAGCGGGCGACCGACTCCCGGAACGTCACGCGGGCGCGGCACTTCTCGGGGTGGTGGACGTTCGTGAAGTCGATCGACTCGACGGCGACGTCGACGCGATCGTAGTCGTGCGCCAGCCCGAGCGTCTCGCCGTCCTCGCCGCGCTCGCGGTCCAGCGCATCGAACGCGCGGTCGGTCGGCACGTAGCCGCCCTCCGACCCCGGGACGCCCTCGACGAGGCCGAGCGACTTCATCATCTGCATGAGGTTGCGGATCGTCCCGACGTGGCGATCGCACACCTCCGCGATCTCCGTGGCGGGCATCGGCGACTCCGTCGTCTCGTACCCGTTGACGAGCGCGTTGAGGATCTCCCGCTGGCTGCTGGTCAGGTCCATCTACGGTGGCGGGACTTCGCCGCGGGTATTCATATACGTTTGGTTCGTATCGGTTTCGGACCCGTTCCGTACCGTTCGTCCGAAGAATAGAGCGATAACCGAACGAAATGGGACCGAAACCTGGATGAACGGATGAACGGTCGGCGATCGTCGGAGTCGCGACCGGAGCGAAAGAACGCCCCGTGCCCTCGGACCCCTCGGTCCCGCGAGCCCGGCCGGCCGACCGGCACCCCCCGCGGGTCGGGGGTCAGTCGTCGGCGGTGGCGACGGCGACGCCCGCGAGGTTCACGACGTCGGCGACGTCGTCGCCGCGCTGGAGGACGTGCACCGGCTCGGCCATCCCGACGAGCATCGGGCCGACGACCGCGGCCCCGCCGAGGCGGTGGAGGAGCTTGTACGCGACGTTGCCGGCCTCGAGGTTCGGGAACACGAGGACGTTCGCGGGGCCGTCCGGGTCGGCGAACTCGTAGTCCTCGGCGAGGAGGTCCGCGACGACGGCCGTGTCCGCCTGCATCTCGCCGTCGACCGGGAAGTCGACGGCCGGGTCCTCGCGCAGTCGGCGTGCGGCCTCGCGGGGCTTGCGCGTGCCCTCGTTGTCGACGCTCCCGAAGTCCGAGTACGACAGCAGCGCCGCCCGCGGCTCGACGTCGAAGCGGCGGGCCAGGTCGGCGGTGTGGCGCGTCACCTCCGCGAGCACGTCCGCGTCCGGGTCCTGGTTGACCGTCGCGTCCGCACAGAACACGACGCGGTCGTCGAACGCGAGCAGGTAGACCCCCGCGGCGTACTCGGCGCCGGCGGCGGTGCCGACGATCTGGAGCGGACGCCGCAGGGCGCTCGGGTAGTGGTGGGTGCGGCCGGTGAGCATCGCGTCCGCGTCGCCGGCGGCGACGAGCGCGCTCGCGAGCGCGTCGTTCTCGCGGAGCAGGTCCCGCGCCTCGCGGCGGGTGACCCCCCTGCGCTTGCGCCGCTCGTACACCAGCTCGACGTAAGGGTCGAGGTCGACCTCCGCGGGGTCGACGACCTCGGGGGAGAAGTCGAACCCGAGGTCGGCCAGTTCCGCCTCGACGGCGTCGCGCTCGCCCACCAGCACCGGCTCCGCGATCCCGCGGTCGACGAGCTGGTAGGCCGCCCGGACGACCGTCCCGTCGGCTCCCTCGGCGAGCACGAGCCGCTTCGGGTCGCGCTTCGCCTCGGTGAGCACCGCCCGCATCGCCTCCCGGCTGCCGCCGAGGCGGTCCTCCAGCTCCCGGACGTACGCTTCTGGGTCGAGGTCGCGGCGGGCGACGCCGTCATCGACGGCCGCCGCCGCGACCGCGGGCGCGACCCGGAACAGCACCCGCTCGTCCAGCGGCTTCGGGATGACGTACTCCGGGCCGAACTCCAGCGGCTGGTCGCCGTACGCCCGACGGACCGAATCGGGCACGTCCTCGCGCGCTAACTCCGCCAGCGCCTCCGCGGCGGCGACCTTCATCCCCTCGGTGATGTCGCTCGCGCGGGCGTCGAGCGCGCCGCGGAACACGAACGGGAAACACAGGACGTTGTTCACCTGGTTCGGGTAGTCCGAACGGCCGGTGGCGACGACGACGGTGTCGTCGCGGGCGGCCCGCGCCGCCTCGTATCCGATCTCGGGGTCGGGGTTCGCCATCGCGAACACGACCGGGTCGTCGGCCATCGACCGCACCATCCCCTCGCTCACGATCCCGCCGGCCGAGAGGCCGACGAACACGTCCGCGCCGACCATCGCGTCCGCGAGGTCGGTGCCGCCGACCTCGTCCGGGTCGGCCGCGAACGGCCGGACGTGTTCGTGGGGGTCGCCGGCGGCCGCGCGCTCCTCGGTGATCACGCCGTCGATGTCGCACATCGTGATCCCCTCGGCGGGCACGCCCAGCGAGGTGTAGAACTTCGCCGTCGCGGTCGCCGCCGCGCCCGCGCCCGCGAAGGTGACGCTGAGGTCGGAGAGGTCCTTGTCGACGAGGTCGACGGCGTTGAGCAGCGCCGCGCCGGTGATGATCGCGGTGCCGTGCTGGTCGTCGTGGAACACCGGCACGTCCATCCGCTCGCGCAGGCGCTCCTCCGCCTCGAAGCACGCGGGCGCGGCGATGTCCTCCAGGTTGATCCCGCCGAACGTCGGCCCCATCGCGGCCACGCGGTCGACGAACGACTCCGTCGAGTCGGTGTCCAGCTCCAGGTCGAACACGTCGATGTCGGCGACGCGTTTGAACAGCACGCCCTTCCCCTCCATCACCGGCTTGGAGGCCAGCGGGCCGATGTCGCCGAGGCCGAGGACCGCGGAGCCGTCGGAGACGACGCCGACGAGGTTCCCCTTCGCGGTGTACTCGTACCCCCGGTCGGCGTCGTCCGCGATGTCGCGGCACGGCGCGGCGACGCCCGGCGAGTACGCCAGCGAGAGGTCCCGCTGGGTGTTCGTCGACTTCGTCGTCGTCACCTCGAGCTTGCCGGGCGGGTCGCGCCGGTGGTACTCGCGCGCGTCGTCGTCCAGTCCCATACGCCCGGACTCGTCGGCTCCGCCGAGTCTCTTTCGCTGCGACGCGTTCGGTCCACGCGGACGTCGTCCGTGGCGGATCGGCGCACTCGCGCGCCGACGCCCGATCGGTTTAGTCGAACGCCGTCTCCGGGTCGGCCGACTCGTGACCGCCCCCGCGACCGGCGCGGTCGAGGTACACCGTGAGGTTTCCGTGTAGGCGGCCGTCGTGGATCGCGGCCGCGGGCGAGAAGCCCCCCGGCGCCCTCGTCGCGGGCGGGTGCGTCCCCGTCGACCGCCCCGTCGCCGTCGCGTGTCACTCCTCCAGGTCCTCCGGCTGGGTGCCGATCCCCTCGGGCCAGCCGGTCGGGGCAGCGGCGGAGGGCTCGGCGTACTCGCGCTTCAGCACCATCGGCGTGCGCTCCAGCGAGAGCACGAGGTCGTCGTCCTGGTCGTACGCCCGCAGCTCGGTCGTGACCATGCCGACGTGGTCGCGGGACTCGCTCTCGCGCTTGTGGAGCACCTCGCTCTCGGCGAAGATCGTGTCGCCGTGGTAGACGGGCGCGTGGTGGCGGATGTCGTCGTATCCGAGGTTGGCGGTCGCGTTCGCGCTCACGTCGACGACGCTCAGCCCGACCGCCAGCGCGATGACGAACGTGCCGTCGACGAGGCGCTCGCCGAACTCCGTCCCGGCGGCGTACGCCTCGTTGAAGTGCATCGGGTTGCTGTTCATCGTGAGGTTGGTGAACCAGACGTTGTCCGTCTCGGTCACCGTCCGGCCGTACGGGTGCTTGTACACGTCTCCGACCTCGAAGTCCTCGTAGTAGCGTCCCTGCCAGCCCTCGACCAGTCGCCGGTCGGTGTCGTCAGTGTCGTCGCCGGTGGGTTCGTCGGTCATGGTTCGACCCGCGTATTGCGCGTCGAACTCCTTCAGTCGGGACGGTCGGAGGACACTGCCGGGCGCTCCCCGGGGGGAGTTCTGCGGCAGGTCCCCCAGAGACCGAGAGGAGGCCGGACCCCGTCCGGCGGGAGCATCGCCGCATGTGGCACTGTCGTCCCGCCACCCACCGGGGCGGTGTCGGAGACGGGCGGCCCGAACGGTCGGTCCGCCGGCACGTCGCCGGCCGTGCCGGGTCGGGGTCGAGTGTCCGCGTGTCGGCGACCGCTCGGGACTCGGGCCGACCCGGCGTCCCCCCGCGGGCCAACGGTTATACCGCGCCCGGCCGTTCCGCGTCCATGCCCGGGCACGCGACCGACGGCACGCCGGACCCCCCGTCGGTCGCCGACGGCTCCGCCTGCGTCGTCTGGCACCGTCGTCACCTCAGGATCCCCGATCACCCGGCGGTGACGTACGCCACCCGCGAGTACGACACGGTCTGCCCGGTGTTCGTCTTCGATCCGCACTTCTACGGCCCCGACGCCCTCGCGTGCGACGCGCGGCGGCGGTTCCTCCACGAGTCGCTGTCGGACCTCGCCGAGCGGTACGCCGACCGCGGCGTCGACCTGGTGTTCGCCCGGGGCGACCCCGTCGACGTCCTCGCGACGTTCGCGGACCGCGGCTGGGACGTGGCGGCGACCGCCGACGCGACGGGCCGGTACGGCGCCCGCCGCGACGACCGCGCCGCCGGGCGGCTGGACGCGACGTTCGTCGACGGCGACGGCCTCCGGCGCGGCGTCGACGACCCCCGCGACGGGTGGGCCGACCACGTCGAGTCCTACCTCCGTGACGAGCCGACCGCGCCGGATCCGTCGGGGTTCGGCGACCACGGCGTCGGCGCCGCCGCCAGCGTCGAGGGCACCGAGGAACGGTACGACGTGACCCCGGAGAAGGAGTCCGTGCCCGTCGGGGGCCGGGGGCCGGCGCTGTCTCGCCTCGATCGCTTCCTCGACCGCATCCACGAGTACCCCGGCTCCATCTCGGCGCCCGCGGCCGCCGAGACCGGTACCAGTCGGCTGTCGGCGTATCTCCGGTTCGGCTGCCTCTCCGTGCGGGAGGTGTTCCGGCGGCTGGAGCGCGACGCGCCCGACGGGCGCGGGAAAGACATGTTCCGGGACCGACTCTACTGGAACCGCCACTACACCCAGAAGCTCCAGGACTGGCCCGGGTGGACCGAGCGCGCGGTGAACCCCGTGTTCCGCGGGCTCTACCGCACGACCCACGACCCCGAGCTGGTAACCGCGTGGAAGCGGGGGAAGACGGGCTTCCCGATGGTGGACGCCTCGATGCGGTGTCTCCGGAGGACGGGGTGGCTCAACTTCCGGATGCGCGCGATGTGCGCGTCGTTCTTCGGGTACGTCCTCCGGCAGCCGTGGCGGATCGGCGCCGACCACTTCTACGAGCACCTGATCGACGCCGACCCCGCGATCAACTACACGCAGTGGCAGTACCAGACCGGCCTGACCGGCGTCGCGGCCGTCCGGGTGTACAACCCCCGCAAGCAGGTCCGCGACAACGACCCGGACGGCGAGTTCGTGCGCCGGTGGGTGCCCGAGCTCGGCGACGTGCCCCCCGAACACCTCGATGCGCCGGAGCGGATGCCGCTGGCGCTCCAGGACGACCTCGGCGTCCGGATCGGCGAAGACTACCCCCGGCCCGTGGTCGAGTTCGAGGCGAGGCGCCGCGAGGCGCGCGACCGCTTCGCCGCGCTGGCCGACCGCGCCGAGGAGGCCGCCCGCGACCCCGAGATCCGCCGGCGGCTGTCGCTGTCGCGGCGTGGCGGGAGCAGCCCGGGCGGCGACGGCGACGAGGACGGTTCGGACGGCGGCGACGACCCGGACCGCCCCGCCGGTCAGACCGGCCTCGACGCCTTCGAGTGAGCCGGCGGCCGCGTCGCCGCCGTCGCCGCCGTCGCCGCCGTCCCGTCCCCGGACGGATCGAACGTCTGTTGCTCCACGAACTCGACGGTCACCGCGACCGACCGGCCGGTCGCGGCCCCGATCCGGCGGGACAGCGCCCGGCTCAACTGCGGGTAGCCCCGGTCGGCCGGCCGGGAGACGACCACCGTGACGGTCCGGTCGCCGCCCGCCTCGACCGGCCCGCCGACCCGGAACTCTGCGCTGAGCGAGACGAGATCGAGTTCGGCGTACCGGTCCTGTCCGAGCACGTCGCCGGCGGCGTCGTTCGCCTGGCGCTCGAATCCGATCTGGGAGGCCACCAGCCCCCCGGTGGCGACGAACACCGCCAGGAGCACGAGCGCGACCGCGACCGCCGAGGCGTACCGCGGCGTCGGGCCGACCGCCTCGTCGCCGCCGGCGGTCGCCCGCTCCGGGCGGTAGCCGAGGTACCACAGCACGGACGCCCCCGAGAGGTGGATCGCGACAACGTTCAACACGAGCAGGAGGAACGCCCCGAGCGCGACCGCCGGCACGCCCCACGCCACCCCGACGCCGACGGCCGCCGCCGCCGGGACCAGCGCCGCGGCCACCATCACGCCCACGAGCGCGACCGAGACGCCGGTCGCGAGCCCGAACGCGCCGGCCGCGCCCGCACACACGCCGACGATCACGGACAGCAGCCCCGGCGAGATCCGGCTCGATATCTGCTGGGTGGTCGTCACGTCCAGCGCCGGCGGGAGGAACGCCGCCGACTTGAGCGCGAGGCTGAACGCCGTCGCCGTCGCGACGGCGAGCCCGAGCCCGAGCAGCTGCGTCTTCAGCCCCTCCCACAGCATGTCGCGCTCGTCCAGGACGGTGCCGACGCTGGCGGTGAGCGCCGAGCCCACGAGCGGCGCGATCACCATCGACCCGACGACGACGGCCGGCGAGTCCAGCAGGAGCCCCGCGGTGGCGACCAGCGCGCTCAGCGCCGTCATCGAGTAGTACGTCAGCGGGCTCGGCGTGAGGTCGAGGGCGGTCGCGCGGACCTCCTCGGTGGGGATGGCGTCGTCCTCCTCGGTACCGGTGACGAACCGCGCCTCCAGTTCGTCGACGTGGGGGGCGAACACCGATTCGGCGCTGGCGACGACCGTGTACCGCTCCTCCCCCCGCTTGGCCTCGCGGATCTCGTCCAGCACGGCCTCGACCGCCTGGGCGGGGACGGGGAACTCCATGAGGACGCCGTCCTCGCGGTCGCTCGCCTCCCGGACGAGGACGTGGTCGATGTCGTAGCCGTCGAGGATCGCCTCCACGTCCTCGACGGCGTCCGGCGGGACGAGCGTTCGAACGAGTCGCATACGAACGCGAACGGGTGGCGAAACGGAAAGGGCACGCGGGGATTCGCAGGGCGCGGGGACGGACCGTCGCGAGCGCGGGACCGGACCGGACACGGGGCTGGACGGGGCAGCACGACACGACACGGGGCGACGAGCTCAGGCCGAGTGGTTCGTCGTCCGAACCGGGAGCTTCGGGATCAGCCACGAGAGGAACGCGTCCGGGCTGCGCGACTGCAGCCACACCCGGCCCGACCCGCCGAACTCGCAGACGAGCCCCTCGCCGCTCGTCAGCGTCGACCGCAGCCCGCCGACGCGGCGGACGTCGAAGCTCGCGGTCGACTCGAACGCGACGACGTGGCCGGTGTCGACGACGAGGGAGTCGCGCTCGTCGAGGTCGACCGTCTCGATGGCGCCGTAGCTCGACACGAACAGCGGCCCGCTCCCGGTCACCCGGAGGAGGAACAGTCCCTCGCCGCCGAGGAACGTCCGCGCCCCGCCGAACTCGGTGTCGACGTCGAGGCCGGCGTCGCCCGCGAGGTACGACCCGGACTGAACGTACAGCGTCTCGTCGCTCAACGGGACGTGCTCGACGTCGCCCGGGAGCGGCGGCGCGAACCGCACCTCCCCGGCCTCCCGCGCGGAGAACGTGTTCTGGAAGAAGCTCTCGCCGCCGAACGCCCGCCTGACGGACTTCAGGAAGCCGCCGGTCGCGTTCGTCTCGATGTCGATGCCCGCGTCGTGGCTCACCATCGCGCCCGACTCGGCGCGGATCGTCTCGCCGCGCGCGAGCGAGACGCGCAGCGACGCGAAGGAGTGGCCGGAAGTGATCTCGTGGTCCACACGTATCCATCAACGCGCTCACAGATGAAACCGCGCGCCCGGATCCGGGGTTCGGGAACGGTCACCGCTCGGGGACGACCGCTGGAGCGCCGTCGGGACCCGTCGCGAAGACGTGGGCGAACGTGTTCGGCGAACAGCGTTATCCGTCTCCGCGGAGTCGTGTCCGACGGATCCCAGCCCGCCGGTTTCCGCCGAACGCCCGACGCGAGCCGACCCGGTTCGGCCGGGGCCGACCCGGGACGATCACGGAGAGTGATTCATAAACCCGATAGAACGCTTTGGCGGCAACAAAATCTCCTTTCCGAAGTGGACAATCTTATATGCCGAAGCGACAACTTTCCGTGCATGACCATGTCCAATCAGGACTGGTGGCCGAACCAACTGAACGTCGACGTCCTCGACGACAACGCCCGCGACGTCGGGCCGATGGACGAGGACTTCGACTACGCGGCGGAGTTCCAGACGCTGGACTACGAGGCGGTGAAGGCCGACCTCGAGGAGCTGATGACGACCTCGCAGGAGTGGTGGCCGGCCGACTACGGACACTACGGGCCGCTGTTCATCCGGATGGCCTGGCACAGCGCCGGCACGTACCGCACCGCCGACGGTCGCGGCGGCGCCTCCGGCGGTCGACAGCGCCTGCCCCCCATCAGTAGCTGGCCGGACAACGCGAACCTCGACAAGGCCCGTCGCCTGCTGTGGCCGATCAAACAGAAGTACGGGCGGAAGCTCTCGTGGGCCGACCTGATCGTCCTGGCCGGCAACGTCGCGCTGGAGTCGATGGGCTTCGAGACGTACGGCTTCGGGGGCGGCCGCGAGGACGACTACAAGCCCGACGCGGCCGTCGACTGGGGCCCCGAGGAGGAGTGGGAGGAGTCCTCGGTCGAACGGTTCGACGAGGAGGGCGAACTCGCGGGCGACCTCGCCCAGACCGTGATGGGCCTCATCTACGTGAACCCCGAGGGCCCGGACGGCGAGCCGGACCTCGAGGGGTCCGCGAAGAACATCCGGCAGTCGTTCAGCCGGATGGCGATGAACGACAAGGAGACGGTCGCGCTCATCGCCGGCGGCCACACCTTCGGGAAGGTCCACGGCGCCGACGACCCCGAGGAGCACGTCGGCCCCGAGCCCGAGGCGGCCCCCATCGAGAAGCAGGGGTTCGGCTGGGAGAACGACTTCGGCGAGGGCAAGGGCCCCGACACTATCACCAGCGGCATCGAGGGTCCCTGGACCAGCGCGCCGATCCAGTGGGACATGGGCTACGTCGACAACCTGCTCGACTACGAGTGGGAGCCCCACAAGGGCCCCGGCGGCGCGTGGCAGTGGCGGCCGGCCGGCGACGGCCCGGGGGCCGACATCCCCGACTCCGTCCCGGACGCCCACGTCCCGGACGAGTTCGTCGACCCGATGATGCTGACGACCGACGTCGCACTGAAGGAGGACCCCGACTTCCGGGCAGTGCTGGAGGAGTTCCAGGAGGACCCCGAGGAGTTCCGCGAGGCGTTCGCGAAGGCGTGGTACAAGCTCATCCACCGCGACATGGGCCCGCCCGAGCGGCTCCTCGGCCCGGAGGTGCCCGACGAGGAGATGATCTGGCAGGACCCCATCCCGGACGCCGACTACGACCTCATCGGCGAGGAGGAGGCCGCCGAGCTCAAGGAGAGCCTGCTGGCGTCGGACCTCTCGGTCTCCCAGCTGGCCAAGACCGCCTGGGCGTCGGCGTGGACGTACCGCGACAGCGACAAGCGCGGCGGCGCGAACGGCGCGCGGCTCCGTCTGGAACCCCAGCGTAGCTGGGAGGTGAACGAGCCCGAGGAGCTGGAGGCGGTCCTCTCGACCCTCGAGGACGTCCGGGAGGAGTTCAACGCCTCCCGATCGGACGGGACGAGGGTCTCGCTGGCGGACCTTATCGTGCTGGGCGGGAACGCGGCCGTCGAGCGGGCGGCGGCTGAGGCCGGCTACGACGTGGAGATCCCGTTCGAGCCGGGCCGCACAGACGCCACGCAGGAGCAGACCGACGTCGACTCCTTCGAGGCGCTCAAGCCCCACGCCGACGGGTTCCGGAACTACCTCGGCGACACGGACGCCTACGACGACACCCCCGAGGAGCGGCTGGTGGACAAGGCCGAACTGCTGAACCTCTCGGCCCCGGAGATGACCGTCCTGGTCGGCGGCATGCGCGCGCTGGGCGCGACCTACCGCGACACCGAGCGCGGCGTCCTCACCGACCGACCGGGGACCCTCACAAACGACTTCTTCGTGAACCTGCTCGACATGGACTACGAGTGGGAGCCGGTCACGGAGGAGCGACAGCTCTTCGAGGGTCGCGACCGCGACACCGGCGAGGTCGAGTGGGAGGCCACCCGCTTCGACCTGATCTTCGGCTCGAACGCCCGGCTGCGCGCCATCGCGGACGTCTACGGCGCCGACGACGCCGAGGAGAAGTTCGTGCGCGACTTCGTCGACGCCTGGTCCAAGGTGATGACGCTCGACCGCTTCGACCTCGAGACGGAGCGTCGGGCCGCCGGGACGGCCGAGGCGGCGGACGTCGCCGACGACTGAGCGCCGCGTTCGCGGCCCGACCGCCACCCGCGTTCAGCGGACTCCGGCCGTTCCCCCGTCGTCCTCGCGCGTCCCCGAGACCGGGCGGGACGCCTCCGACCGACCCGTTCGCAACCGGGGCTGGAGGACCCGCCGGAGCACCCGCGGGCGCAGCAGGGACGTCGGCGGCCGCTCCATCATCTGCACGCGGACGAACGCGTCGGTCAGGGCGCCGTCGGTTCGTGCGCGTCGGAGCAACCGTCCCGTGTACCAGTTGAAGAAGCCCGTCCCGCGGGGCCTGGGTCCCTCCGTCCCCGCGAACCCGAAGTCGGCGCCGACGGCCATGTTCCAGGCGATGTCGACGACCGACGCCGCGCGGTCGAAGAACCGGACGGCGAGGTCCTCCCCGCCCTCCGCGAGGGCGTGATGGAGCGTCAGCGCCTCGAGCGCGGCGACCGACATCCCCTGGGCGTACACCGGGTTGAAGCTGGCTATCGCGTCGCCGATCACCGCCAGCCCGTCGGGGAACCGGTCGAGGTCCTCGTACCGGTTCCGCCTGTTGGACGGGAACGGGTAGTGTTCGACGTCGCCCGCGGCCCACTCGTGCTCGTCGACGATGTCGGCCACCTCCGACACCGGCAGGGTGGCCGCGTACGCCCGGAACTCCCCCCGGTCGGTGGGGGGGCTGTCGCCGTGGACGCCGTGGAGGTTCACGACCCACCGGTCGCCCTCGACCGGCGCGGCCATGCCGCCGCGGGTCCGGGGCGGGGCCGCCGGGACGAGATACGTCCGGCGGTCGTGCGGCGGGCGCTCGACGTAGGCGGTGCTGTAGGCGATGCCGATCCGGACCTCGTCGACCGCGGGCGGGGCGTACCCGTGGCGGTCCAGCCACGCCGGCGTCCTGCTCGCCCGGCCGGTGGCGTCCACGACCAGGTCGGCCGGCAGGTCCGCCCGCTCGCCGCCCTCGCGGGTCGTCACCCCCTCCACGGCGTCGCCCGCGTCGTCGAGCAGGTACTCGACGCAGTGACAGCCCGTCCGGATCCGGACGTTCTCGACCGCGGCGACGCGCCGTCTGACGACGTGCTCGAACAGGGGTCGCGTCGCGGATATCGTCTCCAGCCGGGCGGGCCCGGCCGCGAGGAAGCCCCCCTGGCTGTAGAACCGCACGTCGCCGGCGAAGTCGGTGATCACGCCGCCGGCGGAGATGACGTCCCCGACACAGCCGGGGAGCAGGTCCTCGACGGTCGCGCGTCCGGCCTCCAGCAGGGCGTGCGGGTGGCGGTCCTGGGGGACGCCGCGGCGCGCCTCGGGGGCGTCGGGGAGCCGGTCCCGGTCGATCACGGTCACCTCGCCGTACGCGTCGGCCAGGACACGGGCCGCGAGCAGGCCGGCGACGCTTGCCCCCACGACCACCGCGTGGTCGCCGACCCGGACGGCCCGGGAGCGGTCGTAGCGGGGGATGGTCGCGAGCGTCACGGGACCCACCTCGGAGCGCGCGCGTGGCCGGGGCGGGTGTCCGGAACCCGGTCGCCGGGCGGTCGGACGTGCGGTGCGCGGTCGGCCGTGACGGCGTGGATCGGTCGTCTCATCGCTAGTGACTGTCTCACGTACAGGGAGATAACCGTGATCAGCACGAGATTGCTGTCCCCCTCCTGACAGTATCTCCGGCGGCGGCGCATCGACGCCGACGGGGCACCGGTTCGGGGCGACTATCGCTCGACGTCGACGACTGTCGCCGTGCGGTCGAGGGTGAACCGACGCTCGTGTCCGTCGTGGCCGACGACCAGGCGGAGGCGATCCGGCGCCCCCGGGACCCGTTCCTCGACCCAGCCGAAGCCGCGTTCGATCGCCGCCCAGGTGGCCGGGACGTGTTCGACCCCGCGGTCGTCGTAGAACGAGATCAGCGCCGGGTGGTGGCTGACGGGTGCGTAGCCGGGGCTGCGCCAGTGGAACTTGCACGAGTCGCAGACGGCGCTGACGACGCCGAGGAAGCGGGAGCCGCACGCGTCGCACACCCCCTCGCCGGGGTCGTGGTCGTCACACACCGCCAGCGAGGCGGCGACCGGCGCGCCGCACTCCGGACAGACGCCGTCGATCATCGTCTCGAACCGGCGGATGGAGTAGGCGATCGTGGCGTCGAGGACCCCGTCGGGGTCGCGGCCCCGGAGCCCGTTCGGCGGGAGTCCGAACCCGAAGATCTCGCCACCGCGTTGCGGCCAGTACCCCTCGCACGAGCGACACCGGACCCACGTGATCCCGTCCTCGTAGGCGACCGCGACCGGGCTCCCGCAGCGGTCGCAGGTCTCCCCGACCCGGCTCGGGGCGAGCGCGGGGTTCCCGGTCACCCCGCCCGCGACGACCGCTCGCACGATCCGGAAGCCCGGTGCCGACAGCTCGTATCCGGCGTCCGTCCGCCGGACGAAGTGCCCGGTCAGCTTGCCCAGGTGGTAGTTGAAGTTCCCCGTGTCCTCGACGTCGACGCGGTCGAACAGCTCCGAGAAGGGGACCGCGTTGTCCGACGCGTACGGCTCGTAGGCGTCCCACAGCGCGCGGAGGATGGCCATCCTCGTTCCGTTCCCCGCCAGCGTGAACGCGTCGTCCGGGGGGAGCGCGTCCCGATCGCCGCCGTTCGATCCGGGGGCCATACGTCCCCGTACCGCGCGCGAGGGGATATACGCACCTCCCGGCCGGTCGCCGTCCGCCTCACCGGCGCACGACCAGCACAGAGAGGTCCGAGAACGCCGTGTCCTCGGCCCCGTCGCCGCCGGCGCCGTCCGCGAGCGACCCCAGGTCCGTCCGCGTGACCCGCTCGTCGGGGTGGGTCATGCGTTCGAGCACCAGCGCGTCGAGCCCCGGGTCGGCCCCGTCGGCGACCAGCCGGGCGGCGACGTCCTCCGGCATCCAGTCGTACGGGCGCGGGATGACGATCAGGTGTCGGTCCCCCGCGTCGCGGGTCAGGCGGTCCAGGTCCGCCGACACGTCGCCGCGGACGTGGAGCGTGACGAACGTCGAGTCCTCCAGGGGCGTCCGCGCGCGGCTGGCGGCCACCTGCACGCTGGAGATGCCGGGAACGACCTCCACCGGCCCCTCCACGGCCGCCTCGACCTTCCCGAGGAACTGGTAGCCCGAGTGGTTCGGGTCGCCCATCAGGACGGCGACCCCGCGGGCGCCGTCGTGGACGCGGGCGGCGAACCGCCCGAGCGCCTCCGGCTCGTCGCGGTAGCCGCAGGCGATCAGGTCCGCGTCCGTCTCCTCGGCGACGTAGTCGACGACCGTCTCGAAGCCGACGACGACGTCAGCCTCGCGGAGCAGGCGGGCCGCGCGCCGCGTCAGGAACTCGGGGTTCCCGGGACCGATCCCGACGGCGTGGACCGCGGACGCCGGACCGCCGGCGGCGTCCCCCTCGGCGGCTGCGCGGCCGTCCCCCCGGGGCGGCTCGGGCGCCGCGCTCGCCGCCACGCCGGGGCGGTCGGGAAGCTCCGGCGGCTCGGGGGCGTCCGGACCCCCGCCGGTCACGGGCCCATCTCCCCGTCACCCGGCTCCCCGCCCTCGCCGCTCGACCGTTCCGGGGTCCCCAGGGAGACCTCCCCCTCGCGGGCGTCGCTGGCGACGTGGACGAGCTCGTTCGTCAGGCCGGCCGCGAGGCCGCTGCCGCCGCGGCGACCCACGTTCGTCACCGCGGGAACGCCGCGTTCGGCGCAGACCTCCCGGACCCGCTCGCGGGAGTCGGCGGCCTTCACGAAGCCCACGGGCGTCGCCACGACGACGGCCGGCCGGGTGCCGTCCTCGATGCAGTCCGCGAGCGCGAGCGCCGCCGTGGGCGCGTTGCCGACGACGGCGACCGCGCCGTCGTAGACGCCCTCGCGGTCGAGCTCCAGCACCGCGGCGGCGGTCCGGGTCATCCCCGTCTCTGCGGCCAGTTCGGCGCCGTTGCCGATCGCCTTCCGAACCGGACAGTCGTGGCCGCGACCGGTGATGCCGGCCTTCACCATCGTGATGTCCGTGACGACCGGTCGCTCGTCGAGCACCGCCCGGGCGCCCGCCCGGATCGGCTCCTCCTCGTCGGCGCCGGTGAAGCGCACGAGGTGCTGGAACTCGGGGTCGCCGGTCGCGTGGACCGCCTTCGCGCGCAGGCGGTCGGCCAGCGTCTCCTGCGGGACCAGCTCGTGGACGCGGTCCATGCTCGTCTCGGCGATGTCCATCGCCGCCTCGGTCGTGGCGCCCAGGTCCGCGTACGCCTCCGTCCCGTTCGATTCCTCCTCCTCCTCCGGTGCCGTCTCGCTCGCGTCGGATGTCTCCGGTGTGTCGCTCATGGTGGTGTCGTGGTCGGTCGTGTCGGGTGTCGTGATCGGTCAGTCGTCGTCGCCCGCGCGGCCCGCGAGCGCGTCCGCGTCGCCGCCGCGCGACTCGCGCTCCTCGATGGCGCCCTCCGCGCGGAGGTTCAGGTCGCGCAGCCGCTCCGCGGTGTTCGCGTCGGCGTCCCACAGGCCGCGCTCGACCGCCTCCAGGAGCGTGTCGGTGATCGAGTCGAGCGCCCAGGGGTTCACCTCCGCCATCCACTCGCGCCGCTCCTCGTCGAAGGCGTACGCGTCGGCGACCGCCTCCCACAGCGTGTCGGAGACGACGCCGGTGGTGGCGTCCCAGCCGAGGACCACGTCGACCGTCGTGGAGAGGTCGCCGGCGCCCTTGTAGCCGTGCTCCTCCATGGAGTCGAGCCAGCGCGGGTTGAGCACCCGCGAGCGCATCGCCTTGCGGACCTTCTCCTCGTTCGTGTACACGCGCACGTCGTCGGGGTCCGAGGAGTCGCCGACGTAGGAGGCGGGCTCCTCGCCGGCGTGCTCGGTCACCGCGGTGATGAACCCGCCGTGGAAGGCGTACCAGTCCGAGGAGTCGAACTCGTCCTGCTCGTCGGTGTCCTCGACCTTCACGGTCGCCTCGACGCCCGAGAGCCGCCGGGCGAAGGCGTCGTGCGCCTCGCTCACGGAACCGCGCTTGCCGAGCGCGTAGCCGCCCCACCGGGTGTACACGTCCGCGAGGTCCGAGCGGCCCTCCCAGTTGCCCTCGTCGACGGCCTTGTTCGTGCCGGCGCCGTAGCCGCCGGGCGTCGTCGTGAACACCCGGTGGCGGGCGGCCGACTCGGGGTCCTCGACGCCCTCTGCGGCAAGTTCCTCGGCCTCCTCCTCGACGTGCTTCTTCACGTAGTTGCGGTCGTGCGGCTCGTCGAGGGCGACCACGGCGTCGACGGCGTCGTGGATCACCCCGGCGGCCGCGGGGAAGGCGTCGCGGAACAGCCCGGACACGCGCGTCGTCACGTCGATCCGGGGGCGACCCAGCTCCTCCAGGGGGATCGGTTCCACGTCCTCGACGCGCCCGGCGTCGGACCACACCGGCTCGACGCCCATCATCGCGAGCACCTGTGCGATGGTCTCGCCTCGGGTTCGGACGGTGGGCGTGCCCCACGCGACGACGCCCACCTCCTCGGGGTACTCGCCCTCGTCGTCGCAGTGTCGCTCCAGCACGCCCTCGGCGACCTCCCACCCCACCTCCCAGGCGGCGCGTGCGGGCACCTTCCGGGGGTCCAGCGTGTAGAAGTTCCTCCCCGAGGGGAGCAGGTCGACGCCGCCGCGGGTGGGGGCGCCGCTGCCGCCGGGCGGGACGTACCCGCCGGCGAGCGCGTCGGCGACGTTGCCCACCTCGGCGCGGGCGCCGCCGACCCGGGGGGCGGCCTCCTCGCAGACGTACCGGAGCGCCTCCCGGAGGTCGTCGTGGGCGCCCGAGGCGGCCCGCGCGTCGCCGATCGTGTCGACGTCGACGACCAGGAGGTTCATGTTCACCTCGCTGTCCGCCCCTCCGTCCCGCTCGGAGGCGGGCACGTCGAATCCGTGCTCGGCGAGCGTCCGCACGAGGTCGCAGCTCACCTCGTGGACGCGGTCGGCCGCCTCGGCGTACGTCATTCCCAGGTCCTCGTCGTAGGTCCCCGGCTCGGCGCGCATGCGGTCGTAGTCGACGCCCAGCACCCTGGCCACCGACTCCCGGAGGCTCGGCGCGCCGGGGTTCTCTAGGCGGGTGAGCGCGACGAGGTACTCCACGAGCCGGTCGCCCGCCGGCGGCTCGCCGAGCGTGTGCAGGCCCATCCGGATCTGGGTGGTCTTCACGTCGGTGAGGTACTCGTGGACCCGCTCGACCAGTTCGTCGACGTCGACATCGTCGCCTGCGACTTCCCCCTCCGCGAGCGTCGACCCCGCCTCGTCGGGGCCGCGAACGTCCGCCCGCTCGTCGATGTCGCCCGCGATCCCCAGTTCGACGGCGAGGTCGAGGTCGTCGACCGCCTCGCGGATCCGGCGTTCGAGCCGCTCGCCGTCGTCCGGGCGCGCGTCGGTCGTCCCCGCCTCCCGGTACTGGTCGGCCAGCTCCTCCAGCTCCGCGAGGTCGTCGTAGGTGCCGGCGTTCGCCATCGGCGGCGTGAGGTGGTCGACGACGGCGGCGTAGGACCGCCGCTTCGCCTGCGTCCCCTCGCCGGGGTTGTTGATCACGTAGGGGTAGACGTTCGGGAGGTCGCCGACCAGCTGGTCGGGCGCCGACGATGAGTCCAGCCCCACGGTCTTGCCGGGGAGCCACTCGAGCGAGCCGTGGGTGCCCATGTGGACGACCGCGTCGGCGTCGAAGGACTCCCGGAGCCAGCCGTAGAAGGCGACGTAGTCGTGCGGGGGCTGGAGGTCCGAGTCGTGGTACACCTTGCTCGGGTCCATCCCGAACCCGCGCGGCGGCTGGACCGTCACGAGCACGTTCCCGAACTCGACGCCCGGGATCGCGAACGGACGGGCGGGCGGGTCCCCCCACTCCGACAGCACGGCCTCCCGGAAGCCCTCGTCGAGGTCCGCGAACCACTCGCGGTAGGTGTCGGGCGCGACCGTGTCGACGCTCAGCTCGCGGACGTCCTCGGGGGCGACCCACCGGTCGTCGAGGGTGAGCTGCGCCGTGAGCGCGTCGATGAGGTCGGCGCCGTCGGCCGGCGGGCCGTCCTCCCGGCCGGCGTCGCCGAGGTCGTACCCGCGCTCGTCGAGTTCGGCGAGGAGGTTCGCCGTGCTCTCGGGCGTGTCCAGCCCGAACGCGGTGCCGATGCCGTCGTCGCTGGGCGGGTAGTTGTGGAGGACGACGGCAACGTCGGCCTCCCCGTTCGGGAGGTGCCGGAGCCGCGCCCAGTTGGCCGCCAGCGACGCGACGTGGTCGACCCGGTCGTCGATCGGGAAGTGCTGCTTCGGCGCCGAGCCGATTCCGGCCTCGTCGTCCGTGCGCTCCTTCCCGGAGATGGGGTGGGTGATCACGTTCCCGTCGAACTCCGGGAGCGCCACGGAGAGCGCGAGTTCGAACCCCATCACGCCGGTGTCGCTCGACTCGTAACGCGAGCGCGAGCGCATCGTCGTGACCGTCTGGAGCACCGGGACGCCGAGCCGGTCGAGGAACACCTCCTCGGCGCCCGCTCCCTCGTCGTCCGCGTCGCGGCCGCGCTCGTCCATCGAGAGCGCGAACATGAACGACGAGAGCACGGCGTCGACCACCGGCTCGCCGTCGTCGTCCAGCAGCCACTCGTCGGTGACGCGCTCTGCGTCCCAGCCGTTCTCGTCGCCCGCGGGGTTGCAGAACACCGGGAGCGCGTCGACGCCCCGGTCCTCCAGCGCGCGCACCTGCGCGTCGACGTACCGTGTGTTCTCGTGGGTCCAGTGGGACTCGTAGAACCAGACGCCCACGGTCGGGGTGTCGGGGTCGAACGTCGAGACGAGTTCGTCGTAGGCCGCGCCCGGGTAGTCCGGGTGGTACACCCCTTCCGAGGGGAGCGCCACCGGGTCGTCGTACTCGTAGCCGCCGGGCGGAGCGTCGGCCGCCGCGCCGTAGGCGTCCGCGAGGTACCGCAGGAGGTTCGCGAGGTTCGCGGCGCCGCCGCGCTCCAGGTACTCGCGGACCCGGTCGGTCACCTCGTCGTCGGCGGTGGTGTCCTCGTCGGCGAACGCGTCGCCGGTCGCCTTCACGACGACCGGGGTCCCCGTCTCGCGCAGTCGCTCGACGGCGCGCTCGTAGCCGGGCATGCTGTCGGTGCCGCCGTGGAGCCACAGCACGACCGCCGCGGCGTCGGCCTCGGCCAGGTCGGACAGGAACGCGTCCACGTCCGCGGGGTCGTCCAGGTCGCCCTTCGAGCGCGCGACCAGCTCCACGTCGGTCTCCGCGGCCGCCGACGCGACCGCCCCCAGTTCGTTCTCCGTCGCCGTGTAGAGTCCGAGCGTCGTCATAACCTTTGTAAACCCTCGTTGTTGTAAGTCAACTGTGATTGATGAAGGCGGGGACAAAAACCCACCGACGCCCGACGCCGGCTTCGGGGACGTGGTGGGCCAGGGGGAGCTGAAGCGGGCGCTGCTGGCGGTCGGGACGGACGACGACCTCTCCGGGGTGCTGGTCCGCGGCGAGAAGGGGACCGGGAAGTCCACGCTCGCGCGCGCGCTCGCGGGCTACCTCCCCGAGCGGCGCGTCGTCGCGGACTGCCCGTTCGGCTGTCCGCCCGGCGACGGGGACCGGCAGTGCCCGGACTGTCGCCGCCGGGCGAACCCCCCCGTGGAGACGCGGCCCGCGCCGTTCGTCACGCTCCCGCTCGGGGCGACGCGGGAGGCCGTGGTCGGGTCGCTGTCGGTCGCGGGCGCGCTCGACGGCGAGGCGACGTTCGAACCGGGCCTGCTCGCGCGGGCGAACCGGGGGGTGCTCTACGTGGACGAGGTGAACCTCCTCGACGACCACCTCGTCGACGTGGTGCTCGACGCGGCCGCGGCCGGGGTGAACAGGGTCGAGCGCGACGGCGTTTCCCGGACACACCCCGCTGAGTTCACCCTGATCGGGACGATGAACCCCGAGGAGGGCGACCTCCGCCCGCAACTACGAGACCGCTTCGACCTCACGGTCGACGTGACCGGCCTCCGGGACACCGCCGACCGCGTCGCGGTGGTCGACCGCGCGCTCGGCCGCGACGCCGACGGCGACGGTCCCGACCGGGACCCCGAGTTCCCGGACCCGGCAGCGACGGTCGCCGACGCCCGCGAGCGCCTCCCCGAGGTGACGCTCCCGGACTCGTTCGTCCGCGATCTGGTGGACCTGTGCCGGGACGCCGGCGTCGACGGCCACCGCGCCGACATCGCGGCCGCGCGGTGCGCCCGGACCCTCGCCGCGCTCGACGGACGGTCCCGGGTGATCGAGGGCGACGTGCGCGAGGCCGCCTCGTGGGCGCTCCCGCACCGCCTCCGCACCGACCCCTTCGAGGAGGCCGCCGACCCGGAGAACCTGATCGACGACCACCTCGGCGAGGACGGCGACGAGTCCGACGACCGGACGGAGTCGGACCGCGAGAGCACGGACGCCGACGGGGACAGCGACCGCGACGGCGACGAGGCGGGGGAAGGCGACGTGGACGAGACCGCGAGGGACGCCGAGGGCGATCGAGCAGACGGCGGGGACTGGTCCCCCGACCGCGACGCCGGAACCGGTGACAACGACGGCGACGCCGGGGGGGACCGCCCCGAGGCCGGAGACGGCGGGGACCGTGGCGACGCCCCCGAACCGACCTCGGCCGGAACGACTGACGCCGGGTACGACGGCACCGACGACCCGTCCCCCGGGGGACCGGAGGACGACGGGGCCGGCGACTCCGGGGAGGGGAGCGGGGATCCCGACCCCGACGACGCGACCGACGAGGACCCCGACGGGGCGACGCCGCTTGTCCCCGGCTCCGAGCGCGCCGGCGTCGGCGACGCCGTCGCCCCGGACGTCGAGGCGCCCGACGCCGACCGCGCGGCCGCGGGCGACGGCGCCGGTCGAGGGAGCGCCGCCCCCTCGACGCGCGGGACCGGCCCGCGCGTCCGGACCGAGCGCGCGACCGCCGACGACCCCGTCGACGCCGGGGCCTCGGTCCGCGCGGCGGCCAAGCGCGGCGGCCGCGCGGTCGAGGAGCGCGACCTGCGTCGGTCGGTCCGCGCCGGCGACGCGGAGGCGCTGGTGTGTTTCGCCGTCGACGCCTCCGCCTCGATGCGCGGGCCGATGCGGGCGGCGAAGGGCGCCGCCGTCGACCTGCTGCGCGACTCCTACGAGCACCGCGACGCCGTCTCGCTGGTGGCGTTCGCCGGCGACGACGCCGCCGTGTTGCTCCCGCCGACCGACGACGTCGGCCGGGCGGCACGGCACCTGAAGGACCTCCCGACGGGCGACCGGACCCCGCTGGCGGCGGGAGTGGACGCCGCCGCGGACACGCTCGCGCGCGCCGACGCGGACGTGTCGTTGGCGGTCGTCGTCACCGACGGCGGCGCCAACGGCGTCGAGCGGCCCACCGCGGCCGTCCGCGAGGCCGGCGGGCGCCTCCGCGAGGTCGCCGACCGGACGCTCGTGGTCGACGCCGGCGACCGCGAGGGGGCCGTCCCGACGCTCGTCGAGTCGACCGGGGGCGAGCGGGTGCCCCTCTCGGCGCTGTCGGCCGGACGGGTCGACCGCGAACTCGGCGGGACCACCGGACACCGTGTCGCGGGGATCCGCGGTCCCGGATCCGACGCCGAGTAGCGCGGACGGACGCCCGACAGGGGTCGTTCTCACCCGCGTCCGGGCCCGGCTGGTCCGGTCACTGCGCCGTGTACCCCCCGTCGACCGGAAGCGCGGTCCCGGTCACGAAGGAGGCCTCGTCCGAGCAGAGCCACACGACCGCGTCGGCGACCTCCTCGGGCGTTCCCATGCGCTTCATCGCCTGGGGCGAGACGGTCTCCTCGACGGCGGCCGCGTCGCCGCCCGTGAACCGCTCCACCATCGGCGTGTCGATGACCCCGGGGCAGACCGCGTTCACGCGGATGTCGTCCTCGGCGGTCTCGACGGCGACGGAGCGCGTCAGTCCGACCACCCCGTGCTTCGAGGCGTAGTAGGGCGTCAGTCCGGCGGCACCCACGAGCCCCGCGACTGACGCGGTGTTGACGATCGCGCCGCCGCCGCGGTCGCGCATCGCCGGTACCTCGTGTTTCATCGCGAGGAAGACGCCCCGGAGGTTCACGTCGATCACCCGGTCCCAGTTCTCGATCGACTGCTCGGTGATCGGGCCGCCCTCGCCCTCGATACCGGCGTTGTTGTGGGCGACGTCGATCCCGCCGAACTCCTCGGTCACCGCCTCGACCAGGGCCGCGACGCTCTCCTCGTCGCTGACGTCGACCGCGAAGGCGACCGCCTCCCCCCCTGCGTCGCGGACCCGCTCGACCGTCTCGGCGGCGCCCGCCTCGTCGACGTCCGCGACGGCGACGCGCGCGCCGTGCTCGGCAAACCGCAGCGCCGTCGCCCGGCCGATCCCCGATCCCGCTCCCGTCACCACCGCGACCGCATCAGGTAGGTCGTTCATGTAGCTCACGGTGACAAGCGTCACCGATCACCATACTCTCCCACGGAGAATAGCTGTTTCTTCGGGTCCGTGGCGTCACCGGCCCCCGGATCGCGCGCGCCACCGTCGGCGCCCGGACGGTATCGCTGACGGGACCGGACCGGACCGGTTCGGCTAGCGCGGCCAGCGGTGGAGGCGGCACCCGCCGCGCTCGCCCGCGTCGTCGTCGTGGTAGGCGACGGGTTCCTCGACGGCGGCGACGGCGTCGGCGTCGAGCGCGACCGCGGTCGCGACGCCCTCGGTACCGAGCACCGTCGCCTCGCCGGTCCGGAGGTCGAACACGCGCACCCCGTGGACCGACGGATCGCGGTCGCGGAAGTGCTGGGCCGCGGGCACCGCGAGCGCGTCGGCCGTGCCCGCGACGTGGTGTGCGAAGCCGCCCGCGTCCGCGCGCCAGCGCTCCTCGCCCGAACGGTCAACGCCGACCGCCGTGTGCTCGGCCGGGTGGCGCGCGGCCGTCTCGCGGCCCTCCTCCGGGAAGGTGTTGCCGACGACGAACGCGACGCCCCCCGCGCCGGCGTGGACATGGTTCGGGTAGGCGTACACCCGCTCCGTCGCGTCGGGGGTCGTGCCGCCCTCGGCGTCGGTCCCGGCCGCGTTCCCCTCGTCCGCCTCGGCTCCCTCGCCCGTCCGTCGCTCGACGGGCGTTCCGAGGTCGACGGACGCGTGGACCGCCCCGTCGCGGTCGAGGAGGTAGCCGCGGTAGTCGGCGTGGCTCGCGACCGCGTGGCCGTCGGGCGTGAGCGCCACGTCGCCGACGGGCCTGCTCGCGTCCGCGTCGCCGCCGGCGTCCGGCGCGCGCCGGGGGTCCCACCGGAGCCGAACGTCGCCCGAATCGGGGTCGAGCACGACCAGCCCGTCGTCGTGGGCGTCGGGCTCCGGACAGCGGTTGTACGCGACCGCGACCCGGTCGCCGTCGGCCGCGATCGCGACGGGCGAGGCGCGGGCCGCGTATCGCCACGCGACGGTCCCGTCCGGGTCGAGCGCGTACACGACGCTCTCGAAGCGTCGGTCGCTCCCCCCGTCGGCGTCCCCGTCCGTCGACCGCCGCTCGTACCGCCGCGCGGCCACGTACGCCCGGTCGCCGTGGGTCTCCATCGCGGCGACGAACGGGTACCAGAAGCGCGTCTCCTTCGCGGGCGGTCCCACGTCGTCCGCGGCCTCCAGTCGCCACCGCTCCGTGCCGTCGGCGGCGACGAGGCGGATCACCCCGCGCTCGCCGCGGGTGCCCGCGAGCGCGCCGCCGGCGAACGGCGCGAGCGCGACGACCGGCTCGTCGCCCGCCAGGCGCCAGCGCTCCGGGCCGAGGGAGTCGGCTCCGGTACCGTCGCCGGCGGTCCCTCCCGCGCGCTCGAACGCCCGGAGGTCGCCGGCGGCGGTCCCGACGACGACCAGGTCGGCCGTCAGCGCGACGGCCGAGCGGCGCCCCCGCTGGCGCGAGCCGCCCGGGTCGACCGCGCCGAGCGACCGGGCCGCGTGCGCGTCGGCCCGGGGGCTCCCCGCGCCCGCCGCCTCACTCCTCGACGGGGAAGGCATCGTGCAGGTCGTGGTGGGTCTCGCCGAGGCCGTCGAGCAGGCCCTCGCCGTGGGTCGCCAGGCGCGCGAGGCTCCGCTCGGCGTCGCGGACGGCGACCAGCCGGCCCCGGACGTAGTCCGCCTCGGGGTCGTCGGGGTCGAGCGTCGCCACCTCCTCCTCCAGGTCCACGAGCGCGGCGTCGAGGTGGCGACGGAGTTCGTCGAGGGACTCTGCGGTCGCGAGCCCCTCGATGGGCCCCTCCAGCTCCCCCTCCAGTTCCTTCTCGGCGTGCTCGCGGGCGGCGCGGTCGTCGGTGCCGAGGACGGTCATCAGGCCGAGTCGCAGGGCTTCGAGTTCGAGACAGCTCATTGTAACGTGTCGTGGACGAGGTCGGAGACGATGCGCTCGCGGTCGAGGTGCGAGGAGACGATGCGCTCGGCGTCCTCCTCCCCGACGCCGCCGTACCAGACGCCGTCGGGGTAGACGGCCACCATCGGGCCGTCGCCGCACTGGTCGAGACAGGAGGTGCGGGTGACGCGCGCGTCGCAGGCGTCGGAGTCGCGGACGGCCTGCCGGAGCCGCTCCAGCACGGCCGGCGACCCCGCGGCCGCGCACGTCTGGTTCGTGCAGACCGCGACGTGGTTCGCGGGGGCGTCGTGGGCGTGGGGGTCGTCGTCCACGTCCTCGCGGTCCGCGTGGGCCGCGCTGTGGTTCAGGGCGCGCAGCATCGCACGGGCGCCGCCCTCGTCCTCCTCGTAGCCGTCGAGTTCGACCTTGTACTTGCAGGTGTCACAGGACATCTCCACGCTGCCGGTGCGGGCCTCCTGCCAGCGGTCCGAGAGCACGTCGAGCAGCCGCGGGTCAGTGCCGAGGGGCTCGCCGTACGACGCGTCGACGTAGGGGTACTCCCCGTCGAACTCCTCGGCGCCCTCCTTGATCCGGCCGGTGAGGACGCCGTCGCCGAGCATGTACGGCAGCACGAGTACCGCGTCGGGGCGCTCGCGCGCGACGGCGTGGAGCGTCTCGTCCAGCGTCGGCTCGGTCACGCCGATGAAGGTGGCGCGCACGTCGTCGAAGGCCCGCCCCTCGTACAGCAGGCGGGCCAGTTTGTGGACGTCCGCGTTCGCGTCGGGGTCCGAGGAGCCGCGGGCGCACAGCACGACCGACACCTCGTCGTCCGCGCGGTCGACGCCCAACTCGCGCTCGACGGCCGCCGCGCGGTCGTCGAGCAGGTCGAGCAGGGCGGGATGGACCCCCAGGTGCGAGCCGTTCCGGATCTCCAGGTCGGGGTGCTCGGCGCGCGCCCGCTTCACCGCCAGCGGCACGTCGTTCTTGACGTGGCTGGCCGCGAACAGCGACAGGTGGACCACCGAAACCCGCGAGACGGCGCCGGCGAGGCCGGCGACGGCCTCGTCGATTGCCGGCGACGCGAGTTCGAGGAACGCCGCGTCGACCGGGATGCCGAGCCTGGATTCGAGGTCGGCCGCGAGCGTGCGCACCTGCTCGTTCGACTTCTCGCGCCGGGAGCCGTGTCCCACGAGCAGTACCGCCTCGTCGGAGAGCGACGAGGGGGTGGGGGCGGTCTCGCTGCTCACGGCCGGCCCCCGTCGGCGTCGCCCTCGTCGCCCCCGACGCTCCCATCGCGGACGCGCTCGACGCTCTTTCGCGTCTTGCGTCGCCGCTGTGGGGCGAACAGGCCCGACTCCGCGCTCCCCTCGTACAGCCACTCGCCGAGGGTGGGGCCGGCGTCGTCGGCGACGCCGAACCAGTAGCCCCCCGAGGAAGAATCGTTCAGGTCGCCGTACGGGGCGTCGACGGGCGCGGCGTCCAGGTGATCGCGAACGGTCGCGAGCAGCGCCTCGTCGTCGTGGACGACCGAGATGCCGACGGCGTTCGCGTCCGACTTGTAACACACCGTCCCGCAGCCCTCGACGAGCCCGCGGAGGAGCTGGCGGCGGTGGTCGGCGAGCGCCGAGAAGCGGTAGCCGCCGGACACGTCGCCGTCGGTCGGGAGGCCGAACGCGGCCGCCGCCCGGCGGGCCGCGGGCGTCTCCGCCCGAACGACGTACTCGTCGCTCGTGCGGGTCACGTCGGTGTTGTGGGCGTACTCGCGTTCGGTCACCTCGCGAGCGCGGTCCACGTCGCGCTCGCCGAACAGGGCGGCGACCCGCTCGGCCGCCGCCGCGTCGCCGACGTGCACCGTCACCTCCCGGTCGGCGACCGCGCCGTCGGCGGCGACGCGTCCCCACAGGTACGCGGCCTCGGGCGTCGCCGCGAGCAGGTCGTCCGGCGCGTCGGGGAGCGGCGCGTCGCCGACGGCGCTGTCCGTGTCGTCCGCCTCGGCGGTCCCGCTCATCGGTCGGGCACCTCCCCCGCCTCCGCGGCCCCGGTCTCGACGGCGACCGCGATGGCGTCGAGCGGGCACGCCGCGGCCGCCTGTCGCGCGTCGTCGACGCGGTCGTCCGCGAAGGTGGCGGTCACGCTCGCGTCGGTCCGCTCGACCGACTCCGCGTCGGCGGCGTCGACGGCGGCGAGGCCGTCGTCGTCCTCGACGAACCGCGGGTCGCGGACGAGACACGCGAACACGCCGTCGCAGGCGTCGCGGTCGACCGTCACGGTGTAGCTGGCTGGCTCGCTCATCTCAGTAGTCGTACTTGGTCTCGTAGCCGCGCGGGGTGACCATCCGGCCGTCCCACACGTACGTGTCCTCGTTGCCGACGACGACCGTCGTCGTCATGTCCACGAGGTCGGTCTCGCCGTACGACTCCAGCTCGCCGAGGGTGGTGATCTCGACGGCCTCGTCGTCGCGGCCGGCGCCGTGGACGATGCCCACCGGCGTGTCGTCCGGGCGGTGCTCCCGGAGGATCTCGCAGGCAGTCTCCCAGTTCTCGCGGCGCTTGCGGCTCCAGGGGTTGTAGATCGTGATCGTGAACCCCTCGCCCGCGACGGCGTGCAGGCGCGACTCGATCTCCTCCATCGGGGTGAGGTGGTCCGACAGCGACACGGACACGGAGTCGTTCACCAGCGGCGCGCCGAGGCGGGCGCCACAGGACTGCGCCGCGGGGACGCCGGGGACGACCTCGAAGTCGACCATCGAGGCGGTCGCCCCCTTCGACTCCAGGATCTCCAGCGCCAGCCCCGCGAGCGCGTACACGTTCGGGTCGCCGGAGCCGACGATCGCCACGTCGTGGCCGGCGAGCGCCCGGTCGATCGCCTCCTCGGTGCGCGAGACCTCCCCGCACATCGGCGTGTCGTACAGCTCGTCGGCCTGCTCGGTGATCTCGTCGGGAATGAGGTCGATGTAGGTGGTGTAGCCGACGATGTGCTCGGCGTCGGCCAGCGAGGACTTCGCCCGCGCGGTCATGCCCTCGGCGTGACCGGGGCCGAGCCCGACCGCGACCAGCCGTCCCGGGTCGGCGTCGAAGTCGTCGACGGTCGCCTCCACCTTCTCCTCCGTGTCGCTGGAGGCGCCGCCGCCGCAGGCGCTCGTGGAGTCGCTGTCGGAGGCCCCCGACGAGGAGGCGCCGCACGCGGACGAGCCCGTGGAGCCCGCGTCGGTCTCGGCCGCCTCGGCGGCCGTCCCCCCGTCGGTCGTCGCGCCGCAGGTGGTCGTCCCGGTACCCGCGTCGGCGTCGTGTTCGTCCGCGCTGTCCGCCTCGTCCGTCGTTCCGCCGCATGCGTCGCTCATCGGTGTGTGGTGTGTGTTCAGAAGTCCTCCACGTCACGCCCGCCGCGCGGGGTGACGAGGTAGTCGCGGTAGTCGTTTCGCCAGACCTCGGTCTCGTGGGTGCCGACGAGGATGGAGGTGCCCATCCCGCCGACCTCCCCGTCGTGGTCGGTCGCCTCGCCGAGCGTCGTGATCGTGTACGTCTCGCCGTCGACGTTGCGGCCGGCGTCCCCCCGGCCGGCGTCGTTGACGATGGCGACGGGCACGTCGTCGTGGCGGGCCTCGCGGATCGCCTCGATCGCGCGCTCGTAGTCGCGCCAGCAGTTGTAGAGGACGATCACGAAGTCGGCGACCGCGGCGGCGTGGAGCTTCTCCTCGATCTCCTCCCAGCCGCGCCACTTGTCCGACAGCGAGACGGTGCAGAAGTCGTTCGACAGCGGCGCGCCGAGCGTCGCCGCGAGGCTCAGCCCCGCGGTGACGCCGGGGACGATCTCGATGGGCACGTCGGTCGCCTCCTCGGCCTCGGCCATCGTGAACAGCAGGTCCGACTTGCCGTACACGTTCGGGTCGCCCCCGGAGACGTGTGCCACGTCCTGGCCGTCGCGGACGCGCTCGAACGCCTCGCGGGCCAGCTCGACCTGCTTGCCCATCGACGAGCGGACCAGCTCCTGGTCGCTGTCCGCCTGCTCCTCCTCCGGCGGCAGGGTGCCGTCGTCGCGGAGGAACGCCTGGTAGAGGTTCGAGGCGATCACGCAGTCGGCCTGCTCGATGACACGCCGGGCACGGTCGGTCATCTCGCCCGGGAGCCCCGGGCCGATACCGACGACGTACAGCGTGCCGTACTCGTCGGGCGCCGCGCCGTCGGGGTCGCCGCCGGCGGCCGCGCGCGACTCGGGCAGCGTTCCCGGGGGTAAACCGCCGCTCATCGCCCCACCGCCACGGTCACGCTGTCCTCGTAGCCGATCTTCTCGACGACGAGTTCGTGGTCGCGCCCGCCGGCGATCGCCGACGCCTCCGAGACGCCCGGCCAGCCGATCAGCTCCTTCGAGCGCGACGGCGTTGGCCCCTCGAACTGCTCCAGCGTCTCCTTCTCGAAGCTCACCACGCCCAGGTCGCGCGCCTCCGCGGCCTCCAGCAGCCCGGGTTCGTCCTCCTTGCGGGTACCGGTGGCGACGAACTCCACGTCGTCCCAGTCGGCGTCGGCCTCCGCCAGCGCACGCTCCCAGGCGGCGTCGAACTGCTCGGCGGTCGCGCCCGAGACGCTGCCCGTCCCGAGGACGACGCCGTCCTCGGGGTCGCTGTTGCGCTTGAGGACGGTCACGTCGTCGCCGACGAGGACCGCCCGCGGGCCGTCCAGGCGCGCGACCGGGCCGAGGTCGTCGTCGAGGACGGCGAGGTTCGTCGCGACCGTCGAGTCGCCGTTGACGACGTGGGCGTCCAGCGCCTTCGCGCGCTCCTCGACGCCCTGCTTGCCCGCCGCCTCGCTGGCGGTCGTCATCGCGGGTACCGCGCCCAGCGAGGCGAGGTCGTCGGCGACCTGGTTGGCGCCGTGGTGGCCGCCCGTGAGCGGGATGGCCCACGTCAGCTCCTCGTCGACGACGACCACCGCGGGGTCGTCCCACTTGTCGTCCAGCAGGGGCGCGGTCTTGCGCATGGCGATGCCGCTGGCCATGAGCCCGCAGAACACGTCGTACTCGCCCCAGTGCTCGGCGAACACGTCGCCGTGGTACTCCAGGAGGTCGATCCGCTCGTAGCGGTCCGCGAGCCCCCGTCTTATCTCCTCGGCGGTGTCGCGCTTGCGCTCGAAGGTGACGATGCCGAGCGTCTCGGCGACCTCGCCGTCGGAGTCGGGCGTCGAGCAGTGCCCGCCGCCCGAGTCGGAGTCGGAGCCAGCGTCCGACTCCGCGGTGTCGCCGGTCGATGCGTCCGTCGTGTCGTCGTCCGTGCTCATGTCGTGGTCCTCGCTGTCGGTGTCGGTGTCAGTCGTCGCTCTCGGCCGCTTCGGCGTCCGGGTCGGCCGCCTCCGCGTCCGTCTCCGCCCCCTCCGCGTCGTCGCTCCCCCCGCTCGCCCACTCGCCGTAGAGGTACGAGCGCTCGTAGCCGCCGCCGGTGACGGCCTCGCCGATGACCACGAGCGCTGAGGCGCGGTACCCCGCCTCCTCGACCGCGTCGGCGACGTCGGCGACCGTCCCGCGGATCACGTCCTCGTCCGGCCAGGAGGCGTGGTACACCACCGCGACGGGCGTGTCGGGGTCGACGCCGTCGTCCAGCAGGCGCTCCATCGTCTCGCGGACCGCGTGCGTGCCGAGGTAGATGCAGGTGGTCACGTCGCCCATGCGAACGAACTCCGAGATGTGGTCCTCCTCGGGGCTCAGGGTCTTGCCCTGCGGCCGGGTGAACGCGACGTGGTTCGCCACCTCGTTGAGCGTCAGCTGGGTGCCGAGCGTCGCGCTCGCGGCGAACGCGGAGGTGACGCCCGGGACGAAGTACGTCGGGACGCCCTCGGCCTCCAGCGCGTCCATCTGCTCCAGCGCCGCGCCGTACACCGAGGGGTCGCCCGAGTGCAGGCGGACGACCGTCCGGCCGTCCTCGTAGGCGTCCCGCATCAGCGGGACCAGCTCCTCGAGGTCCTTCCCGACGGAGTTCACCCGCTCGGCGTGGTCGCAGAAGGCGTCGAGCAGCTCGCTGTTCACCAGCGACCCCGCGTGCACGACGAGGTCGGCGTCCGCGAGGAGCGCCCGCCCGCGCACCGTCAGCAGGCCGGGGTCGCCGGGGCCGGCGCCGGCGAACGGGATGCCCTCGCGGTCCTCCAGCACCTCGGTCGCCGGGTCCGGGAGGTCGGAGGGGTCGGTCACCGGCCCGTCACCCCCGAGCCGTCGGCCGCCTCGCCGCCGGCCTCCCCCGCAGACGCGCCGTCCGCCTCCGCGAACGCCGCGGTGGCGGGCTCCTCGCCGGCGTCCGGGCGTCGGGCGTACGCCAGCGTGTAGTAGTCGCGGTCGGCGACCTCCTCGGGGTCGTCGGTGACGACGCTGTCGCCCTGCTCCATGAACAGCCGGCGGCCGTACGTCACCTCGTAGCCGGCCTCGACGAGCCCCTCGTGGGTCGCCGGCGCGTCGGTCACCTTGAACAGGACCATCCGGTCCGGGCCCGTCGGCGACCGCCCGGCGTCGGCCTCCCGGAGCGCCAGCCCCGCGCCGGCCTCCACCTCGACGCCGAGGGCGGTCGTGAACGCCGTCGTCGCCGAGACGCCCGGCACCGTCTCCACCGCCACGTCGGGGTGGAAGGCGTCGAGCGTCCGCCGGAGGTGCCCGAACGTCGAGTAGACGTTCGGGTCGCCGAGGGTGACGAACGCAGCGTCTCCGTCGCGGGCGACGGGCGCGACCGCGTCGGCGGCCTCGCGCCACGCCCGGCGGAGCTCCTCGGGGTCGCGCGTCATCGGGAAGTCGAGGTCCCCCAGCCGCGACTCGGGGACGTGCTCGACGGCGACCGAGCGCGAGAGCCGCCCGGGGGTGTAGACCGTGTCGGCCGACTCCAGCACGCGCCGCCCACGGAGCGTGATCAGGTCCGACGCGCCCGGGCCGAGCCCGACGCCGTACAGCGTCACGCGTCGCTCACCCCTGCTTCCCCGGAGTCTCCGTCGTCCGCCGCCCCGCCGTCCGCGACCCCGCCGGCGACGAGGTACACCGGGTTGTCCGAGTCGAAGCTCGTCGCGCCGGCCAGCTCGTACCCGTGGCTCGCCTGGAACTGGGCCACCTCGTCGAGGATGCCCCGGTCGCGGAACGCCTCGACCGCGCGCCCGGCGACCTCCAGCCGCGAGACGTTCATGACGACGCGGTCGACTCCCGTCTCGACGGCGTGGTCGAGGACCGCCTCGAAGTTTCGCGAGCCGCCGAGGAACAGCGCGTCCGCGTCGTCGGGCAGCCCCTCGGGCGCCTCGGCCGCGACCAGTTCCACGTCCGCGTCGCCCGTGTCGTTCGCCGCGAGGTTCTTCCGCGTCGTCTCCAGGCGCTCGGGCTCGCGTTCGAGCGCGGTCACGCGCCCCGCACGCCGCGCGGCCTCGACGGTCACCGCGCCGGTGCACGAGCCCACCTCGACGAAGTGGTCCGCGGGCGTGAGCCCCAGTTTCGAGAGCGTCACGGCCCGGACTTCGGGCTTCGTGGGCCCGGCCTTCGCGTCGTGCGGGAGGCGTATCGACGGTATCCGAGGCATCGGTTCCACGGGAGGCGGCCCGAGTAATAACAATTTGGTTTGTTCTAAGGAAAGTTAGTTTGTGTTAGGGCGGGCGGACCGCCGGCTACCCGTCCGCGACGACCCGCGGCGGGTCGGGGACGGCGGAGCGAACGGCCGGGACGGCGCGCGCCGGTCCGGCGGGGCCGCTTACTCCGGCGGCGGGTCGGCCGCGTCGGCCGGCACGCCGAGGTTCGAGGCGTCGGGGCCGAAGACGCCCGCGAGGAGGTCGGGCACGTCCGCCGGCGTCACGTCGGAGAACCACCGCCCGCGGGGGTGGACCGCGACGGCTGTCCCGTCGGCGCTACACAGCCCGAGACAGCCCGTCTCGGCGACGTGGACCCGCGACCAGAACACCCCGCGGTCCTTCAGCCACGATCGGACGGCGTCGAGCACCTCGTCGCCGTGGGCCTCCGCGCAGGCCGCGTACTCCGAGTCGCGGGCGTTCGTGCAGACGAGGACGTGGTCGGTGAAGCCGCCTTCGGCGACCTCGACGCTGCGCTCCCTCATCGGCTCCCCGCGGGGGCGGCCTCGGCGAGGCCCGTCCCGTCGGGACCGGCGGCTTGACCGGACCGCCCCGACCGCTCCCGGAACCGGGCGTGGGCGCCCGCCGTGATCAGCCACAGCAGCGCCTGGCCGAAGACGACTACACCGGCCAGCCCGGCCGCGAGGTCCGCCGGCAGGCTGTCCGGCGTCGGGACCGCGGGCACGCCGGCGACGCCGACCGTCACGACGACGAACGCCGTCCACGGCGCGGCGCCCGCGACGGTCGCCACGAGGCGGCCGCGCGAGGGTCGGACCCGGGCGTACGCGTACATCCCGAGCACGGAGGCGACCCCGCCGGCGAGCGTCGCCGCGAGGTACACGGCCGTCGCGGCGTTCGGATCGAGCGCCCGCTCGACGCCGGGTACCGCCGGCGGCAACACGAGCCACGGCGCGACCGAGACGGTGAGGAACCCCGCCGCGCCGAACACGTAGCTCCGGGCGGCGCCGCTCCCGGGCACGACCGGTTCGAGGAAGTAGAACGCCACCCCGAACCCGGCCGCACCGAGGAACACGCCCCAGAGGACGCCCGAGACGACGCTGACGGCGTCCGTCACGGCCGCCGAGAGCGCCCCCTCGTCCGCGTGCCCGGCCGGCTCCACGGCGTGCTCGCCTTCGTGGGCCGTGCCGTCCGCGTGACCCGCGTGTGCGCGTTCGTCCGCGAACGCCACAAGCGGGTTCGCCACGAGCGCCACGAACAGCCCGAACACGACGCCCGCGACGAGCCCCGCCTTCACCCCCCGGACCAGGTAGTCGGCGAGCATCTCAGTGGCAGACGATGCCGGCGGCGTGGCGGAAGTTGTGCATCGCCTCGTGGGCGGTCGGCTCCTGCAACGCCAGCAGGGTGAACCCGAGCGCCGCGACCGCGAGCGCCGTCGCCAGCGCCCGCGCCGGGGTGACAGTCGTCCGCGCGTGCTCCCATCGGCCGTGAACGGTGTCGGTCGCCGTCATTGGCAATTCGATTTGCACAAACACAAGTGGGGTTGTAAAACTTTCCGAGCGGGAGGGGGCGGTCGGGGGGAGGGGTCCGTCGACGACGGGAGGACGGAGCGAGAGACGGCGGGGCGCCCGGGACGGCTACCCGTCCGCCGGACCGATCAGCGCGTCCACGTCGGCGTGCGTCTCCAGCAGGTCGCGCATCGTCTCGATGGTCCGCGCGTCGCGGGTCCGGCCGCTGCTGACGACGTCCTCGGCGCGCTCGACGGTGGTGAGCGTGTCGCCGGGCACCGACAGCACGGGGAGGCCGGCGTCCTTCGCCTTGCCCAGGACGGAGCCGGACGGTCGGTGCCCGCCCGTCAGGACGAGACAGCGGACGCTGGCGGCCTCTATCGCGGTGGTGGCGATGTCCGATCGGTCCCCGCCGGTTATCACCGCGACGTCGCGGGCCCGGCGGAAGTGGCGCAGCGCCTCCTCGCCGCCCATCGCGCCGACCATGAACCGTTGGACGAGCGCGTCGTCGTCGCCCTCGACGAGCACCTCCGCGCCGAGTTCGTCCGCGAGGGCGGCGACGGTCACGCCCGCGAGGTCCGGGTCGCGGGGGACCGCCCCGACCGTGTCCACCCCCCGGGTGTCGAGGAACGGCGCCACGTCCTTCTCCACGTCGTCGTACACCGCGTCGCCGACGCGGTTGAACAGGACGCCCGCCAGGCGGTCGCCGACGTCCTCGACGGCCGCCAGCACCTCGTCCACGTCGCCGGGGTCCTCGTACTCCGCCACGAGGAGCACGTCGGCGTCGAGCAGGGCCGCGACGTCCGGGTCCGTGAGGTCGACGACGCCGCCGGTGCGCACGTCGCCGCCGCCCTCGACGAACATGGCGTCCGTCCCGGCGGCGAGGCCGTCGTAGGCGTCCGCGACGCGCTCGCGCAGCTCCGCGGGGTCCTCCCGGCCGCGGATCGCCCCCTCGACGAACGTCGGCGAGTAGACGACCGGCTCCAGCTCGTGCATCTCGGCGTCGACGCCGAGGAGTTCGCGCGCGAGCATGGGGTCCTCGTCGAGCGTCTTGCCGACGACGCTCCGGAGGCGCGTGCCCTTCGGTTTCATGTAGCCGACCTCGCGCCCGCGGTCGGCGGCGATGCGCGCGAGCGCGAGCGTGACGGCCGTCTTGCCGGTGCTCTCGGCGGTCGATGTGACGAGTAACGGGTTCATGAGTTCGAGTCCAGCTCCTCGGGGTCGACGGTGAGTCGGAGGTCGACGGCCCGGACCCCGTCGGGCGTCGCGACCAGCGGGTTCACGTCCAGCTCCACGATGCTCGGGAAGTCCGCCACCAACTGGGAGACGCGGACCACCGCGTCGACGACGGCGTCGAGGTCGACCGGGTCGCGACCGCGGGCCCCCCGAAGCAGCGGCGCCGCGTCGATGTCGGCGGTCATCCCCTCGGCCTCCTCGCGGCCGACCGGCGCCAGCCGGAAGGTGGTGTCCTCCATGACCTCCACGAACACGCCGCCCAGCCCGAACATGACGAGCGGGCCGAACTGCGGGTCGCGGTGGCTCCCGACGATGGTCTCGACGCCGGCGTCGAGGTCGATCATCTCCTGCACCTGCACGCCGAGGATCGTCGCGTCGGGCTGGTAGTTGCGGGCGCGGGCCACCAGGTCCTCGTAGGCGTCGGCGACCTCCGCGACCGGGACCCCCACCTTCACGCCGCCGATGTCGGACTTGTGGAGGATGTCCGGGGACACGATCTTCATCACCACCTCCTCGCCGATGTCCTCGGCGACGGCCTCGGCCTCCGCGGGGTCGTCGACGACGGCGCCCTCGGGCGTCGGGATCCCGTAGGCGTCGAAGATCTCCATCGCCTCGACGCCGAGGCGGTTGTCCGGGCGGTCCTCGACCGACGAGAGGATCTCGCGGACGCGCTCGCGGTCGGCGTCCACGGGCTCGGGCTCGGGGTACGAGCGCTCGCGGACCTCGCGGTACTCGGCGAGCGACTCCAGGCCTGCGACCGCCCGCGCGGGGTCGAAATACGAGGGCACCCCGCGCTCCCGGAGGACCTCGCGCGCCTCCGCGAGGCGGCCGCCGCCCATCAGGCACGCCGCCATCGGGACGCCGTGTTCGTCGGCGGCGTCGGCGATCGCCTCGCCCAGTTCGCCGAAGTCGAGCGTCGCGGTCGGGGCGGTGATCACGACGACCGAGCCCACGTCCGGGTCCGCCAGCGCGGCGTCGAGCGCCGCCTCGTACCGCTCGACGCCCGCGTCGCCGATCACGTCGACCGGGTTGTACACGTTCGCCTCCTCGGGCATCGTCTCGCCCAGCCGGTCGACCGTCCCGTCGGCGAAGCTCGCGAGCCGCAGTCGCTCGGCGTCGCCGACGGCGTCGGTCGCCATCACGCCCGGGCCGCCGGCGTTCGTCACGACGGCGACGCCGTCGGACTCTGGGACCGTCCCGCCCGAGAGCGCGCGCGCCGCGTCGAACAGTTCCTGGACCGACTCGGCGCGCAGGACGCCGGCGGCGTCGAGGCCGGCCTCGTAGGCCCTGTCGGACCCCGCGATGGCGCCGGTGTGGCTGGAGGCGGCCTGCGCGCCGGCGTCGGTCCGGCCTGACTTGACGACCGCGACCGGCGTGTCGTCTGTCGCCTCGCGGGCGGCGTCGACGAACGCGCGGCCGTCGACGACGCTCTCCAGGTAGCCGACGACCACGTCCGTGTCGGGGTCGTCGCCCCACGCGCGGACGAAGTCCGTCTCGTCGAGGACGGCCTTGTTGCCCAGCGAGACGACGTCCTTGAAGCCGAGGCCCGCCTCGGCGGCCCAGTCGACGACGGCCGTGACGAACGCCCCCGACTGGCTCATGAACGAGACGCCGCCCGCGGGCGGCGCGTCGGGGCCGAACGTGGCGTTCAGGCCGAGCGGGCTCGACATGACGCCGAGGCTGTTCGGGCCGACGAGGTTCAGGTCGTACTCGGCGGCCACCTCTGTCAGCTCCCGCTCCCGGTCGGCGCCCTCGGCGCCCGTCTCGCCGAAGCCCGCCGTGAGGACGACGACGTTCCGGACGCCCGACTCGCCGCACTCGCGGACCACGTCGACGACGTAGTCCGGCGGCACGGCGACGACGGCCATGTCGGCGTCCGCCTCCGAGACGGACGCGACGCACGGCTCCCCGAGCACGGACTCTCGGTTGGGGTTCACCGGGACGACGGTCCCCTCGAAGCCGGACAGGAGGTTCTCCGTCACCGCCCGGCCGACCGACCCCTCCCGGTCGGTCGCGCCGACGACGGCGACGCGCCCGGGGGCGAACAGCCCCGCGAGCGAGCGGTCCGCCTCACTCATCCGTCACCCCCCGGACGCCGCGGCGGTCGGGCCGTCCGGGTACCCCTCTCGACGCCCGGCGGGCACGGCCGGACGGCCCGGCCGCGACCGGCGGGATTCGGCTCACACACATCGTCACCGTCCGGCGGTTCGCCCCCGCCGCACAAGAATCTGACCGCGGTTCCCAGGCGGCGGACGTCGTCGGTCCCGACCGGGCCCGTCATGTCGGCCGACGTGCCGTCCCCCCCGGACCTCGACAGCGGCGAGGCAAACGTCCGCGCCACGGACGTCGCTGATAACCCCCCGGTCGGCAGGGGAACGGGAACGCCCGGCCTGGTGCCGCCCGGTTCGATACCCGCCGTCCCGTGGGAGGCGATGACAGCCGCACGTGACTGACGGGCATCCGGGGTGGACGGGGTTAACACTCGGCTACTGACCTGGGGTCGCGTCGACGATGCGAGGGGTGGGAAGTTAGTCCGCCGATTCCAATATCGGTTCCCCCGGAACAGACGGCCGGAGGTGAGACCGATGTCAGAACACGTAAACCACGACGACGACAACGACGACGGCGGAAAGGGAATGTGATGCGGCCCGCCGCATCGTAGCATCGCCCCCAGACCACACCGCGATTCGCCGGACCGGACCGACCTACCTCCCTCCGGCTCCCTCTTCCGAGTCGGGCCCCTCCGGACACGATACGACACGTTCGCAGAGCAGTCGGCGAGTCCCGCCGACTGACGACGACAGCCCCGCCGGACCCTGTCGTCAGCCCCGTGAATGCGTCACGTCGGACCGTGTCGGCGCCCGTCCGGCACGGCCGCTCCGGGGTCGGAGCCGGCCGGGGATGTTCAAGTAGCGCACAGACCGAGGACGGCCCGTGGCGGCCCGGGTCAGTCGTCGTCCGCGTCGCCCCGGAGTCGGCGCCGATCCGACGCGCGCGTGTCGCCGGCGGCAGCGTCCGAGGTGACCTCCCCCTCGACCGCGTCGTCGCCGGCGCCGTTTCCCATCCCGGCGATCCGGCCGGTGACGGGCGCCTTCAGGAAGGTGACGAGCCGGTAGAGGTACTTCGTCATGTTCGCCCCGTCGAGGTGCATCTCGTAGCACTCGCGTACCTCGTCGCCGTCGAGGAACGGGAGCGCGCGGATCAGTTCCTCGGACTCGTCGAGCGCGTCCGCGACGTAGTCCCGTTCGCGGATCAACTGTGACTGGTTCCCCCACGGGTGGTGGTTCAGGTGGTCGGCTGGGACCGCGTCGAACGGCGAGAGCCCGGCCAGCGCGTTCATCGGGACGTGTCCGAGGAGGTGCGCGAACCGCGAGCGCCCGGCCGCGACGCCGCTGTCCGCGTGGGGGATCGACGCGAGGTCGGCGTCCAGTTTCGCGACCGCCGCGTTGACGACGTTGCGGCGGATCTTGTACCGCGTCGGCATCGCGTCCCAGAGGTCGATCATCCGGCGATCCAGGGCCGGGACCCGTAGCTCCAGCCCCTCGCGGAGGCACTGCCTGAACAGCGGGTCGGTCGTCGCGGGGTAGTGCAGTCGCGCCAGGACGAAGTCGTGGAAGGAATCGTACTGGACGCCGTACGCCTCGACGCCGTCGTCCGTGTGCCGGACGTTCCGACGTGCGACGGCCGCGAGGTCCACGTCCGTGTCGAGGTAGCCCGGGACGCGGCACCCGAGTTCCTCGTGATACTCCTCGACCGACGTGATCGGGAGCTCGACCGGCAGTTCCCGGACGCCGAGCGGTCCGAGGTCGACGTGTCTGACGGGGACGAACAGCCCCTTGTACATAGTGTCCATGAAGTGGCCGGTGAGGAGTACGTCGACTTCCGATCGGATCTCGTCGATGAAGCCCTCCGCCCACGCCTGATTGAACAGTTGCTGGAAGTTCCAGTACTCCGGGGAGCTGTCGAGTACCCGACCGATGTAGTCCGGGTCACGCCGGAGGAAGTGGAACTCGATCCCCTTCTCGAGGGCGATCCGCTCGGCGACCCGGGCCTCCCTGCTCATCCAGTCGGCCATGTGGAAGGCGGTCACGTCGAGGTCGTCCGGGAGCGCCGCGAGCACCAGGCGGGCGTCGCTCCCCCCGCTCAGGAGGATCCCGTACTCCTTCGATCGATCCCGCGTCAGCGCCTCGGTCGCCGCCCGGAAGCGCTCGACGAACTCCCCGAGGAACCCGTCGAAGCCGTCGAACTCGCGGTCGGTGGAGGGCCGAGGGCGCCAGTAGGTGTCCCGCTCGACGGACCCGTCGGCGAGGTCGTACGTCGTGACCGTCCCCGGGAGGACCGCCTCGACGCCCTCGAACGGCGTCTTCACGCCGAGCGGCCCGCCGCGCCACGAGAGGTGCTCGGCGACGTACTCGTCGTCGAACGACAGCGAGACCGCCGGGTATCGGTCCAGCGACTGGACGTGGGAGGAGAACACGACCCCGCCGTCGTCCGCCTCCGTGACGAACAGCGGCCGCGTTCCCAGGCGGTCCGTGAACAGCGAGACGGTCGACCGTTCGCGGTCGTACACGATCCCGACGAAGTCGCCGTTCAGGCGTTCTATGCACTCGAGTCCGTGCTCCTCGTAGAGCCGTGCACAGTAGGTGGGAACCGGCTCGTCGAGCGGTCGCGGCCGGTGTGTCTCGTCGAGTTGCGTGCCGAGAACGTTCCCCCACACCCAGACGAGGGCACCCCCGTCGGGCGATCGACCGGGATTCTCACCGGATCGGCTCCGGTGCCTGACGCTACGGAGTCGTACTTCCCCGTCCTCGTACGTGTCGACCCGCTCGTCGCCCGTCCGAACGAGCGAGTCCGACAGCCCCTCGATCGGGTGCTCGCCGCCGATGACGCCACATGCTCCGACCATCGTCCGCGCGGTGTCGGAGTCCACACATAGGTATCCGTTCGATAACCCCCTTGACGGCCCTTCCGCACGGACGACAGCCGGTGTAAACGGCTCCGGGGACGGGTCAGTCGCCGACTACTTAACCGGGAGAGGGTGGCATCGCGGGTAGAAACCGCGGTCGGGTGCCGCCGGGCGTCCGCCGACCGGGACCACTCATGACCGACACAGCGACGACGGATCCGACGCCGCCATGACAGACTCGACGACGGAGGGACCCGAGGAGGTATCGACGCGCGAGAAGGTCGCCGCGGTCCGCGAGGTAGTCGCCTACCGTCCAACCCTCGCCGTCGGGATCGTCGCGTTGAGCGTCCTCGTCGGCGCGATGGAGGGGGTCGGCCTCGGCTTCATTCTCCCGATCGTCACCGTCCTCCAGGGGGGCGGCGGGAGCGACCCGTCGGGGGCGACGCGGCTGTTCCTCGAGGCGTACGACCTCCTCGGGATCCCGTTCACTCTCGAGTACATCGTCGCCGGCGTCGGGGGTGTCCTCGCAGTGCGGTACGCCCTCGGCGTCGGCGTCGCCTGGCTGGCCGCGATACTCAACACCGGGTACAAGCGGCACCTCCGGGTCGAGAGCTACGAGGCCGCCCTCGACGCGCGGACGGCCTACTTCGACGAGCACGGCTCCGACGAACTGTTGAACGCCGTGCTCACCCAGACGAGCTACGCCAGCCGCGCGATCACGCGTATCGTCCGCGCGGTCAAGACGACGCTCGTGTGTGCGGCCTACGGGCTCGTCGCGTTCCTCCTGGCGCCGTGGCTGATGACTGTCACGGGCGTCGTTCTGATCTCGTTCATGTTCGTCAGCCGATACGCCTTCGAGTCCGGCTACGGCGTCGGCGACCGGATCGCCCGGGCCAACGAGCGCGTTCAGTCGGTGCTCCAGGCTGGGATACAGGGGATCCGCGAGGTGAAACTGTTCGGCCTGGACGACGAACTCAGCGCGGAGTTCCGGAAGGCCGTGGACCGCCACGCGCGCGCCTCGGTCCGGAAGCAACGGAACCAGACCGCGCTCGCGAACCTGAACCAGTTCTTCGCCGCCGCGACGGTGTTCGGGTTGATCTACCTCGGGGCGCGGGTCGCGTCGCTCTCGTTGGCCGGCCTCGGCGTGTTCCTGTTCGCGATGTTTCGGCTGGCGCCGCGGCTCAGTTCGCTCAACGCCCTCGCGTACGACATCGACAACGACCTGCCTCACCTCGTCCGGACGCGGGCGTTCCTCGACCGCCTCCGCCGCGACCGCGAGGACTGGGGGGAGGGATCCGTCGACGAACCCGTCGAACGCGTCGAGTTCGACGGGGTCGGCTTCGGCTACCCGACCGGCGACGGCGCCGTCCTCGGGGGCGTTTCCTTCGCCGTCGAGCGCGGCGAATTCGTCGCGTTCGTCGGACCCTCCGGCGCCGGGAAGTCGACGGTCGCGTCGCTCCTGGCGGGGCTGTACCGACCGGACGAGGGGGAGATCCGCGCCGACGGCGTCCCGATCGGTCGGTTCTCGGTCGACGAGTGGCGCGGCCGCGTCGCGGTCGTCGGCCAGACCCCGCACCTGTTCAACGAGACGCTCCGGTACAACCTGACGGTCGGTAACCGGGAGGCGACTGACGCGGCGATCGCGGAGGCCTGCCGGATCGCGCGCGTCACAGAGTTCCTCGACGACCTCCCCGACGGCTACGACACGGTGCTCGGCGACGACGGCGTCAGGCTCTCCGGCGGCCAACGCCAGCGCGTCGCCATCGCCCGCGCGCTGGTGACCGACGCCGACGTGGTGGTCCTCGACGAGGCGACGAGCGAACTCGACAGCCACCTCGAGGCGGAGGTGCACGCGGGGATCGAACGGCTCGACCGGGACTACGCAGTCGTCGGGATCGCCCACCGGCTATCGACGGTGACCGGGGCGGACGCGATCCACGTGATGGAGGACGGAACGGTCGTCGAGTCCGGCACCCACGCCGAACTCCTGACCGACGATGGAGCCTACGCGGACCTCTACGCGGCCCAGACGGAACGGCCGACCGGGCCGACACTCGGCACGGGCAGGTGAGTCGGGACCTGGGACGGGCGTTGTCGGTAGGATCGGTCGGGCGTCGAGAGGAGGGGCCGCGACGGGACTACCGGCGACAGGGGAGCGTCGTCAGCGGGGGGAATACGGGAGGGGCGACGCCGGCGGATCAGCGGCTCCATCTACGGGGGGGACCTCGGGTCGCTCACGCGCTCAGCCGGGTGCGCGTGTCGGCGACCAGACGCGGAACTCGCGCGCTCGCGGCCGCGGCGACCCGGGGGAGGGCGGCGCCCAGGAGGGCGCCCAGCGTCAGCGAGGGGAACGACGCCGCGACGAGCAGGGCCGCGGGGAGCAGCGCCAGCGCGACGGCGGCGGTCAGCGATCGGGGGTGGCGGTGGGCGTGCGGTTCGGCGGACGGTCGGGGACCGGGTGCGTACATCTGTGGCGTGACGGGGTGGCTGTGAGCGAGCGACGCGAGCGGCCTCGCCGTTCGGCCGCCCGCCGTCACGCCGGCGGGGTCCGCGGGGACCCGAACCGGTGTGGGCGAACGGCCTACCGCGAGGCGGAGGGGAGCGGTTCGTCGATGCCGACCATCGTGTTCGCTCGGTGTCACCCCGTCGTATAAAAACTGTCCGAGGCGTGTGCACGCGTCGCATCCGGCCGGACGCGCGCCGGCCGGGAAGCCGCCGTCGGGGCGGCCCCCGTTCGTACTCAGCAGCCCTCGCAGTCGCAGTAGCGCTCGCAGACGGGGTTGTCGCAGTCCGGGGACCGGGCGGTGCAGTGCGTCCGCCCGTGTTCGATCAGCAGCACGTGCAGCGGGTAGGTGAGGTCGTCGGGGACGACGGCGTCGAGCACGTCGTGGGCGCGGGCGTTCGACGCCGACTCGGGGACGAGCCCGAACCGCTTGGAGACGCGCTCGACGTGGGTGTCGACCGCCATCGTCGGCTTGCCGAAGTGGAAGTTGAGCACGACGCTGGCGGTCTTCGGGCCGATACCCTTGACGTCCGTGAGCCAGGCCTTCGCCTCGTCGGCGGGCATCGCGTCGAGGAACGCCAGCGAGTAGGCGCCGCCGGTCTCCTCCCGGACCGCCGCGAGCGCACGCTTGATCCGGGCCGCTTTCGTCTCCGACAGCCCCGCGACGCGGATCACCTCGGCGAGGTCGTCGACCGGCGCCTCCTCGACGGCCGCGAAGCCGTCGTACGTGGAAAAGAGGTTCTCGGCGGCGCGCTCGGTGTTCTCGTCGGCGACGTTCTGCGAGAGGATCGTCGTCACCAGCTGTCGGACGCCCTCGCCCGGCTCGGCGTCGCCGTCGGCGCCGTGCGCGTCGCTCGTGCCGACCGGGCCGTAAAGGTCGACCAGTTCCCCGTGCAGTTCGCGAACCGCGGCCTCGTCCCACTCGACGTCCCGGCTCGACATACTGATCCGTCGGGGCGTCGTCGAGTTGAACCCGGCGACGGTGGCCGGTCCGGACGGCGACGACGCGCGCACGAAAGCGACAAAACTTACCGGCTGGATCCTGAACCGGCGCCCGGGCCGCGACCCACGGGAACGGCTCGTGTTTTTCGGCCCTGTTGACACCACCGCTGGACGGGGCGGCCGGCCACCGTCCCGTCGTTCGGTTTCTCGGGGTTCGCACGCGGTGCCGTCCTCGCGCCGGGAAGGGGCCTCGCGCCGCGCTCGGTCGGAGCGGACGGACGCGAGTGCGGCCGGGCCACGTCCGGATCCCTCGGTCCGAACCCTCGAACTCCGTCGGGTCACCGGTCCACACCGCACCGGCGTCGAACTCCGTGAGGACGACCCGGTCGGCGACGCCGCGGAGGAACCAGTATGTCGGAAACAAATAATACATCGAAATAGCATATGTGTTATAGATTATAATTTCTCCTCGGTCGCGGCAGTCGGCAGAGAAATGCCGTTTTCCGTACGTTTGCTTCCGTTTCTGCCGATAGTTGGACCGACGTTCGCCGGATCCGGCCCGGTACGCGTTTCGATGTGGACGGGACGTAGTCGGCGCCGATATCGGACCGAGGAGCATCAGCCCTCGGAGTTTCGAGAGTATTGACGGGACCGCGATCGATCCATGAGATAGATCTTTCATACTCCATGTCGTCTTTGAATTCTTTTGTGTTATCCGTAGTATAAGAATTATGGTATGAATTCCGGCGGGCCTTCGACGGCTCGGATGAACGCGTCTCGGAGAACTATACACAGGAACCGTTTCTAGAGTACACAAAAACTTTTAGAAGGCGGTCCCGAACGTGGGGACGAGACGCACCCATGTCCAAAGCGGTCTTCGACAGCGACGAGTACGACCGGCGGATCGACCGGACGAAAGCGCGGATGGCGGAGGAGGGGTTGGACGCGCTGTTCGTGAGCGACCCCGCGAACATGAACTACCTCACCGGCTACGACGGGTGGTCGTTCTACGTCCACCAGGGCGTCGTGGTCGTCAGGGACCGCGACGAGCCGGTGTGGGTCGGCCGGGAGATGGACGCCAACGGCGCGCGGGCGACGACCATTCTCGGCGAGGAGAGCATCCGACCGTACAGCGACGACCACGTGCAGTCGCCCCACGACCTCCACCCGATGGACTTCGTCGCCGCCGTGCTGGAGGACCTCGACGTCGCGGACGGCCGGATCGGGCTGGAGATGGACGCGTACTACTTCACGGCGAAGTCGTACACGCGGCTCCGGAAGAACCTCCCCGAGGCGGAGTTCGAGGACCACACCCTGCTGGTGAACTGGGCCCGCATCAGGAAGTCCGAGCGGGAACTCGAGTACATGCGCGAGGCGGCCCGGATCTCCGAGAACGCGATGCGGGCCGGCCTCGACGCGATCGAGGAGGGCGTCCCCGAGTACGAGGCCGCCGAGGCCATCTACTCGGCGCTCATCGACGGCACCGACGAGTACGGGGGGGATTACCCGTCGATCGTCCCGCTGATGCCGTCGGGCGACCACACCGGGACGCCGCACCTCACGTGGACGGACCGGGAGTTCAGGGACGGCGACCCGGTGATCATCGAGCTGTCGGGGTGCCGTCACCGGTATCACTCCCCGCTCGCGCGGACGACGTTCGTCGGCGACCCGCCGCGGGAGATGCGCGAGCGGGCCGAGATCGTCGTCGAGGGGATGGAGGCCGCCCTGGACGCCGCCGAGCCCGGCGTCACCGCCGAGCGCGTCGAGAAGGCCTGGCGCGACACGATCGCCCGGTACGACATCGAGAAGGAGGACCGCATCGGCTACTCGATGGGGCTCGGCTACCCCCCGGACTGGGGCGAGCACACCGCGAGCCTCCGGCCGGGTGACGGGACGGTGCTGGAGGAGGGTATGACGTTCCACACCATCCCCGGGCTCTGGTTCGACGACTTCGGCGTCGAACTGAGCGAGACGTTCCGCGTCACCTCGACCGGCGCCGAGCCGCTCGCCGACTTCCCGCGCCGCCTGTTCACCGCCTGACCATGACGGCGAACGGACCCGCCGCGGAGGCGACGACGGTCGAGGACGAGCCGAGCGCGACGGCCGCGGACGACGGCGCGGCCGGGACCGAATCCGAGTCCGCCCTGGCGACGGCGCGTCGACAGCTGGAGCGGGCGGCCGCGCACGTCGACGTCGACCCCGGCGTCGTCGAGCGCCTGAAGCACCCGACGAAGGTCCAGCAGGTGTCGGTGCCGCTCCGGCGTGACGACGGCTCGCTCGAGGTGTTCACCGGCTATCGCGCACAGCACGACGACGTGCGCGGCCCGTACAAGGGCGGCCTCCGGTACCACCCGGAGGTCGACGCCGACGAGTGCGTGGGCCTGTCGATGTGGATGACCTGGAAGTGCGCCGTGATGGACCTCCCCTTCGGCGGCGGGAAGGGCGGGGTCGCCGTCGACCCGAAGACCCTCTCCGAGGAGGAGACCGAACGGCTGACGCGGCGCTTCGCCGAGGAACTCCGCGACCTCGTCGGGCCGAAGAGCGACGTGCCCGCCCCGGACATGGGGACCGGCCCGCGGGAGATGGCGTGGTTCATGGACGCGTACTCGATGCAGCAGGGGGAGACCACCCCCGGCGTCGTCACCGGCAAGCCGCCGGTCATCGGCGGGTCGTACGGCCGCGAGGAGGCCCCCGGCAGGTCGGTCGCGATCGTCGCTCGCGAGGCGATCGACTACTACGACCGGGACATCGAGGAGACGACCGTCGCCGTGCAGGGGTTCGGGAGCGTCGGCGCCAACGCCGCGCGGCTCCTCGACGAGTGGGGGGCGTCGGTCGTCGCCGTCTCGGACGTCGACGGCGGGATCTACGACCCCGACGGCCTCGACACCGGCGACGTGCAGGACCACGACGAACGGCCGGGGATGGTCTCGGGGTACGACGCGCCCGGGACGCTCTCGAACGCGGAACTGCTCGAACTCGACGTCGACGTGTTGATCCCGGCGGCCGTCGGCGAGGTGATCACCGTCGACAACGTCGACGACGTGCGGGCGGACCTGATCGTCGAGGGGGCGAACGGGCCAACGACGTTCGCCGCCGACGCCGTCCTCGAGGAGCGGGGCGTCCCGGTGATCCCGGACATCCTCGCGAACGCGGGCGGCGTGACCGTGTCGTACTTCGAGTGGCTACAGGACATCAATCGCCGGCAGTGGTCGCTCGACCGCGTCCACGAGGAACTCGAGGCGGAGATGCTGGACGCGTGGGAGGCGGTCCGCGCGAACGTCGACGGGAAGGGCCTGACGTGGCGCGACGCCGCGATCGCCGTCGCCCTCTCGCGCATCGGCGGCGCGAAGGAGGCGCGCGGGCTGTGGCCCTGACCGGGGCGGAGTAGTCGCCGCCGGTCGGCGCCCCGTCGGCGGTCAGTCCCGTCCGGGCGCGAGGATCTCGTTCTCCAGGGGCTCGCCCGCGTCGAGCCGGTCGAGGTTCTCCGCGACGATGTCGGCGAGGCGGTCCCAGTGCTTCGGCGTGTACCCGCCGGTGTGCGGCGTGATCAGACAGTTCTCGAGGCCCCAGAGGGGGTGATCGGCCGGGAGGGGTTCGGGGTCGGTCACGTCCAGCGCCGCGCCGCGGATCGCGTTCGAGCGCAGCGCCGAGACCAGCGCGTCGGTGTCGACGATGCCGCCGCGGGCGGTGTTGACGAGCACCGCGTCGGTCCGCATGGTCGCGAACTCCTCCTCGCCGACGAGGCCCCTGGTGAGGTCGTTCAGCGGGCACGCGAGGACGACGTACTCGCTCCGGGCGAGCGCGTCGTGGATCGCGTCCGCGTCGAAGCCGACGACCTCGTCGGTCGGCCCCCCCTTCGAGGGCGTGTACCTGACGCCGATCGTGTCGACGTCGAACCCCCGGAGGCGTCGGACGACGGCCTGCCCGATCGACCCGAGCCCCACCACGGTCACGGTGCTCCCGGCGAACTCGCCGGACTGGAAGTGTCTCCACTCCGAACGGTTCTTGCGCCGCCACCCCTCGTGGAGCCGGCGGGCGAAGGTGAGCACGTTCCCGATCGCCTGCTCGGCGATGCCCGGCGCGTGGATGCCGCCGGCGTTCGTGACGCCCACGCCGCGCTCCTCGAAGGCGTCCATCGGGACGTGGTCGGTCCCGGCGAACGTGCAGGCGAACAGCTCCGGCCGGTCGGCGCCGTCGATCAGTTCCTCCTCGACGGCGATGCCCGTCACGACGCGGGCCCGCGGCACGAGTTCGCGCTCCTCCTTCGGCGTCCTGGCCAGCGCGACCGTGCGGTCGGGCAGGCGCTCGCGCAGGGCCTCGGCGTACGATTCCATCGAGAGTCCTTCCGTCCCCTCGCGGAGGACGACGACGTCCGGCGTGTCTGTCATGGGTGCTCGGGCGCGCCGGCGACGGCGAGCGGCGGTCCCCGGTCGCCCCGGGCGGTCGACCGTGTTCGGCCGCGGGCGCGTGGAACGTCCGCGGACGCGTGAACCGCCCGTGGGCTCGGGGGTCGCCCGCCGATCGCTCGGCGCGTCTGTGTGCGACGGATTCGCGGGTACCGTCTTAGGCTTTTTGTGTAGTCGACATCAACGGTAATCGTTTACAATTAAGTGGGTGGAGCGTGTGAGCCGTCCACATGCCCGAGACGATCGGTTCGCGGCTGGTCGAGCTCCGCCGCGACCTCCACCGACACCCCGAGCCCGGCTGGTGTGAGTTCCGGACGACCGCCAGACTCGTCGAGGAGCTGCGACGGATCGGCGTCGACGACCTCGCGGTCGGCCCCGAGGCGTACGACCCCGCCGACCGGATGGCCGTCCCGGACGAGGGGACGGTCGAGGAGTGGTACCGGCGGGCGCTCGACCGGGGGGCGGACCCGGAACTGCTGGAGCGGATGGAGGGCGGCAACACCGGGGCCGTCGCCGTCCTCGACCGCGGCGAGGGGCCGACCGTCGGGCTCCGCGTCGACATCGACGGCCTCTACATCGAGGAGTCCGCGGCGGACGGACACGCCCCCGCCGAGCGCGGGTTCCGCTCGGAGACGGGCGAGACGATGCACGCCTGCGGGCACGACGCCCACATGGCGTGGGGGCTGGCCACCGTCGAGGCGATCGAGGCGAGCGACTTCTCGGGCCGGCTCGTCGTCTTCTTCCAGCCCGCCGAGGAGACGTCCGGCGGCGGCGCCCCGATGGCGCAAAGCGACTACGCCGCGGACATCGACTACTTCTTCGCGGTCCACGTCGGGCTCGACCACCCGACCGGCGAGGTCGTCGCCGGGATCGAGAAACCGCTCGCGATGTGTCACCTCGGCGTCGACATCGAGGGGACGTCCGCCCACGCGGGGAAGGCCCCGCAGGAGGGGGACAACGCGATCCAGGCGCTCGGAACCGCCATCGGCAGCGTCTACGGGATCCCGCGACACGCCGACGGGATGACGCGGGTCAACGTCGGTCGCGTCGAGGGGGGCACCGCGAGCAACGTCGTCGCGGAGGAGGTCCACGCCGTCGCCGAGGCGCGCGGCGAGACGACCGAGCTCATGGAGTACGCGCTGGCGGAGCTGCGCGCGAGGTTCGAGGCCGCGGCGGAGATGCACGGCTGCACGGCCCACGTCGAGGTCGAGAGCAAGAGCCCGCGCGCCGACAGCGACCCCGAACTCGTCGAGGTCGTCGCGGACGCCGCCGAGGGCGTCGAGGGGGTCGACACTGTCGTCCCCACGGCCGACTTCGGCGCGAGCGAGGACGCGACGTTCCTGATGCGGCGCGTCCAGGAGGACGGCGGGCTCGCGTGTTACTGCATCGTCGGGACCGACCACCCGACGAGCCACCACACCCCGACGTTCGACGTGGACGAGCGGAGCCTGCCGACGGGCGTCAGGGTGTTGACCGACTCGATCCTCGCCGTCGCGGAGGGGGGAGCGTGAGCGGGGACGCCCCGGCCGCCGGCGACGGTCGCGCCGACGCGGTCCCGGCGGCCGACGAGGTCGTCACGGCGTCGGACGTCGAGGCCGCGGGCGAGCGGCTCGCGGACGTCGTCCACCGCACGCCGCTCGACGGGTCGACGACGTTCGCGGCGCGCAGCGGCGCCGAGCGGGTCGACCTCAAACTGGAGAACATGCAGCGCACCGGGTCGTTCAAGATCCGCGGCGCGTACAACGCGATGGCGCAGCTCCCGGCGGACGCCCGCGAGCGCGGCGTCATCGCGGCCAGCGCCGGCAACCACGCGCAGGGCGTCGCCCTCGCGGGCGACCTGCTCGGGATCGACGCGACCGTCGTCGTCCCCGAGGTCACGCCCGCGGCGAAGGTCGAGGCGACGCGGGGGTACGGCGCGGAGGTCGTCGTCCACGGGTCGATCTACGAGGACTCCTACGAGCACGCGCTCGACCTCGCCGACGAGGAGGGGTACGAGTTCGTCCATCCGTTCGACGACGGGCGGGTCATCGCCGGACAGGGGACCGTGGGGCTGGAGCTTCGCGAGCAGGCCCCGGACCTCGACACCGTGCTCGTCTCCGTCGGAGGCGGGGGGCTGATCTCCGGGATCGCGACGGCGCTGAAGGCCCACGACCCGGACGTCCGCGTGATCGGGGTCCAGCCCGAGGGCGCGGCCCACGCGAAGCCGTCGCTGGAGAACGACGAGATCCGGCGGCTGTCGGGGATCGACACGGTCGCGGAGGGGATCGCGGACGCCCGCCTGCTGGAGCGGACGTTCGCCGTCGTCCGCGAGCGCGTGGACGACGTCGTGTCGGTGAGCGACACCGACCTGGCCGTCGCGACCGCGCTGCTCGCCGAGCGCGCGAAGACGGTCGCGGAGGCGGCGGGCGCGGCGCCGGTCGCCGCCCTGCTCTCGGGTGCCGTCGACGTGGAAGGCGAGCACGTCGCGGCCGTGGTCTCCGGCGGCAACGCCGACCTCGCCGAGCACGCCGAGCTGACGCGGGTGGGGCTCGGGGCGCTCGGCCGCCGTGGCGACGCCCGCCTCGCGCTCGCGGACTGGCCGACCGTCCTCGGCGACGTGACGGAGGCCGTCGAGGGACGCGGCGGGACACTCGACGGGATCGAGCGCGTCGCCCCGACCGCGGCCGACGACCCCAACAGGACCCACGTCGAGATCGGCCTGGGGGGGAGCGGCCCGGACCACCTCCGGGACGTGATCGAGGCGCTCGACGCGCTCGACGGGGCGGAGGTGGTCGCGCACGGGATCGACCGCGGCGACGGCGCTGCCGGCGGCGACGGGGTCCGCTGACCGGCGATGGCCGTCGCCCTCGCGCTCCTCGCGTCGGTCCTCTTCGGCGTGCAGGCGCTGTTGATCGACCGGGCGCTCGGCGCGGACGCGAACGGGTCGGCGCTCTCGGTCGCCGCCGTCGTCACGGCGATCAGCGCGGCGACGCTCTGGGGCGTCGTTCTCGTCCGTCACGGCGTGCCGTCGCCGCCACGGCCCGCCCTGCTCACCCCGTTCGTCGTGGCCGGGGTCGCCGATCCGGGGCTGGCCCGCGCGCTCTTCTACGAGGGGATCGACCGGATCGGTCCCTCGGTCGCCTCGGCCGTCCTGGCCGCCAGTCCCGCGGTCGCCTCGGTCCTCGCCGTCTTCGTCCTCGGCGAGGGACTCGCGGCTGTCGAGGGCCTCGGCGTCCTCCTGGTCGTCGCCGGCGTGGCGACGCTCCAGTTCGCACGTCCGGACGACGGGGTCGGGGACGACACGGCGGCCGACATCGACGCCGTGCGCCGCGAACTCCTCGGCACGTCTGCGCGCGACACCCTGTATCCCGTCGCGGCGACGCTCCTGTTGGCGGGCGCGTTCGTCGTCGTGAAGCTCGGGTTGCAGTCCTACGGGGACCCGCTGACCGCGACGGCGGTCACGCAGACCGCGGCGCTCTGTGCGCTCGTGCCGCTCTCGGTCCGCAGCGCCCGGGAGCGTGGAGCCGTCCGCTCGACGGTTCGCTCCCCGCTCGTGGCGACCCTGGCGGGGCTCGTCGTCGCCGGCGGCTGGTACGCGATGTTCGCGTCGCTGCGGGTCGGGTCGGTCGTGACGGTGCTGCCGATCGTGAGCACCTACCCGCTCGTGGTCGTCGTCGCGACCTACGCACTGGAGCGAACGGTGCCGCGGTCGCCGCGGATGCTCGGCGCCGTGGTCGCCGTCGTCGTCGGCGCCGGAGCGGTACGGGCGGCGTGACCGGAGGGTCGGTTCGGGAGGGTCGGACGGCCGCTATCACGCGAGCGCGCGGTCGGCGACCGCGTCCATCGCCTCGCGGAACAGCTCGGTGCCCAGCTCGATCTCCCGCTCGGTCGAGTCGAGCGGCGGGAGCAGCCGGATCGTCTTCTTCCCGCAGCCCAGCGTCAGCAGGCCGCGCTCCAGCGCGGCCTCGACGACGGCGTCCCGGCGGTCGGCCGTGTCGAACTCGACCGCGAGCATGAGCCCCTCGCCGCGCACGTCGACGACGTGGTCCGGGGCGCCGTCGCGGAGGATCTCCGTCGCCTGCCGGCCCCGCTCGGTCGCGTTGTCGAGCAGGTCGTGCTCCTCGATCGCGTCGAGCGTGAGCGCGCCCTGCATCGACGCGAGCAGGTCGCCCCCGCCGAACGTCGAGCCCAGGCGGTTCTTCTCCGAGGGGAAGACGTCCGAGCGCGAGATCGTCGCCCCGACGCGGAGCCCCTTCGCGCTGGCGATGACGTCCGGTTCGATCGGGTAGTGGTCCGCCGCCCACATCTCTCCCGTGCGGCCGACGCCCGACTGGATCTCGTCGACGACGAGCGGGATGTCGTAGGCGTCACAGACGTCGGCGACCTCGGTCACGAACGCCTCGTTCGGGAAGCGGTAGCCGCCCACCCCCTGGATCGGTTCGAGGATCGCGAAGGCGACCTCGTCGGGGTTGACGTGGCCGCCCTCCGGGGAGAGCGCGTTCCGGAGCGCGGACCCGTCCCCGGGGAAGAACCCGCACTCGCAGCGGCCCGCGTCGTCGCAGTCGCAGAAGGGCACCGTCTTCACGCCGGCGATCTCCGGGTAGTGGCGGGTGTACACCTCCTTGGACTTGGTGAGCGAGAGCGTGCCGACGGTCCGGCCGTGGAAGCTCTTCTCGAAGGCGTAGGCGTACTTCGCGGGGGACCGGTGGTCGTGGCAGATCTTCAGCGCGTTCTCGACGGCCTCGGCGCCGGAGTTCGAGAGGAAGACGGTGTCCATCCCGTAGTGGGACGAGACGTCCACGAGCTTGTCCATCAGGTGGCTCGCGCCGGGGAACTCGGCGGCCTCCGGGTCGGGGCCTGCGCCGAAGTACATGTCCTGGCCGGCGATCTTCATCGGCTCGACGAGGTCGAACTCGCGGAGCGTCGAGAGGACCTTCTCGTTGTTGTACCCGAGCGGGGCGGCCCCGATGTGACAGGTGAAATCCAGCAGGACGTTCCCGTCGACGTCGGTGACGAACGGGCCGTCGGCCTCGGCGGTCACGTCCCACACGAACTCGTGGGAGTACTCGCTCGGCGCCGCGTGCTCGGAGTGGAACTCGATCCACCGCCGCGCGTTCGGCCCGGGCAGCGCTGTCGCGTCGGGCTCCGCGGTGTCCCTATCCATACACAAGGAACGTTGATACCGTACATTAAAAGTTGTTATCCGACGGATCGATTCCGTCGACGTGACGGCCCGTGAACCGGTTCGAGGAGCCGCACAGGCCGGGGTTTCGGACGGAGCGAGCCGGCGACGGTCGGTCGCCTCGGCGCCCCGCGATCGGCCGGGGTCAGTCGTCCGCCGTCCCGATCGATCCTCGCCGGCGGTCTCCCACGTATCTCCACGGCCGCGCTCGATCGTCCGCGACCGTGTTCGGTCGGTCCGGCGAACCGTGTCAGTCGTCGTCCGTGGTGGCCGGGGACGCGGGCGTCCCGTCGTCGGGCGTCGTGCGTCCCCAGAGCCTCGTCCGCTCCTGCAGGAGGACGGTGCCGTAGTCCCCCCGGAACGACTTGATGAGGCCGAGCATCGTCACCAGACAGACGATCGCGAACGGCGCGCCGGTGATGATCGCCGCCGACTGCAGCGCGCGCACGCCGCCCACGACCATCAGGATGGACGCGACCGCGCCCTGGAGCACGGCCCAGAAGACCCGGTTGATCGAGGACGGGTGCTTCTTGCCGCCGGTCGTCATCATCGACACCGCGAGCGTCGAGGAGTCCGCGGACGTGACGAAGAAGGACGTCACGAGGACGAGGAACGCGAACAGCAGCAGCGGTCCGACGACCGGGAGGTTGCCGAACAGGACGTACCCAGACACCGCCTCGCCGTACTCCGAGACGGGGCCGAGGATGTTCGCCGCGCCGGTGTACTGCATCAGCACGCCCGAGCCGCCGACGATGGCGAACCACGGGATGGTCGCCAGCGACGTCGCGCCGATGCCGGCGAAGGCGACCTCGCGAACGCTGCGGCCGCGCGAGATGCGCGCGATGAACAGCCCCGCGAACGGCGACCACGCGAGGGGCCACAGCCAGTAGAACACGGTCCAGGCGTTGACCCACTTGTCGCCGCTCGCGACGGTGGCCTGCGTGAACAGGCTCATCCCGACGAAGTCGCCGACGTAGCCGCCGATCGCCTGCGTCCCGAGTTCGAGGATGCGGATCGTCGGCCCGAACGCCAGCGTCGCGAGCATTACCAGGAGGAACACCACCATGTTGAAGTTCGACAGCCGGCGGATCCCCCTGTCGACGCCCAGCACCAGCGAGACGGTGAAGATGACGACCATCCCGGTGATGACGAGGATCGTCCCGATGTCGCCCAGTTCGATCCCCCACTGGAAGTTCAGGCCGGTGATGAACTGGCTCCCGATGAACCCCAGCGAGGTCGCGACGCCGCCGAGGGTCGCGAACACCGCGAGGATGTCGACGACCTTGCCGGTCACGCCGTCGACGTTGTCGGCCCCGAGGATCGGCGTCAGCACCGCCGAGACGCGCAGGGGCGCGTCGTAGTTGTAGACGTAGTACCCGATCCCGAGCCCCATGACGGTGAAGCACGACCACTGGGTCACGCTCCAGTGGAAGATCGAGTACTGGACCGCCGCCGGCATCGCCGCCGCGGACTTCGCCTCCACGCCGCTGAAGAACGGCGGGACCGTGGAGTAGTGGAACAGCGCCTCGGCCGGCCCCCAGAAGACGATGCCCGCCGCCAGCCCCGCGGAGTACATCATCGCGAAGTACGAGAGGTAGCTGTACTCGGGGTCGCCGTCCCCGAGCCGGAGGTTGCCCCACGGCCCGAATATCACGAAGCCGAGGAACAGGACGAACCCCAGCATGACCGTCAGGAAGAACCAGTTGAACTGCGCGAGGATCCACACGCGGATCCCGTCGACGAACTGGTAGGCCGCGTCCGGGCTCAGGCTGAACGCCGCGACGAACAGGAGCGTGATCCCCGCGCCGAACGCGAAGATCGTCGGCTCGATCTCCTCGAGGAACTCGGCGACCGGGCCGTCCGCGCCGGCGTCACTCACGAGCGATCACCCCCGTGCGGGAGTAACCGCGACGCCCGACGGCCGCCCCCGGCCGCTGGCTCCGTCTCTGTACACGCTGCCGTCTCTCGGTACGGGTGGGTGTGTTCGAACACATCGGACTCTGTTATCGTGTCGGGAGTGACCATGCCACTCGGTCCCGTGCGTCACCACGATCCCCCATGATCTAAATAAAGATTACGGTTACTGACTCCACCGATTACGGAATCCGTATACAGCTCGCCCGTCGCGGCGGCGGCGCCCCCGTCCCCGAACGGGACTAGCTCGTATACACTACCTGTGGACTAGATTTCGGAAATTCGGACGTATCGCCGTCTCCGGACGTCCGATCCGGACTGTTCGTAACTTTTAACCGAATATGTAAACGATATCTGTGTATGACAGAGGAGACCGACGACGCGACCGAGCGAACGGGGCTCGCCTACTCCGCCGACCGCGGCCGGGGGATCCTCACGCCCAGCGACCGGGAGTACCTGCTGGGTCGGAAAACCGACTACACCGACCACTCGAAGAAGCAGAAGCGCAACCGCATCCGCCGCCGCCTGCGCAACGCGATGCTCGATTTCACCATCCTCTTCGAGTGTCTCGAGGACCGCGACCGCGAGACGGTGTTCAACCCCGACGACGAGGACCGCGAGGCGTACACCCGGGGGATCACGGACATGCTGGCGTTCCTCCACCTCGGGACGATGGGGTACTACACGCCGTTCAAGGACATGCTCTCGGAGGGGGTCAACAAGGCCGAACAGGAACTGGCCGGCTCGGAGTACCGGATGGTGACCGTCGACTTCAACGTCGAGCCGGTCGGCCGGATCGACGTCGACGAGGTCATCGACAAGCTGGAGTTCGGGGAGTTCGAGAAGGTCACCGACGAGGAGTTGCAGGCGTTCGTTCGCCTGCTCGCCGAGTCGGACGACTTCTCCGCGACGGACATGCGTTCGGAGATGAAAGCGCAGATGGCCGAGTTCGTCGAACGGGTCGACGCCGCGAGCGAGCAGCGCGAGCAGCGCGTCGAGGAACTCAACGACTGATCCTCCGCCGGACGGCGGGTCCCGGACCCGCCGTCGGCCGGCGAGCTACTCCGGGTAGGCGACGGCGTCCATCTCGACGCGCACGTCTCCCGGGAGGCGCGAGACCTCCACGCAGACGCGCGCGGGGAGCGTCCCGGAGAACCGCTCGCCGTACGCCTCGTTGACGCGCCCGTACTCGTCCAGGTCGGTGACGTACACGGTCACCTTCACGACGTCGTCAAGGCCGTCGCCGCCGGCGGCCTCGACGCAGGCGGCGATGTTGTCCAGCACCCGGTCGGTCTGTTCGCGGATGTCGCCCTCGACCTCCTCGCCGGTGTCGGGGTCGACTGGCCCGTACCCGGAGACGTACAGCGCGTCGCCGGCGCGGACCGCCTGCGAGTAGGGGTTGTCGGTGCGCGGTGCGTCGTCGGTGCGGACTCGTCGTGGCGTCATCGGTGGAATCGGTGTTCGGTTTCAGGCGGTCCGTCGTTCGGCCGTGACCGACTCGATCCCGTCGACGATCACGTCCAGCGCGGTCTCGGCGAGATCCCGGGTGAGCACGAGCGGCGGCAGGAGCCGGAGGACGTTGCCGTGCCGGCCCGCTTTCCAGACCAGCACGCCGCGCTCGAAGCAGTAATCCTGCAGCGCGTCGGCCGCGTCGTCGTCGGGGTTCCCGTCGGCGTCGACGAACTCGGCGCCGATGAACAGCCCCTTGCCGCGGACGTCGACGATCCGCGGGTTGTCCTCGGCGGCCTCGCGCAGGCGCGTCCGGATGTACTCGCCCAGGTCGCGGGCGTGCGCGAGCAGGTCGTGCTCCTGGATGTACTCGATGGCGCGGGTGCCGGCCCGCATTCCGACCACGTGGCCGCGGTAGGTCCCCGCGTGGTCCCCCGAACCCCACGTGTCGAGGTCCTCCCGGTAGATCGTCGCCGAGAGCGGGAAGCCGACGCCGCCGAGGGCCTTCGCGGACGTCATCACGTCGGGGGTCACGTCGTACCACTCGCCGGCCCACCACTTCCCGGAGCGCCCGAGGCCGCTCTGGATCTCGTCGAACACGAGCGGCACGTCGTGGTCGTCGGCGATGTCGCGCAGCCCCGAGAGGAAGCCCTCCGGCGGGGTCACGACGCCGCCCTCGCCCTGGATCGGCTCGACGAAGATGCCCGCGGGGTTCGCGACGCCGCCGTACGGGTCCTCGAAGATCGCCTTGACCTCCTCGAGGGAGTGCTCGACCGCCTCCCGCGGGCCCTTGTCCATCTCGACGGGGTTCGGGTAGGGCGCGTGGGTGACGTCGGGGAGCAGCGGCGTGTACTCGCCCTTGAACGTCTTGTTGCCCGTGAGGCTCATCGCGCCGCTCGTCGCGCCGTGGTACGCGCCGCGGAACGCGACGAGGCCGGTGCCGCCCGTGTTGTACTTCGCCAGCTTGATCGACGCCTCGATCGCGTCGCTGCCGGTCGGGCCGCCGAACACGACCCTGTTGTCGCCCCGGAGGTCGCCGGGGGCGATCTCGTCGAGCGTCTCGATGAGGTCGAGGCGCGCCTCGGTCGGGAAGTCGACGGTGTGGACGAACTTGTCGGTCTGCTCGTGGACGGCCTCGAGCACGTAGGGGTTCGCGTGGCCGACGTTCAGGACGCCGATCCCCGCGAACATGTCGATGAAGGTGTTGCCGTCGGCGTCCCTGACGGTCGCGCCGCTGCCCTCCTCGAACGCGATTGGGATGTCTTCGGGGTAGGCGACGGCGCTGCTGTCGATCGCCTGCTGGCGCTCGATCAGTTCGCGGGACCGCGGGCCCGGGACCGCGTCCACGTTCGGTGCGTCCTCGAAGTGTAGCTCGTGAATCGGTGGCCCTGCGACCATACCCGAACCCACGTGGAACGGTCATAAAAAGATTGTCCACGCTTCCCATGGAAGACGTACACAGATATCGGTTCCGTTCGTCGATATATCACCGGAACCCGCGGACACTGTCTACAGAAACCGTAATCGATTTGGCGGTCGGCCGGGTACGCCGTGACAATGTTGCACACGGAGGGGCCGCTGCTCACGATCGACCTCGACGCCCGCGAGACGGACACCGAGGCCGTCGACGGGGTACTCGAATCGTACGTCGGCGGGCGCGGCGTCGCGACGAAACTCGCCCACGACCGGGTCCCGTTCGACGCCGACCCGCTCGGGCCGGAGAACCGGCTCTACGTCTCCACGGGACCGATGCAGGTCTCGAACATGAGCTTCACCGGCCGGACGAACTGCACCGCGGTGTCGCCGCTCACCGACGGCCTCTGCTCGTCGAACGCGGGCGGGTTCGTCTCCCGGCACGTCGCCGATACCGGGTACTCGGCGGTCGAGATAGCGGGCGAGAGCGACGAACTCGTCGTCCTCCACGTCCGAGACGACGGGGTGGAGTTCGAACCGGTGCCCGACCTCGCCGGGGCGACCGTCCCGCGGACGGTCTCCTACCTCGACGACGAACACGGGATCGGCTCCGATCAGACCGCCGTCATCGGCCCGGCCGGCGAGAACCTGGTCCGCTTCGCGTCGATCATGACGAGCGAGGAGCGCGCGTTCGGCCGCGGCGGCATGGGGGCGGTGCTCGGCTCGAAGAACGTCAAGGCGATCACCTTCGGGGGGGACTCCCCGCCGGAGGTCGACGTCCCCGCGACCCAGACGGAGATCCACCGCGAGGCCGCGACCGACGACCACGTCATGAAGCGACAGGGGACGGTCGCGGTGATGGACCTCGCGAACGAGATGGACGGGCTCCCGTCCTACTACTTCTCCGAGCGGAGCTTCGAGGGCGTCGAGGGGATCAACGGGAGCGCCGTCGAGGAGAAGAAGTACGAGAAGGGGACCTGCTCGGCGTGCGCGTTCGCGTGCAAGCTCCCGACGAGGGACGAGGCGTCCGGCCTCGAAACCGAGGGGCCGGAGTTCGAGGTCGCCATGGCGTTCGGGTCGAACTCGGGCGTCGACGACATCGTCGACGTGATGAAGTCGAACGAGCTGTGCGACCGGTACGGGCTCGACGCCATCTCGACGGGGAACACGGTCGCCGCGTACCTGGCGAGCGAAGACGAGTTCGGGAACGTCGACCTGATCCACGACCTCGTCGAGCGGATCGCCCGCCGCGAGGGCGTCGGCGACGACCTCGCCGAGGGCATCGACCGGGTCCACGACGACCTCGGCGTGGAGAACTGGACGGTCAAGGGCTTGGACTTCGCCGCCCACGAGGGTCGGCTCCTCCACGGGCAGGGGCTCTCCTACGCGGTCGCGAACCGGGGCGCGGACCACATGTACGCGGTGTTCTACTCGCAGGAGTACCCGCTCGTCGGCGAGGACGACGCGTACCCCCCGTCCGGGTTCGAGGGGAAGCCGGAACGGCTCGTCGAGAAGGAGAACCAGATGGCGCTCAACGACAGCGGCATCGTCTGCAAGTTCTCCCGGGACTACATGACTCCCGAGCGCTACGAGGCGCTGTTCGACGCCGAGTTCGAGGACCTCCTCGCCGTCGGGGACCGCGTCGTCACGCTGGAACGCCACTTCAACAACCGGCGGGGGTTCGACCGCGGCGACGACACGCTCCCGTACGACATCGAGGGGCTCGAGGACGCCATCGACGAGTACTACGAGCTGCGAGGGTGGACGGAGGACGGGACGGTTCCGCCCGAGCGGGTTCCCGCCTGAGCGGCGCCCTCAGCGGTCCGGGGGCTCCCCGTCCTCCTCCGGGACTGCGGAGTCCGGACTGTACATGGCATCGATCTTCGCCTCGAACTGTTCGACCCCCCGTTCGAGCAGTTCGACCTGCGTCGCCTTCGTGTCCTCGTCGACGACGTACTCGGGGCCGCTCAGGTTCAGCGAGCCGTACACCTCGCCGCGCGGGGACGTCACCGCCTTGCCGACCGCCCAGAACCCCTCGATCGCCTCGGCCCGGTTCTCCCCGTACCCCTGCTCGCGGACGCGCTCCAGTTCGGCGAAGAACTCCTCCTCGCTCGTGATCGACCGGTCCGTCGCGGCGGGGAGCCCCCACCGGTCGATGATCTCCCGCACGCGACGTTCTGGATACTCGGCGACGATCGCCTTCCCCGCGGCCGTCGTGTGGACGTGGAAGGGGGCGCCGTCGATCAGGTAGCGCGGGGAGTTCGCGAACTCGAGGTCCCCGTACAGCGAGACGATCCGGCCGTGTTCCTCGACGGTGAAGTCCGCCTCCATCGTCGACTCGGCGTTCAGCCACTCGACGACCTCCTCGGCGATCCGGTAGTATTCCTTCCGGGTGCGGACGTACTCCCCGAGGTGGCAGAACTTGGCCCCCAGCCGGTAGCGGTTGTCGTCGTTGATCACGTACCCGAACTCGGCGAGCGTCCGGAGGTGGCTGTGGACGGTACTCTTGGCGAGGCCCGTCTCCGCCGCGAGGTCCGCCAGGCTCGCCCCCTCCAGTTCGAGGATCGTGTCCACCAACCGGAGGGACGCGGCGGTCGTCTTGAGCACCCGGGACGAATCGTGGTCACGCATGGGTGACCATCTCGCGGCGGCCGACAAAAGACTACGCCCCGATCCGCCGGGTCGGCGCGGTCGCCGTTCCTCTCGCATGAACGTTTATCATAGTTTCCGGCCGTCCCTTCCCCGCGGCGCATATATCCGGCGCCGAGAACCGCGGGATCTCCCGATCCGGTCGGGGTGACCCGCGGACGCTCGACACTCCTCCTGAAACGTGTTCGGCTCTCGGGAACGGATCCGCTCGGTCCGAGGGACGATCCGCCGCCGTACCGGACCCGAGCCACCCGCTCTCGACGCGACGGGACGGTCGTTCCCGAGACGCGAAGGGTTAAGTAACGCTCCCGGTCCCGCGCGGCCCCCGGACGTCGGCGCCGGCGGCATCGGAGGACGTCATCCGGGGTCCCCGAACCTCCGCCCGGGTTTACACACGTATCGGTGTAATGGAGAGTCGAGCGCGGCCGACGGAGGGGCCGGACCGAGGCCGTCGACGTAGACGCCGTGATTCTCGCGGACCCGGAGGGTTGTTGTCGAGCCGGAGTGAGTACCGGAACCGCGGGCGGGATCGTTCGTCCGGGTCTCACGGGTCCCGCATCGGGTCGGACACCGGGGAGCTCCCGTCGCCGTCCCCTTCCGCGCCCTCCACCGGGAGCGTCGTCACGAGGCGCTCGGCCACTTCCGGTCCGATCACCCCGGCCAGCTCCATCGCGTCCCGCTCGTGCGTGTCGAGGTCGAGCACGCTCCGGAAGAACCACGAGAGCGTGACGTACGCCTCGTGGAGCCGGTCGGCCCGCTCGCGACCGGCGTCGGTGAGCGTCGCGCCCTCGTACGGCTCGTGCGTCACCAGGTCCTCCCCGGCGAGCCGCCGGACCTGTTCGGTCGCCGACGCGGGGGACCGGTCGAGGAGGTCGGCGATCGACCCCGACGACACCGGCGCCCCGTCCCGCTGTTCGAGGATGTACACCGCCAGGAGGTAGCGTTCGTTCCCGCTCATCGGTCCGAGCGCGTGCGATCCCGGTCGGCCGTGGTGCCGAACCGCCCCGGCCGGTTCGAGGCGGGCCCGCGGCGGGGGCGGGATGTTCGTCCCACGGGTCAGACCCTCCGGACCAGGTGATCGCGGATCGTTCGCTGGCAGTCCGCGCAGGTCGCGTCGAGGCGCGCGACCGTCGAGAGCACCGGATGGTCGACCGACAGGTCCCGATACAGGTACGACACGAGGTCGCGGTGGCGGATCCCCGCCGCTGCGATCCACTCGGCGACCGCCTCGGTCCGCTCGGCCGCGGTTTCGAGTCGCTCCTCCTCCCGATCGAGCGCCAGTTTCAGCGTCCGCGTCTCCCTGCGCCGGCTCCGAGCCTCCGAGACGAGGACGCGCTTGAGGTCCGCCGTGAAGGTCGCGTCGGTGGCCGGCGCGAGGGCGACGGCGATCGAGTCGGTGAACTCGCCCCGGATCGTCTCCAGCAGCGACTCCTCCCCGTCCGCGTCGGCGACGCTGTGCGGCCGAACCGTCTCCGCGAACGCGCTCCGGACCGCCCGGCAGCGGTCGCCGGCCGCCGAGTGTCCCCGGTCGACGACGCCCGCGGTCGCGGTCGCGCCCGTCGACGCGGAGCCGGTCGGGTCCGCGGGGAGGTCCTCGACCCGGCGGACGAACGCGTCGAAGGCCTCGATCGTTTCGTCGACCGCCTCCCGCTCCGATCGGACGCGGGCGCGGGCCCGAGAGACGGGTGTTCCCGTCGACATCCCGGTCAGTCCTCCCGGAGGCTCGGGTGCGTCACCTGGTCGTCGGGATGCGGCTCTGCGAACCGGTCCCGCATCACGTCCAGCGAACGGGACTCGCGCTCCCGACGCGTCTCCCCGTCGATCTCCTCGCACCCCGGCGGGAGGTCGCGCCCGCGGTCGGTGAAGTAGCCGTCGGGAGCGACCCAGTCGTGGTAGAACGGACGGTCGTCGTCCTCCAGCAGGGTGACCGCGACCTCGGCGCCGTGGCCCGCACAGACGATGGCCTGGTGGGGCTTCTCGGCGAGCCGTCCCGCGGCGTACAGGCCGTCGATCCCCGTGCGTCCGCGCTCGTCCACGTCGACGAACGCCTTCCCGCGATCGACGATCCCCACGCCCTCGATCCCCGCGAGGTAGTCGGTCGTGTTCTTGGTCGCGGCGACGACGTACTCCGTGCGGAACCGGTCGCCGTCGGCCGTCTCCACGGCGAACCCCTCGTCGGTCCGCTCGACGCGCTCGACGACCCCCCGGAGGATCTCCGCGCCCGCCCGTTCGGCCTGCTCGCCCATGAGGTCCAGCAGCTGGCGCGGGTTGACGCCGGCCGGGAACCCTGGGAAGTTCTCGACGTGCGCGTTCCGACGGAGGATGGAGTCGCCCGCGTCCACGACGAGCGTGGTCAGTCCGTGCCGTGCGGTGAACGTCGCCGCCGACAGGCCCGCGACCCCGCCGCCGACGACCACGACGTCGCTCGGAACGGTGGTGCTCACGGTCAGACCGCCCCCGTCTCGCCCGCCGCGGCGTCCTCGGCTGCTCGCGTCCTCGGAACCCCCGCTCGTGGCCCGGTCTCGCCCGTGCCCCCGGCGAGCGATCCGCCGTCAGCGGCCGCATCGCCGTTCGTCGCCTCGGCCCCCCGTCCCAGGGCGTCCGTCCGTTCGGTGTCGTCGGCCATGGTTTTAGCCCTCCCTAAAACAACTTAGCGGTTGCGGTTTTTAGGTATGCCGAAACATCGGATCCTCGAATACGCTCGGTCCGGGGAGCCCCGCGAGTCGACACCGCGAACGTGCCGCTTCAGCCACGCACGGACGTCGCGTTTCGGAACCGGGCCGGCTACTCGGATGCCGCCCGCTCAACTCCGTCGAGGGATGCACCACTGTCGCCGTGTCTTCACCGTCGCCGGGGACACCCGGCGTCGCGTCGTCATCCCCACACCGGTCGCGTTCAGGGCGGATACCCCGTTGAGACGACGCTGCGGGTCCCGTGAGCCGGGTGTATTCCATTACACCGATATCTTTGTAACGTATGCTCCCATAGTCGGGCGCAATGACCGATTCCCGTCCGAACAGCAAGGTGGCGCGAGTGATCGAAGAATACGACCTCAGCGGGATGGGCGAACAGCTCGAGGTGGCGTGGACCGGCGAGTACGGCGAGCGGACGAGCCTCCGCGACCTCGCCGACGAGTTCAACCGGGCGGTGCTGGAGGCGGCGATCAGGGACGCGGACGGTCCGATCGCGGAGACCGACCTCGAGAGCCTCTACCGGACGCTGACCGACGACGACGTCTCCGGGGCCGACAGGATGCGGAAGCGGCGGGAGCTCGAATCGACCGGCGTGGACGTCGAACGCGTCGAATCGGACTTCGTGACCCACCAGGCGGTCCACACGTACCTGACCGAGTACCGCGACGCCGAACTCCCGGACCGGTCGGAGGACGTGGCCGAGCGGAAGGCCGAACTGCTGGAACGGCTGCAGGGCCGGACGGTGGCGGTCGCGAACTCCACGGTCGACAGGCTCGTGGAGAACGGGGACATCACTGACCGGTCGTACGACGTCGTCGTCGACGTGCGCGTGGTCTGCGGCGACTGCGGCTCGGACTACTCGGCGGGGGAGCTGTTTCGACAGGGTGGCTGTGACTGCGCCGGACCGTGAGACGACGGGCGCCCCGAGGGGACAACACTTAAGAGACAGTCGCCTCTTGGCTGGTGTGATGGCACCAGAACAGTTGGCCGAGCGCGGTGTGCGCGTTCGGGCCCGAAACGTCGGCGGCATCGAGGAGACGGAGGTAGAGTTGAGCCCGGGAGTGACCGTGTTGACCGGCCGGAACGCGACCAACCGGACGTCGTTCCTGCAGGCCATCATGGCGGGCCTCGGGAGCGAGCGGGCGACGCTCAAGGGCGACGCCGACGAGGGCGAGGTCGAACTGCAGATCGGCGACGAGACGTACACGCGGACGCTCACGCGCAGCGGCGACACGGTGGTGTACGGCGGCGACCCGTACCTCGAGGACGCGACGGTCGCCGACCAGTTCGCGTTCCTCCTCGAGAACACCGAGGTTCGACGGGCCGTCGCACGCGGCGACGACCTCCGCGAGATCATCATGAAGCCGGTCGACACCGAGCAGATCGAGGCGGAGATCAGCCGGTTGGAGGCCGAGAAGCGCGACATCGACGACGAGATCGAGGAGCTGGATCGGCTCGAACGCGAGCTTCCCGACCTGGAGGCCGAGAAGCGGGACCTCGAGGAGAGCCTCGAGGAGGCGAGGGCCGAACTCGACGAAGTCGAGTCGGAGATCGAGGCCCACGACGTGAGCCTCGAACGGAGCCGCTCACAGCAGGAGGAGATGGAGGAAGCCCTCGCGGAACTCCGCGAGGCCCAATCCGAACTGGAGGACGTCGAGTTCGAGCTCGAAACCGAGCGGCAGACCCTCGAGGAACTCCTGAACGAACGTGACGAGTTCGAGTCCCGCCTCGAGGACATGGACGAGCCCGACGAGGACCCCGAGCGGCTCTCCGGCCGCATCGAGGAGCTTCGCGACCGGAAGCGCTCGCTGGACGACACGGTGAGCCAGCTCGGGAGCGTCATCAACTTCAACGAGGAGATGCTCGCCGGGGAGGGCCTCGACCTCGACGAGCTGGACGGCCAGGAGTCTGACGGTGACCCGACAGAGAAGCTCCTCGAGAACGGCGTGCAGACCGTCTGCTGGACGTGTGGGTCCGAGGTCGAGCGCGAGGGGATCGAGGACACCGTCGACCGCCTGCGCGAGCTTCGCGCGGAGAAGCTGGACGAGCGCGCCGACCTCGACGACCGGATCGACGAGCTGACCTCGACCCGCTCGGAGATACAGCGACTGCGTCGCGAGCGCGAGCGAACCGAGAACCGGCTCTCGGAGACGGAGTCGGAGATCGAGGCGACCCGCGAACGGATCGAGTCGCTCGAGGGGTCGCTCGCCGACCAGCGCGAGGAGGTCGAACGGCTCGAGGCCGCGACCGAGGAGGTCGGGACCGGCGAGGACTACGAGGAGGTGCTCGATCTCCACCTGCGGTCCAACGAGATCGAACTCCGCATCGAACGCCTGGAGAGCGACCTCGCGGACGTCGAGGAACGCATCGCCGACCGCGAGGAGGCCGTCGAGGAGCGGGCCGACCTCGTCGCCCGCCGAGAGGAGATCAGCGAGGAGCTCGTCGACCTCCGGACGCGGGTCGAACGCATCGAGGAGCAGGCCGTCGAGGAGTTCAACGACCACATGGAGTCCGTGCTCGCGGTCCTCGAGTACGAGAACATCGACCGCATCTGGATCGAACGTCGCCGGCGCGAGGTCCGCGAGGGCCGGCGGACGGTCGAACGGACCACGTTCGACCTCCACATCGTCCGATCGACCGAGGACGGCACGTCGTATCAGGACACCGTCGACCACCTCTCCGAGAGCGAGCGCGAGGTGACCGGGCTGGTGTTCGCGCTGTCCGGGTACCTCGTCTACGAGGTGTACGACGACCTCCCGTTCATGATCCTGGACTCCCTCGAGGCGATCGACTCCGACCGCATCGCCCGCGTCGTCGACTACTTCAGCGACTACGCCGACTACCTCACCGTCGCTCTCCTGCCCGAGGACGCGGAAGCGCTCTCCGAGGAGTACAGCTACGTCGAACAGATCGAGTGATCGCGGACGGCAGGACAGTCCCCCGTCCTCCCGGGGGACGGCTCGGACCTCCCCGTGGTCGGCGGCCGGTTTCAACGGGGTCCGGCCGGCGACGCTCGGGGTCAGTACTCTTACCTCGAACGCCCGAATACGTGTCGTGTAGTTCCTACCTCTCGAAGAGAATTTATTTCATGAGGTATTCGACACACATTATCCGAGTGATTCGATCCGCGATCCGCTACGGGTCCGTACCCCCCGTGAGACCCGTTATCCCTGGGACGCAGGCGTCTAGCGGACCGCGAACCGCTCTCTGACACCGTTCACCCGTCGTCTCTGTCGCCCGTCACCGGGCACCGGGACGTTCGCGACCCCGGCCGGACAGATGATATAGCGATATGAGATTTACCCAATGAGTCAGCGGTCAGTCGACGCCGCGTTCCTCCAGAACGAGTTCGGCGACCTCGTCCGCGTGGTCGGCGAGGACGCGCAGCGCCGCGTCGTGGAGTTCGCGCTTCGGTGCATCGCGGACGTCGTTGCGGCGGAGCGTCGTCTCCACCTCGATCGCGAGGGCGTCCTCGAAGGCGTCCCACGCCTCCTGCCGGGCGTAGAGCGGTCGCTGCTTGGCCTCCTCGAACCCGAACGCGGGCGACGTGTCCCCGGAGGGGGAGTCGTCTTCCGAGGGGGAGCCACTTTTCGACGTGGCGGCCTCCCTCGGTTCGTCGCCCGTGCCCGGTTCCCCCGCGTCGGGGCGTCCGTCACTGAGGTCGTCCTCCGCCGCGGCAGCCGGCGAGGTAGTCGTCTGTGTCCCCCCGGTGTCGTCGGTTGCCGCCGCGTCGGTCGCGTCCTCCTGTTCGGCCTGATCGAGGTCGTCGAACGCCATCAGGCGGTCACCTCCTCCTCGCGCCGGACGCCCCCGCGCTCGACGATCCGCGCGAGTTCGTCGTAGCAGGAGAGCTGATCGCAGCCGGCGTCGTAGTCGCGGAGCGGGAGGCCCGCGTCGTTGGCGTCGTCGATGGCCGACCGGTAGCGGATCCCGGGCAGAGTGCCGTCGTAGTTCCCCTCGTCGATCGCGGTCCAGTCCTCCTCCGTGAGCCGGCAGAAGTTCGGGACGACCGAGTCCGCGATCCCCATCGAGTTGATCTCCTCGAGCAGCGCCCTGTCGCGGCGGTTCTGGTCGAGACGCTGTGACAGTCCGGAGGGGACGACCGCGAGGATGTCCAGCTCGAAGTACTGGCGGGCCTCCTTCACGAGGCGGTTGACTGTGTTGTGGATCCCCGAGTCGTACCCGGTCTCGGGCCGGACCGGGATGATGAGGTTGTTCGTCGCGTAGAGCGCGTTCTCGTTGAGCTTCCCCTGGTTGGCCGGGCAGTCGACGACGATGTAGTCGTACTCGTCGCCGAGAAGCGGCTCGATCACCCGCGCGTTCAGCCGGGTCGACCCGCCCATCGCGTTCTTGAGCTGCGTCTGGACGTCCTCCAGGTCCTGATGGGCCGGGAGCAGGTCCAGGCCGTCGACGACGTCGACGATCGCGTCCCGGGGGTCCCCCTCCTCCAGGAGCAGCTCGTGGACGTGATTGGTGTCGCCCTCGTACTCCTCGGTGAACCCGAGGTTCTGGGTCATGTGCCCGTTGTCGTCGAGGTCGATGACGAGCGCCGACTCGTTTCTGTGCGCCAGTTCCCGTGCGAGGTTGATCGCCGTGGTCGTCTTCGCGAACCCTCCCTTGAGGACGCCGACGGCCACGGCACGTGGTTCGTGATCGGCCATGGTGTCACCTGTGGCAGCCGCGCCGAACGCCTTTTGGAATAGGTAGCTGAAGTAGCTCAGCTACCTCCGGTGCTTACTTCACCCATTTTTTACGAGCGGGCGACCTCCCCCGTCGGCGTTCCGGCGGCCGGCCATCGTCATCCCCTACCGTCGCATGGTACAAGAAGGTACGCAAGACATCTGAGTTAGTGAAGATAGCTAAGCCACCTTAGGTAGCTATGATAGATAAACTATCTACCTTAGGTAGTTTGGTGGTCTGACGCCCGCTACAGGGCGAGTTGTTCGCGGCGTCACGATGACTGTCGACGGAGCGTCCCCGCCGGGCACACTCGGCATCAGCGGAAATAGAGTGAAATATATAGTAGGTGAGATAGGTAGCTAAGGTACCACAGCTAAAATAGCTCAGATAGAAAGTCTGAAAATCCCGATCGGACATCGACGCACCGAAGCCGGCGACAGTAACGATAGGTACCTTAGGTAGCTATCTGAAGTAGTTGAACTACCTGAGATAGGTGATACGAGGTCGGATCCCGCGGACGGAACCGTACCGGCCGGGGGACCGGAAAGGGGAACCCCATCGAACGTGACGGCTACTGGTCCGTTACTCAGCGCTCATCGATCCGAACACTTCGTCGGCGTCCGCGGGGACGTCGAAGTCGTGATAGTGTTCGCCGCGTTCCTTCGAGAGGACGTTCAGCGCGGCGGCGGCGCCGTCGCCCGCCGAGATGACCGCCTGCCACTCCTCGGCCCGGACCATCGCCCCGGTGGCGTACGCGTCCTCGACACTCGTCTCCATGGTGACGTCGACGTCGACGACGTCGCCGTCGAACTCGCAGCCGAGCGCCTCCGCCAGGTCGCGGTTCGCACCGGTCGCGAGCACGAGGTATCGAGCCTCGACCGGGTCGCCGTCCGTCTCGACACGGAATCCCCCCTCGGTCGCCTCGACGTCGGTCGCCTCGGTCCCCTGCCGGCGGTCGACGCCGAAACTGTCGACCTGCTCGCGGAGGGTCTCGACGAAGGCCGACCCGTCCTGGGATCCGATCCCGGGGTAGTTGAAGAGGTGGGCTTTGTGCAACCACGTCCCGTCCGTGTCGAGGACGGTCGCGTCGAGGCCGTTCTTCTGTGCGAACAGCGCCGCGGTCAGCCCGGCGGGGCCGCCGCCGACGATCACGATGTCGGTCACGGTTTCACTTACTTCGCACGCGACATAAGCGTGCGCCTCGGTGACGACTACCTCGGTCTCGACGGATCCCGCGGGGGCGTTCGAGCGTGCGAACATAAATCGGATTCCGCGATACAGATCCCTCGGCTCCGGGCGGTACCGGAACGGACAGTGGCACCGGTAATTCCGTCGGTCGAGACAGACGGACCCAACCATTCGTGCTTCCGTACCGTCCCGGAAACGTCGAACCCCCTCGCGGCTCGTGTCCGTGGGATCCGAAACGGTCCGTCGATCTCGGTGTGTCTCGGCCCCTTGTCGAGGCGGACTGGAGTTTAGGGTAGTTACACGAGTGTAACTGGGTGACGCACACGCCCGGAAACGGGTAAGTCACCGGGAGTTCTAGCCGTACCTGAGGCAGTTACGATATCCGTCGTCCCCACGACGACGGTTCTTTCCAACATGACAGGACACCACCGGACGACGACGGAAACCGAACCGACGGAGACGGAACCGACGATCGGGGGGGACCCGCCCGACGACGACGTGTTCGCCGATCTCCCGCCGAGTGCCAAACTCGTCCACTTCGTGCTCGAGCGGGAGGACCAACGGACACAGACGGAACTCGTCGAGGAGACCACGCTCTCCGCGAGGACGGTTCGGACCGCCCTGGGACGGCTCGAGGAAGCCGGTCTCGTAACCGAGTCCGTCTGCCTTCGCGACGCCCGCAAGCGGGTGTACTCGCTCGCCTCCGACGAGGGCGAGAGCGGCGGGGCCGACGTGGAGGCGGAAGCGTAGCCGGCCTCCCGAATCGGGTCGCTACCCCCCCGTGACGAACTCGGTTCTCGTCTCGTTCAGCACTTCGCGCGCGTGTCCCGAGGGGTCCGCCAGTTCCGGGTCGTACACCGCCGCGACTTCGCCGTCCCCGAGGACGAAGGTCCGCCGGTCCGTGTACCCCTCGTCCGTGTCGAGCCCGAACGCCTCCGCCACCTCACCGTCCGGGTCCGCGAGCAGATCGAATCGGATCCCTTCCTCCTCGGCGAACCCGGCGTGGCTCTCCACGTCGTCCATCGAGACCCCGTACACCGAGATATCGGCCTCCCGGAAGCCCGACAGTACGTCCTGGAACTCGTTCGCCTCGATGGTACACCCGCCGGTGAAGTCCTTCGGGTAGAAGTACACGACCGTCGGGTCGTCGAACGACGGCGAGACGTGTTCGCCGTGCTGGTTTCGCGCCGTCACCGAGGGTGCTTGATCGCCGGGGTCGAGCATACGAACCCCAACGTGCGGTCACGGAATAACCCTCCGGGAACGCGACTCCCGAGAACGCGACTCCCAGGAACGCCCGTCATTCGATGACGGCGGTCGGTCGGCGTCCGGCGGACGTGAACGTTCGGCGTTCCCGGGGTACGTCCCGCTCCCGTACGTGACGGGGGATCAATCGTCGCCGTCCTCGGTGTGGGCGGCACGGCCGTCTCCGTTTCCGTGAGGGTCGGGAAGCGATTCTCGATGGAGGTGGTACCACTCGGCGAGCGTTCCGCGCGTCCCCTCGGTCTCGACGGTCACGGACCCGTCGAACCGCCACTCCGCTCGGTCGGCGTCCTCGCCGAACGCCAGCGGTACCTCCACGCGGAGGTCCTCCGCGGAGAGGCTGACGCCGCCCTCGCGTTCGATCCCCTCGTCGATCACGAGTTCCAGCAGGTTCAGCCACCGTTCCGGAACGCGACGCGAGGCAGTCGTATCGTCGTCCACACTCCCCTATCGTACTCCTAGTACCTGTGGCTTCCGTCGACCCCCTTTCCCCTCGATCGTCCCCCCGATCGAACGGACACCGAGAGAGGCATACGATCCGAACGAACGATTCGACGATCGAACCGATCCCCGACCGTCCGCGCCCCGTCGTCAACACCACTGTGTCCGCAGTTATTGCCGGGAACGGGGGTGAACTTCCCGGGAACGGCCGTGCTCTCGACGCCGCCATTTCGCGTCGGTCCCGGTCACGATGGTATCGTTCCCGTACGTCGTCGGCGATGATGTCAATGGGAGGGGTTGACACCACCACGTCCGCCGTTGTCGGCGCCGACCGACCTGAAGCGACGCACGTAGGTGGGCGAGCAGATCCGTTTGCGACGGCTGCACTGCTCGTTTCACCGATGAAATCGTTTGCGGGGCGATGCGGACGGGAGCGAACCGGTGTCGATCGACACCGTCGTGTCCGCTGTTTTCCGAAGCGCCCACGACACCACGGTGTCCGCTGTTATCACATCCCACGATCGAACGATGCCGGCGGGGACCGAACCCGGGGTTCGAGACCGCCCGGTGGGCGTTCGGTGGTACGGTCGTTCGGTGGGTGGGAGCGCGGGAGCGGGGTCGTCTCGGGACCGCGTTCGACACCGCGATGTCCGCTGTTGGTCGACACCGCGATGTCCGCTGTTGTGATACCGATCGGTGGATGCGGCAGTGCGACCGAGATCGAACGAACGTTCACGAGCGTTGGCGAAGGTTCGTCGCTCGGCGCCGACTCCCACCGATCGGGGTCGCTGACGAACTCGGTCCGAGGATCCACGAGTCGGGGACCCGTCGGCGAACGGGGGGCACCTCCGACGAGACGCTCCGAGCCGGACGCGTTCGACCCGGCTGCGGCGCCGGCTTCGGCAGCCCGGCGCACTATCGGACCCGGGTACGGAGGAGTTCGGCTTCAGTCGGATCGACCGGTCCTAGCGCTGATCGACGGACACCGTTGTCCGCGACACCATCCACAACACCACCGTGTCCGCAGTTTCACACGAGGAGGCCATCGCGAGGAGAGACACGTGGAAAATCGCGAGGGGATTCGCGTGGAAAATCGCGAGGATATCAGCCGTCGGAGGCGAAGTCGGTGACGCGGGCGTCGGTTAGTTCGTCGCCCGGGTCCTCGATGAGGAAGTCCTGGACGGACTGGTGGACGCCGACGTCCTCGACCGTGTCGGACATGGCGTCGAGCAGGAGGTCGACGTCCATATCGAGGGCGTACTCGCGGTACGTTCCGCCCCGGCGTCCCTCGTTGCGCTCGGTGACCGAGATGATCCCGAGCATCGCCAGTTCGGAGAGGTGGTCCCGCATCCGACGGGGGACGAGCGGGTCCCGGTCGGCCGTCTCCGCGAACCGGGTGTATCGGGGGCGGACGTCGCGGGAGCGGACCGGCGCCTCGTTTTCGAGGTCGAGGGTGAGCAACGCGTACAACACGAGGTGGCCGTGCTGGGTCAGCCCGGTGATCCCCTCCTTGATCCGACCGCGCTCGAGTGCCCGCCGGCCGCGCTCGACGTGCTCCTCGCTGACGCGTTCGGTGTCGTCGTCGCGGGCGAGGTCGCCGGCCTTCATCAGCAGGTCGATCGACTGGCGGGCGTCGCCGGCGTCCTTGGCGCCGTAGGCGGCACACAGCGGAATGACGCCCGGGTCGAGCACGCCGTCGTGGAACGCCACCTCGACGCGCTGTTCGAGGATCTTCTGGAGGTCGGTGGCGTCGTATGCCGGGAAGTGGATCTCCTGTTCGCACAGCGACGATCGGACCTTCGGGGAGAGGTCGTCCCGGAAGGAGAAGTCGTTGGAGATACCGACGATCCCGATCTTGGCCGTGGAGAGGTTGCCGTTCGCGCGGGCCCGCGGGAGCTGATAGAGGATGGAGTCGTCCTCGACGTGGTCGACCTCGTCGAGGACGATGAGGATCGTCCCGCCGCACTCGTCGAGTTCGTCCCACAGCATCTCGTAGACGCTCGCGCGCGGGTAGCCGGTGGTGGAGATCTGCTCGGTGTCGTCGCGGAACTCGTTGACGAGGCGGGTCGCGACCTGATAGGAGGAGGTGAGGCCGTCGCAGTTGAGCGCCACGACGGTGAGCTCGATGTCGTCGTACTGGGCGGCGTCCTCCTGGAGGTGGTCGAGGAGGTACCGCGTCGCCGCCGTCTTCCCGACGCCGGTCTTCCCGTAGAGGAAGACGTTGTTCGGCTGCTCACCGTTGATAACGGGCTGGAGCGCCGCGCGATACGTGTCGAGCTCCTCGTCACGGCCGACCAGCTGCTCGGGCTGGTAGTCCTCGCGGAGGGCGTCGCGGTCGCGGTAGATGTCTGTGTCCCGCTCGAACATCCCCATTGGTGGTCGTCGGTAGCTGTGTGCCTCGGTACATAAAACCACCGTGTCCGGAGTGTCCGCTGTTTCCGCTGTTCTTCCAGTATTTAAATAGACGGGCGTCGAGGGGCGGACACACCCCCTCCACTTTGTCCGCTGTTCTCGGCGAAAGGGAGCCCCTCCCCCGAACGAGAGCTTCTATAAATACCGAACATTTATTTAACATTGGTACGAGTTAGTCCGTACGACACATACATTTAGTTTAAGCCAGATCACATTCAGTCGTAATTAACGCTGCCATCGGCAGCGTTCGTGACCTCCCCCGCTCCCGAGACAGAACAGCGGACAAAGTGGGGGGAGAGTGTTCCGACGACCCGTCGACAGTCCCTCCTTCTGAAGACTTCGCTCACACGAGTTTCTCCGACGATCTGAGTTATCTCCCGAGATGGCCCGCCGTCCTACACCACCGCGTCCGTAGTAAATCTGACACGTGTGTGTAGGAACAGCGGACACGGTGGTGTGACCGCACGTCTGGCAAGTACCCGTTCGGATCCATCCTCGTTCGGTCCGCCCCCGTCCGGAAGCGGAACGGGCGTCGACACCACCGTGTCCGCTGTTAACCCCTCCAGTCGACCCGGAGTCGTACGATCCGTGGGCACCTCGTCAGTTCTACCCGGTTCGGCGAACAACCCGTCATCGCCGACACGTACCCGTCGGAGCCGAGACGACGGACCGTCAGTCGACCGTCCCCTCGGACGTCCGACGTCGGACCCTGTCCGTACACCACTCCGTCCGAAGTTCGACCGAATACCGCGCCGATTCCGCGAGAACAGCGGACATTGTGGGGTCAGTTCATATCTCGAAGCGGCTTCCCCTCCCGTGCGGCGGTTTCATGGACTCGGTACCGAGTTTTGCACGGGTCGGGTGGACCGACGTCCGTATTCGTCGAGGGAACACCGGCCGCCGTCGAACTCGATCGCACCCGCCGTCGAACTCGATCGCACCCGCCGTCGAACTCGATCGCACCCGCCGTCGAACTCGATCGCACCCTATCGAGCTCTGGACGGTCCGTTCCCGTCCGTGGAATCTCATCAAACGATCGAAGTATTCGGCAGTCGACCGATGCGCTCGGCAGTCGCGCTGGCACACCACTCCGTCCGCTGTTAACCCCGGACGAACACGACGGACCCGGCGAAAACAGCGGACACGGTGGTGTGGGTGCGCCGGTACGCCGTTCGGCGGACCGACACCCGGCGAGGGGCGAGCGGGCCCCAGGCGCCGAAATTACCCCACTTTGTAAAGTGGGGTATTGGGGCCGGATCCGGTGTTCGTTCGGTTCTGGGGTCGGACCGTCGGGTGTACGGACCGGGTACCGGCACGGGGGACGGTCGAGAACCGAGTACCATCGGCGGCTAAAACATCGGCGGCCATCCGGTGCGCCCTCCGCCGAAGCGGACGTCGGGACCGGTACGAACTCGATCGAGTCGTGTCAATCGATGGTGGATCCCGGGGATCGCTACACATAGGGTTAACAATACTGCGGTGAGAACGCCGTACGAATGGAGATATCAGAGGATCTACGGTGTGTATTCAGTGCGGAGATCGAGGAGCAGGACGGATCGTACGTCGTCGAGGTACCGGAACGGGAACTCGAACTGGACTCGCTCGACGCAGAAGCGGTCTATCGGGTCGCGGTCCTGAATCGGCACGGTTCCACGGAGGGATCGACGGACGATCGGAAGCGCGGCGGCTCGGACGGCTCCCTGACGTCGACGGGCGCCTCGACTGACGGTGCCTCCGACACGTCTGCCTCGTCTCGGACGGATACCGGCTCCGTGGGGGCGGCAGCGAGCGACGGAACGACGGCCGGCGGCGCCGCAGCGGACGAACCGGAACCGCCGGTCGACCGCGGCGACGAGATCACCGTCGATATCGAGGGGATCGGCGACCAGGGCGACGGGATCGCCCGGGTCGACCGAGGCTACGTGATCATCGTCCCGGACACCGAGAAGGGCGAGCGCGTCCGGATCAGGGTCACGAGCGTGAAACAGAACGTCGCGTTCGCCGAGGTCATCGAACGCGTCGAGCGCCATCAGTACGAGTAGGAACAGCGAGTAGGAACAGATTACCGTGCGATACCCGCCGCCCTCCTCCGACGTTCCCACGAGTATTCGCGGCGTTCACACGGGTAATCGTAGTCTACTGCTGGTCGACAACGGGCGTAAGCGTGCGGGCGTCGCGTACCTGTCGGCGGCGACACGCCGAATCATCGGAACGGAACACGGTCGCGAGGGTCGACGAATCACGTTGCACCCGTCGCCCCCGGGGCGTGAGTGGGAGGAACGCAATCCACGTGGAGAACGCAGTCCACGGGAAGGAACGCAGTGCACGAGAGGCGGACCCCTGACGAGCGGATCGAACCGGGCCCGACGGATAAGCGATGGCGTTCGAAATCGAACGACCTCCGACCGGAGTCCCTCGCGGGGACCAGTATCCGAACGTGAATTACTGACGTTCGTGAGTCGTGATGCTGCTCGTGACGGCCGTCTCCAGCATCATCCTCGGGATGGGGATGCCGACGACCGTCACGTACATCATCCTCATCTCGATGCTCGCGACGCCGCTGGTGGAGTTCGGCATCCCGCTGCTGGCGGCGCACCTGTTCATCCTCTACTTCGGCGTCATCGCCGACATCACCCCGCCGGTCGCGGTCGCCGCCTACGCCGCCAGCGGGGTCGCCAAGTCCGACCCCTTCGAGACGGGCGTGAAGGCGTTCTCGCTGTCGCTGAACAAGGCGATCGTCCCGTTCGCGTTCGTGCTCGCGCCGGGGATCGTCCTGCTGCGCGAGAAGGCCGACGCGGCGAACCTCCCGATCCGCGAGCGCTACCGCGTCGTCGAGTTCGCCGACCTCGCGGAGCTGTCGTACTCGGTGCCGGAGATCCTGGTGCCGGTCGTGGGGGTGTTCCTCGGCGTCGTCGCGCTCGGCGCGACCGTCATCGGCACGCTGTACACCCGAGTCGGCCGCGTCGAACGCGGGGCCTTCGCGCTCAGTTCGCTCCTCCTGATGGCGCCGGGGCTGCTCTCGGCGACAGTGTTCGACCTGCTCGGGTTCGTCGGGGTGACCGTCGACGTCGACGCGCTCCTGCTCGATCTGACGCTTCGCGCCGCCGGCCTGATCGTGTTCGTCGCGCTCGCAGCCGGCAACCGGCGGAAGCTCCCCCCCGCGCGAGAGCAGGCCGAGGCGACCTCGGCGTAGGCGACCCGCCACCGGGGCTCGTCTTCCCACCCGGCACCACGGTCTGTCCCAGCCCCGCTCTCGCGTCCGTTCATCGTCCCCGCTCTCAGGGCCGTCCCCCGCTCTCGCGTCCGTCCGTCGTTTCCACCTCTCTGGGTCCCGCGGGCGGCCGTCGACAGACGTTTCTCCGTCGGACACCGGGACACGAACGACCCAGGATGGCCCTGCGCGACGACCTCGCGGACTTGCTCCGGTTCGACCACGAACGCTTCCGCGCCCGCGTCCCGGAGGTTCTCGACGCGGGGGTGTACGACGCGGACCGCCTCGCCGGGCTGGACGACCCCGACCACGCCGGCGGCGACCCGGTCATCGAGGGCGATTCGGGGTCGCTCGCGGCGCACGAGGGCGCATACGTGGAGCGGATCCGGGTCCTCGACGACGCCCCGGTCGGGATCGCGCTCGCCGGGCCGGCGTACGCGGACACCCCCGTCGTGTACGCCAACAGGACCCTCAGGGAGCTGACCGGCTACTCCCTCGACGACCTCCGCGGGGAGAACCTCCGCCTGCTACAGGGCCCGGAGACGGAAGCGGGGCCGGTGGCGACCCTCCGCGAGGCCCTGTCGGGCTGGAACCGCGTGACAACGACGCTGACGAACTACCGGGCCGACGGGAGGACGTTCCGGAATCGCGTGACGCTCGCCCCCGTGACCGACCGCGCGGGGACGGTCGCGAACTGGCTCGGGTTCCAAGAGCGCGTCGAGGAGTGATCCGGCGGACGGGAAGACAAGCGGACAAGCGAACGGGCGGACGGACGGGCAGGCGGGGAGGTCCCCGGACCGCCCTACCCCTCCATCCCGGAGAAGGAGAGCCCGCCCTCGATGTACCGCTGCGCGAACAGGTACACGAGCATGACGGGCGAGGCGAACGTGAGCGCGAACGCCGAGAAGCGTGCCCACGGGATGGAGTACTCCTCGACGAGGCTGAACAGTCCGACGGGAAGCGTGTAGTTCCCCGAGGACAGCAGCAGTTGGGCGACGACGAACTCCATCCAACCCGCGAGGAAGGTGAAGATGGTGACCGTCGCGAGCCCGGCCGCCGACAGCGGGAGGATCACCTCGGTGACGACGCGCCACGGCGGGGCGCCGTCGACGAGGGCGGCCTCCTCGTAGCTGACCGGGATGCCGTCCATGTACGTCTTCAGCAGCCAGGTGTTGAACGGGACCGCCGTGGCGGCGTAGTAGGCTGCCAGGGCGATCTTGTTGTTCAGCAGTCCGGCCTGCACGAAGATGGCGTACAGCGCGATCAGCGCGGCGATCCCGAGGCCGCCGCCGACCTGCGTGAACAGGACGTAGCCGAAGAGGACCTTGCGCCGCATGATGAACTCGCGCCGCGAGAGCGCGTACGCCGCCGGAACGATCACGCTCAGGCCGAGCGCGACCGTCACCGTGGCGACGACGACGCTGTTCATGAAGTATCGTTTGAACTCCGAGGGGGATTCGACGCCGTAGTCGCTGGCGTCGAGGAAGACGATCCGCGGGTGGTCGAACACGACCGACAGGTCGGTGAACGGGACCGCGATCGTCGTGTCCGGCTGGATCATCAGGTCGCCGAGGACCCATACGAACGGTTTGATCGACGTCCGCTTCGGCACGAGCCGGAAGCCGTCGGCCGCGTAGATCGACCCGCCCGAGGCGGAGATGGCCGACATGGCGATCCAGTAGATCGGGAACAGCATCACCGCCACCACGAGTACGGCGAACGTGGTCGCGACGGCTGTTCTGAGCAGTTGCGTGGCCGAGACGTCGCCGCGCCGGTAGGCGGCGACGGTGTAGCGGGCCTCGCGCGCCGCCTCGACCGGCGTCGTCGCGAGCGTCCGCGCGTCCTCCGCGACCTTCGACGCGATCCGGGTGAACACGCTCACGCCTCGTCCACCCCGTCGGCGAGCTTCCCCTTCTTGACGTTGAGCCACATGAACGCGCCGATGAACGCGATCGCGATCAGCATGATGGCGGCCCCCTGTCCGTACTGGGAGAACTGGAACGCCTCGCGGTAGCCGTACACGATGATCAGCTCGTTGAGACGGGCCGGTCCCCCCTCGTTGAACACGTAGGGGATGAGGAACTGCTGGAACGACGCCGCCGCGGTGAGGATCGACGCGAACAGCACCGGGCGCTTTACGCTCGGCAGCGTCACGTGGAAGAACCGAGAGAGATAGCTCGCGCCATCCACCATCGCCGCCTCGTGCAGTTCGTCCGGCACGTCTTGGAGCGCGCTCACGGTGATGATCACCATGAACGGGTACGCGAGCCACATCTCGGTGACGTTGTACGCGAAGAACGCCGCCCACCGCTCGTTGAGCCACGCGACGGTACCGGCGCCGAGCCAGGCCAGCAGTTGGTTCGCCAGCCCGAACCGGGCCGAGCTGAAGATCCCTCGCCAGACGGTGATCGTGAAGATGGCCGGCAGTCCCATCGGCACGATGAGCAGCGACCGGAGGAACCGGGCGCCACGGACGCGGTCGTTCGTGACGACGAGCGCGATCGACAGCCCGAGCACTACCTTTCCCACGAGGCTGGTCACGACGAACAGCCACGTCACGCCGACCGAGTTCCAGAACGTCGCGTCGGTCAGGACGGCGACGTAGTTCCTCAGGCCCACGAACGCCGCCTCCCCGAACGTGAGGAAGCTCCCGCCGCCGAACAGGTTCGCCGGCCGCGCGTTCGTGAACGAGATCCCGATGAGGTAGAGCATCGGGAAGAACATGAACGCCGCGAACAGGAACAGGCCGGGCAGGACCAACAGCAGCGAGACGTCCTCACGCTCGACCGCCGGGATCTCGGCCGCGCGGTCCGCGATTCGGCTTGCGGTGCTCATGCCCCCGTCTCACTTCCAGTTGCTGCGGATGTCCTTTTCGGCCTGGGCCATCGCGTCCTCGACCGACTGCTTGCCGTTGAGGGCCTTGCCGAAGGCGGTTCCGAGCGGCCCCCACACCTGGTTCATCTTGGGGTGGGTCGGCATCGGGACTCCCTGCTTCACGGCCTGCGAGAAGCCCCTGACGGCCGGCGGCAGGTCGGCGTCGCCCGTGAGTTCGGTGTGTACCGGGATGAACCCGTGGGTCTCGGCGTTGGCCATCAGTTGTTCCTTGTTCGTGACGTACCACTCGGCGAACGAGCGGCCGGCGGCGGCCGCCGACTCCGACCGCTCCATGCCCTTCGCGAAGTACCACAGCTGGATGCCGGTGTACGGACGCGGCGACCCCCCATCGGGCGTCGGGAGTTCCGCGACCCCGACGTCGATCCCCTTCTCGCGGGCGGTGCCGAGGTACCACGGGCCGTTGATCGTGAACGGGGCGTTCCCCTCCGAGAACGCGGCCGCCTGCGGGCCGTACTTGGTGTCGTTCGGCATGTACGGGACGAACGTGTCGATGATGTAGTTGAACCCCTCGACCGTCGACGCGTTGGCGAGCCCGAGCATGTCGTCCTTGCTCGGGTCGAAGTAGTAGCCGCCGAACGCCTGTGCCCAGGCGCTCATGAAGTACGGGTTGAGGGGGTAGCCGAGACCGTACTTGCCGTTGGCGGGGTCGTGGTGTCGCTCCATCACGTCCACCATCTCCCCGACCGTCTTCGGGGGCGAGTCGACAAGCTCCTTGTTGTACAGCAGCGAGACGGTCTCGGCCGCGAACGGGAGTCCCACCGTCGCGCCGTCGAACTGGACGGCTTCGGCGGCCGCGTCGGTGAATGTGTCCATGCTCACCGAGAGCTTCCCGCTCTGGTCCGAGAGGAAGCCGCGCTGGTAGTAGTCGCCGACCCAGTCGTGGGCCCACTCGAAGATCTGCGGTCCCTGACCGGCGGGGATCGCGGACTGCGTCTTCTTCGCCAGGTCCGAGAGGTCCGAGCCCTCCACCGTGTGACGCGACTGGCTGTTGAAGTCCTCGATGACGGACTTCAGGGTCTCGCCCTCCGCCGAGGAACGCGCGTACCACGCCGCGGCTGTCCCGGGGTCGACGGAGGGTTCGGTCGTCGCCTCGGTGTCGCCCCCGGAGTCGCCGGAGCCGCCCGACCCGCCGGAGTCGCCCGACGGGGTTGGAGTGCCCTGTTCTTCCACGCCGACACAGCCCGATAGCGCCGCGGCGGCCGCCAGCCCGCCCATCTTCAGGAGGTTCCTGCGATCGGTTGCCATGGTGTGAACACTGGATGAATAAGTAGTTCACACCTTAAACCTTCGGTTACGACCATGCAGAACCGGGGGTCCCCTGTGAGGGGGCTGACCCCGCCGCGTGGCGGGAGTCGCCTCTCAGACCGACGAGACGACGGTTCGCTCCCCGGCGACGGGGGCCCTTCCGGCCGGGTCGTCGGGATCCCCCGCGGCGACGACGAGCGTGTTGCGGCCGTCGCTCAGGTCGACAGTCGTCTCGAACCGGCCCTCCTCGACCGGCACGAGCCGCGCGTCGCCGTCGACCGCGACGGCCACGGCCGGGGCGTCCGTCTCGCCGGCGACCGTGACGGCGTCGCTCTCGACGGTCGGGTCGGGCATCGTCACGTCGAGCGACGGCGACGACGGCGGGCCACCGTCGTACCGCTCCCCGACGACGGCGGGGGTCCCGACCGGCCGGCCGGCGTCGATCCCGTGGGCCAGCCGGACGAAGGCGGCGTGGCTCCACGACAGCGGGGTGGCGCTCCCGGTCCCCTCACCGAAGCGCCACCCGAACTCCGTCGCTTCCTCGCTGTCCCACACCTGCTCGGGCAGCAGGCGCCCCTCGTTCGCGAAGCCCGCGAGCGTCGACAGGAGGGCCGCGGGCGCGGTCGACCCGTCAGTGGTTCCGGACGCGAGTTCGTACTCGGCGCGCTCGCCGGTGAGCAGCGGCCACAGTCGCCCGTGGCTCTCGGTCGCGACCGGGAACGGCGCGCCGCCCTCGCCCTCGCCGTAGCCGTCGCCGGTGTACCGGTAGAACGCCGGTCCGTGGGGCGTCTCGACCCTGATGTCCTCGTCGACGACCGCCACCGACGACTCGATCACGGGGTCGTCGGCGGGAAGGACGCCGAGCCGGACGAGTTCGAGGAAGCCGGCGTCGATCACGTTCCGCTCGTCGAAGGTCCGGCCGCCGTTGGCGAGCGACCGCTCGGTGCCGTCGTCCGGGTCGCGGTTGCCGTTGATCCGGAAGTAGTACGGGGGGTCGTGGCGGTCGGTGCCCTCGCGGGTCACACACCACTCACGGACGCCCGCGCGGAAGCGGTCGGCGGTCGCCAGCCACACGAGCGCGTCGGCCGCGGGGACGCGTCCGTGGCCCGCGGCGCCATCCCGTCCCGCGTCGCCGGCGACGGCGGCCGCGGAGACGAGCCCCGCCACCTCGGCGGCGATGGTCGAGGGCGACAGCCCGCCCTCCTCCTCCCAACGCTCCTGGTCGGTTCCGGGGCCGTTCCGGAGGACGTAGTCGGCGGAGTCGGCCACGTCGCCGTAGCCGAACGCGAGGTCCGCGAACTCCCGACCGTGCTCGCCGGTCGCGCGCCGCGCCAGTATCAGTGGGAAGGCGACCTCGTCGAGCTGCTCGCCGCCCCACCTGGTCCGCCCGTCGACGTACGTGTTCTGCGGGAGGAACCCGCCCTCCCGCTGCTGGACGGCGAACAGGTACTCGGCGGCCGCGACGGCGGATTCGGTCCGTCCCATCGCCTCCAGCGCGGTGAACGACTGATAGAGGTCCCGCGCCCAGACGTAGTGGTATCCCACGTCCGCGGGCTCGCCGGCGCCGACGACGTCGCCCCAGGGGACACACGGGCTCGCGACGCCCGCGCCCTCGACGGTCGCGTCCTCGGCCGCCCGAAGCGCCATCGCGCTCGTCCGATACAGCGCCGCCAGGCCGTCGTCGTCGGCGACGCTGTCGGGCACGTCGACCCCGGAGAGCCACGCGCGCCACCCGGCGCGGTACGTCGTCCGCGCGGCCGCGAACCCCCCGGCCAGCGACTCGCGGGCGGTCGCGGCGGCCGCGGAGGGGTCGCTCCCCTCGGCGAACCCGAGCGCGAGCGTCGCCTCCGTCGGCCCGGTCCCGAGGCGGCCGACCAGCGCCGCGTTGCCCTCGGACTCGCGCGACCGCTCGGCCTCAACGCCGAGGTTGAGCAGGCGCGCGGTCGCCTCGTCGGGAACGCCGGCGGCGGTCGCCCACTCGAACCCCGGATCGGCCGCGAGCGCGAGCGAGACGTCGTAGTCGTCGCCGTCGGCGTCCCGGACGACCCCGCCGTCGCCCCCGTCCGTCGCGGCGAGGACCGGGTCGCCGCCGGCGGTCGCGCGGACGTGAGCGTCGCCCTCGGTCCCGGTCGTCACCGCGGGCCGACACACCGCGTACACCGAGAGCTCGCCCGGGTCGGAGCCGTCGTCGCTCCCCTCGCCCGAGTCGCCTCCGGCGGCGCCGTCGCCCCCGGAGGGTTCGAACGACACGTCCGCGAGCACGGCGTCGCGCTTCGGGTCGGCGACGTACTCCACCGAGAGCGTCCACCCGCGGGAGGCGGAAGCGAACTCGTGGCGGTAACAGAGCGCGTCGCCGGCGGTCGGCTCGACGGTCCGCTCCACGTCGTCGTCGTCGCGCCGGTCCAGGTCCGCGGTTCGGGCGGCGTAGCCGTCGCCGTCGGCGACGAGGAAGTCCAGCCGGCGGACGTTCAGCAGGTCCACGCGGGGGAACCGGACGCCGGTGAGCGCGCCGCGCGTGAGGGTGTACCAGACCCGACCGTCGTCCTCGCGGGCGCTCCGTCCGTCACCGGTGCCGTCGCCGACGGCGGTTCCGACGCCGACCTTCTCGCCGGTCGTCCAGAACGGCGCCAGTTCTACCTCCCCGGGGTCGGCCGTCGTCGCGGCAGTCGTGTCCGGGGACCCGTCCGGTTCCGTCCCGGTCCCGTCGGCTGACCCGCCGCCGGCGTCCGCGTCGTCGCCCGAGCCGCCGCAGCCGGCGAGCCCGACCAGCCCGGTGCCGGCGGCGGCCGCGAGGTACCGACGCCGTCCGGGTTCGGGGCCGTCCTCCCCCTCCGTATCCGTGTCACGTTTCGACATACCGTCTCCCTCGATCGCCCGGGTAAAAAAGAACGACGAAATACCACTTCACAAATCGAGAAAAGAGGGAAAGAGCTAAACCGTGGTACCCGATCACATCGGAGCATGGCTACCGTTCGGCTGGAGAACCTGCGGAAGACCTTCGACAGCGGTCGGCTCGTCGCCGTCGACGACCTGTCGATATCGGTGGACGACGGCGAGTTCCTCACCGTCGTCGGCCCGTCGGGGTGCGGGAAGTCGACGACGCTGCGCATGATCGCGGGGCTGGAGCGCCCGACCAGCGGGCGGGTCGTGATCGGCGGCGAGGACGTGACCGACACCCACGCACGCAAGCGCGACGTGGCGATGGTGTTCCAGAACTACGCGCTGTACCCGCACAAGACGGTCATGGGCAACATGGAGTTCGGCCTCCGGATGAGCACGGACCTCTCGAAGGAGGAGCGCTGCGAGCGCGTGCGCGAGACGGCCGAGATGATGGACATCGAGGAACTGCTGGAGGACAAGCCGAGCGAGCTCTCGGGCGGACAGAAACAGCGGGTCGCGCTGGGCCGCGCCATCGTGCGCGAGCCGGACGTGTTCCTGTTCGACGAGCCGCTGTCGAACCTCGACGCGAAGCTCCGCACCACGATGCGTACCGAGATCCAGCGTCTGCAGGACGAGCTCGACATCACCGCCATCTACGTCACCCACGACCAGGAGGAGGCGATGACGATGGGCGACAAGATCGCGATCCTCGACGACGGCGAACTCCAGCAGACCGGCCGCCCGACCGACGTGTACGACGACCCGGCCAACGAGTTCGTCGGCGGCTTCGTCGGCTCCCCCTCGATGAACGTCCTCGACGCCGCCGTGACGACGAGCGACGACGGCGTCACCCTCCGGGGGACCCGCAGCGACTTCGAGTACCGCCTCCCGGCGGACCGCGTCCCCGCCTTCGAGGGACACGACGAGGTCAGGATGGGGATCCGCCCGGAGGACGTCCGCGTCGCCGCCGCCGACGAGGCCGGCATCGAGGCCACCGTCGACGTCGTCGAGCCGATCGGCTCGGACAACTACCTGTACCTCGACCTCGGACCGGAGTTCATCGCCCGCGTCGGCAGCGGCGTCACGCCGGCCAGGGGCTCGACGGTCCGGATCGCCTTCGACGAGGCGGACGTCCACGCGTTCGACGCGCGGACGGGCGAATCGCTCACCCGGGATCGGGAGTCGGCGGAGGTGGCCGACGACCCGGCCGGCGAGCGACTGGAGCGCACCGCCGACTGACCGAGGGGACCTCGGTCGGCCCGACGGACCGCGGCGGCCGGAACATCACGTCAGTTCTGAGCCCGACTACCCGCCCGATACTGACAACCGAACGCACGACACCTGCGGGTTCCCCGATCGGGGGCCCGGGGTCCCCTAAAAAACGGGACGCGGCCGCCTAGTCGTCCGCGGGGACCGGTTCCCCGTCGCCCGCGGCGAGCGCCTCGCGCTCGTCGAGCAGCGCGGTCGTCGCCAGCCGGATCGCGTGGGGCCACCCCAGCGGCGTCGCGCTGTCGGGCGTCCCGTCGTCGAAGAACTGCTCGGGCAGGTAGCCGCCCGCGACCGACAGCGGCCCGCCGACGTCGACGAGCCCCAGCAAGTCGCGGGCGTACGCGGCGAACTCCGCCGCGCGGTCGTCGGCCTCGTCGGCCAACAGCGCCGACAGCTCCGCGGCCGCGTTGGCGCCCCAGGCGGTCGAGACGGTCCAGACCTTCTCTCGACCCTGACCGCGGCGCCGCCAGCCGTCCCCCTCGTACCGGACGAGCCCCTCGACGGCGCTCCCGGCGGGGTCGTGGCGGAGGCCCTCGACGGTCGCCCGGACGTGCGCGACGAGGCGGTCCAGCCGCTCCCCGTCCACCTCCCCGACCGCGGCGTACGCGCGGTGGGCGTCCGCGAGCGCGAACGTCGCGGAGTCGAGGCGGCCGTCCAGCCCGCCGTCGCCGTACTCGCTGACGGCGTACACGCCGCGCTCCTCGACCCAGAGGTCGTCCAGCGCCGCGTACAGCCGGTCGGCCCGCTCGCGGGCCTCCCCGACCCGGGCCACGCGGTCGTCGTCCAGCGCGGCGACCGCCGAGAACGCGTCCAGGAACCGCGCGGCGGTGTGGGCGAACCGGCCGACGGCGTCCTCCCAGGCGTTCTGGCAGGCGACCGGGCGGCCGTCCGCGTCGAGCGACTCGACCAGGCCGTCGACGCCCGCGTCGACCGCGTCGGCGACCTCCTCGGCGAGGGAATCCCCCTCCGGGAGTTCGGCCAGGACCCGCGCGAGGAACGCGACCACGCTGGCCGTCTGGTCGGCCTGGTACTCCAGGTCGTTGGCCGCCTCCAGCCGCGCGTTCGCCCACCCGGGGGCGAGTTCGCCGTTCCGGGGCCACACGCGGTGGGGCCACGTCCCGTCCGGGAGCTGCGTGTCGACGTACGCCCGCGCGCTGCGGCGGTGCCAGTCGTCGAGCCCGAGGTCGAACCGGGCGTCCGCCTCCAGCAGGAAGCCGGATATCTCCGCGTCGTCGCGGAACCAGGTGTAGCCGTAGCCGCCCGAGTGGACGTAGTGAGGGTCGAAGTCGGGGCCGGCGATCCGGAGCCCCGTCGGCGCCGACAGCAGCGACAGGACGCGCAGGTCCGCCACCGCGGCGTCCGGACGGGGGACGTCCGCCGGCAGCGACACCGAGGTGTCGGCCTCGGCGGCCATGTCCCCGAGCTCCCGCTCCGAGATCGGCCCGTCGAGCAGGCCCGAGAGCGCCGAGAGCGCCGTCTCCCGGTCGACCTCCTCGCGGTCGGTCGAAAGCGTCGCCGTCGTCGCCGCGCCGTCGACGACGGGAACCGCCGCGACGACGCGCCCGCCGAGGTGGTCCTCCTCGCGGCGGTCGCCGAGCGACTCCGCCCCCCGTCCGTGCGGCTCCGGCGACAGCACCGCCCCCGGGCGCGCCGGGAGGCCGCCGGCGAACACGTCGAGGTCGCCGGCGGCCGCGAGGTAGTCGTGCTCGCGGTCGTGGAACACCTCGACGGCGCCGTCGTGGTGGAGCTGTCCGACCCGCGCGTCGCGCCCCTCGGGGGCGAACGTGCAGCCGACGAGCAGCGACGCGTTCGCGTCGGCGGCCCGCCCGGGGTCCTCGAACGCGATCCGGGTGACGTGTGCCTCGCCCGCGGCCGTGTCGACGGTCGCGTCGAGGCGGCGGACCCCGCCGACGGGGGTGTCGTGGGTCGTCTCCACCAGCGCGGTCGCGGCGTGGTAGGACTGCTCGCCCTCGCCGAAGGCGACGACGACGCCGTCGTCGGTCTCCCGCACGTCGGGGCGCTCGCGGTCGAGGCCGGCCGGCGGGTCGCCCAGCCGGAGCGCGAACCGGGAGTCCGCGACGCCCGCGCGGCCGGACAGGGGGTAGCCGAAGTCGCGCACCGCGCCGTCGGGCGCGACGTGTACCAGGCGCCCGCCCGCCCCGGCGAACAGCCCGGCGGTCGTCCGCCGCTCGCCGGGGAACCGGGTCGGGTGGTCCCGGTTTCGCTTGTGGTCGTCGAGCGCGTCACGTAGTCGCATGTGTCCTACGGGTCGGTCACGAGGTATAATTCTTGTTGTAATCATCGTTCACTCGTTCACACATTCCGCAACCCTCAAGCCGCGGGGCGTCCCCGGACTCCCGCATGAGCACCCCGCCCGCGACCGACGGCGCCCGCGAGCGCGACGCGCCGGTCGCCGACCCGGACGACCCGACCCACCACCCAGGCCCGCCGCGCACCGCCGCGGTCGGCGAGTCGGTCGAACTCGCGCCCCGGAACCCGGACGCGGTCGTCGAGGTCGGCCCGGACGGCGCCGCCACCGGGCGCGACGGCCGCGGCCTGTTCTCCTGGCGCCTCGTCGACGCGCCCGAGGGGAGCGAGGCCGCCGTCGGCGACGGCGCCGTGGTCCACCTCGCCCCCGACGTTCCGGGCACGTACCGCGTGGAACTGGACGCCCCCGACGGGGTCCACGAACAGACGGTCCGGGCGTACCCGGACGAGCGCGCGGAGGTGACCCTGCGCGTCGCGACGGACGACTTCGACGCGCCGACGGGGACCGTGACGCCCGACCGCGTCTCCGTCGCCGGCCCGTTCAACGACTGGACCGTCGCCGCCCGCCGCCCGTACGAGGACGGCGACGCCCTCGCGTACGACGCCCGCCTCCCGCCCGGGAGCCACATCTACTCGTTCGCGCTCGACGACCGCCTCGCGGACGGCGTCGGGGGCGAGGAGACGGTCCCCGGCCCCGGGCGGCCGCGCGTCCGCCTCGACGCGTCGGCGACGGACGACGGCGGCGCGGTCGCGGTCGTCGCCGACGCGGAGGCGGCGCCCGCGGGAGCGGACCCAGAGACGACGCCGCCCGGCGCGGACCCCGCGGTCGAGTGGCTGTTCGACGGCCGGGACGATCTCTCGGCCGAGGCAGACGGCGTCACGGTCGAGGGAGACACGGTCCGGATCGAGCGCGACGCGCTCCCCGAGACCGGCGTGGCCCGCGTGCACGCCGTTCCGGTCGCCGACCGCTACGGCGTGATGGACACCGTCGAACTGTCGCGCGGCGCCGGCGGAAACGACGGGGCGACCGATCCCGGGGCGACCGACCCCGCCGCGACCGACCACGCCCCGCCGGCCGTCTTCCGGCCGAACGACCCGCCGGAGTGGGCGGAGTCGCCGACCGTCTACGAGGTGTTCGTCCGCTCGTTCGCCGGCGAGACGCCGACCACGACCTTCCGGGAGATCGAGCGGCGGATCCCGTACGTCGACTCGCTGAACGTCGACGTGCTGTGGCTCACGCCGGTGCTGCAGAGCCCGACGACGCACGGCTACCACATCACCGACTTCGCCCGCACCGCCGACGACCTCGGGACGCGGGCGGAGTTCGAGTCGCTGGTGGAGACGTGCCACGACCACGACATCCGGGTCGTCTTCGACCTGGTGATCAACCACACCTCCCGCGACCACCCCGCCTTCCAGCTCCACTCGGCCGGCGTCGACGCCTTCGCCGAGCACTACCCCCGTCGGCCCGCCCGCGAGAACCCCTCGGACGTGGACTGGGCCGGCGAGGGGACGCCCGCGTTCCGCTTCAACTGGGTGCGCATCCCCGACGTGAACTACGACTCGCCGACGGTGCGCGCGTGGATGCTGTCGGTGGTCGACGAGTGGGCCGGCGTCGTCGACGGCTTCCGCTGCGACGTGGCGTGGGGCGTCCCCCACGGCTTCTGGAAGGAGGCCGCCGAGCGCCTCCGCCGGGACCGACCCGAGTTCCTGCTGCTCGACGAGACGATCCCGCGGGACCCGTTCATGCACGAGAGCGAGTTCCACATGCACTACGACACGACGCTGTACGACACCCTCCGGTCGGTGGGCGCGGGCGACGCCGACGCCGACGCGGTGCTCGACGCCGTCGACGCCTCCGCGGTGCAGGGGTTCCCGCGCTCGGCGGTCCAGATGCGGTACGTGGAGAACCACGACGAGGAGCGCTACCGCGCGGAGTGCGGGAGCGACGCGCTCCGGGCGGCCGCCGCGGCGACGTTCACCCTCCCCGGGGCGCCGATGGTGTACTACGGCCAGGAGCGCGGCATGACCGCGTACCGCGGCGAGATGCGCTGGCACGACGGCGACGCGGACCTCACCGACTACCACCGCCGGCTCTCGGCCGCCCGCCGCGAGCACGACGCGCTCCGCGACGGCGCCGTCGAGCGCCTCGACTACGACGTCGTCGGCGACGACGCCGCGGCCGGTCCGGGGAGCGGCGGGGGCATCGGCATCGTCGGCGGGAGCGACGGCGCCGGGGGCGGAACGGGCGGCGCCCGCGCGGTCACCGCGTACGCCCGCGACGACGGCGACGACCGCCTCGCGGTCGTGCTCAACTTCGGGTCCCGCGCCGCGACGGTCGAACTCCCCGAGGCCGTCGTGGCGAGGGACCTCCTCTCGGGCGAGTCCGTCGCCGCCGCCGACGGCGGGGACGCCGGCGGGACGACCCGGACGGTCAGCGTTCGCGACGCGGTCGTCTGTCGGGTCGTCGGGTAGGCACGCGCGGACTCCGACGCCGACGAGCGGCGGACGGTTCGCCGGGGTCCCCGACCGAAGGCTTTTGTCCGATTCCGGCAAACGCCGAGGTGTGAGCACGAAACGCGAGATCCGCCTGATCGAGGCCGACGACGGCGTGTGGGCCGCCGTCGACGCCGAGACCGGCGCCACCGGGTCCGGGGCGACCCGCGAGGAGGCGCTGGCCGACCTCGACGCCGAGACCGCCGAGGATCCGTCGGACGCTCCTCTCGGCGACCGTCTGCGGGGGATCGGTAGGGATCTGGACGTCGATCCGGTCGACGCCGTCCGCGAACTCCGCGAGCGGACGTAGCGATGCGGCTGTTTCTGGACACGAACGTGTTCGTCGCGGCGGTGTTGGCGGGCGACGACGACGAGGCGACCGGGACGGCGATGGCGGTGCTCAACGGCGACCACGAGTTCCTCACGTCGTTGGTGAACCTCATGGAACTCCGATCGGTCCTGACAAAGAAGCGTCGGCTGGAACGGGATCGAGCGGACGCGATCGAAGAGGAGATCCGTGCCGATGTCGAGGTCGTCGTCCCCGATGCGGGGGAACTGATCGACGCGTATCGGATCCAGGACGAGACGCTTCTGTATCCGGTGGACAGTCTGATCCTCGCGTGTGCCCGGCGGTACGACGCGACGCTCGTGTCGTTCGACGGCGAACTGGTGGACGCCGGCGCGGAGCAGCCGACGGACGTGCCCGTGGAGTGACCCCCGGTCCCGCTCCCGTCGGGATCGGATCCGCTTTCCTCCCGCGGTCGAACACCGGACCATGACCGACGCGGACGACGAGCGAACGGTCGGCGAACTCGCCGAGTACTGCCGGACGCAGGCGGGTCTGCTCGCGGGGCGCGTCGACCGGATGGGCGAGGAGGCGAGCGACCTGCTCGACGAGATAGACGAGGGGGTCGCCGACCTCCGGGCCCGCCTCGACGACCGCGACGACGGCGCCACGCCGGCGTCGCCCGAGACGCCGACGACGCCGAACCCCCCGGCGGACGCGGACGACGACGGGGACGACCGGGCGGGCGTCGCCGACCTCGCGGACGCCGAGTCCGACCTCCGGGAGATGCAGGCGGCGGTGGAGGCGACCGAGACGCGGATGCGGCTGTTCCAGGACCTCGCGAGCGACTACCTCGACCTCGCGGAGGAGTTGACCGCGGGCGTCGGTGACCGGGACGCCGCCGACGCGGACGCCGCCGACCGGGATGCCGACGACGCGGGCGACGCGGACCCCCTCGACGCGGACGAGGCCGTCCGGCGGGTCGTCGAGTTCGAGGCCGAGCGCGACGCGCCGGCGTACTTCGAGGAGCGCGAGACCCTCGTCGAACTCGCCCGCCGCGGCGACGCCGCCCCCGACGCGGACGCCGGGGAACGCGAGCGCGAGTGAGAGCGGCGTGGCGTGGCGACCGCCGCCCCCGGCCAGCGGGTTCCTCCGCGACCGGGAGCTATACGGTCCCCCGAGTACCTGTCACGGGCATGAACACGGAGCGTGGCGACCGCCCCGACGGCGCCGGGTCCGAGGAGGTCGACGTCGAGGCGCTGTTGAAGCGCTTCGGCCTCTCGGACAAGGAGGTCGACACCTACCTCACCCTGCTGGCGCACGGCGAGGCGAAGGCGAGCACCGTCGCCGAGGCGGCGGGCGTCTCCAAGCGCTACGTGTACAGCGCGAGCGAGGAACTGGAGGCTCGGGGCTTCGTCACCGTCAACGACCACGTCACGCCGACGACGATCCGGGCGAACCCCCCCGAGGAGGTCGTCGGCCGCCTCACCGACGACGTCGAGTCGATGCGGCCCGCGCTGGAGGCGCGCTACTCGCGCGCCGAGGCGGCCGAGGAGCCGTTCGAGGTGGTGAAGTCCCGCGTCACAGTCGTCAAGCGGGTCCGCCGCGCGATCGAGGGGGCGAGCGACGAGGTGGCGCTGTCGTTCCCCCTGGACCGCCTCGACGAGGTGGCCGACGACCTCCGGGCGGCCGTCGACCGGGGGGTGCTCGTGCTCCTGATCGTCACCGGCGTCGACGACCCGGACGCCGAGGTCTCCGGCGACCTCGCCGGCGTCGCCACCGCCGCGCGCGTGTGGGGACAGCCCATGCCGTCGATGCTCACCGTCGACGGCCGGACGGGCGTCGTCGCGCCCGCGGAGATGATCGCCCGATCGAACACGGGGAAGCGGGCGATCGTCTTCACCCAGCAACAGCTCGGCCCCGTCATCGTCGGGTCGTTCCTGGGCAACTACTGGCCCGCCGCGGAGGAGGCGGCGGTCGCCGACCCCGCTCCGCTGCCGGCGACGTACACCGACTTCCGCCACGCCGTGTTGCAGGCGGAGCTCCACCGGCGCGCCTCCGAGGGCGTCCGCGCGCACGTGACGGGCCGACGCACCGACACCGGGGATGCGGTCGAGGTCGCCGGCGAGGTGGTGGAGGTCAGCCAGGGGCTCGTCGCGCCCGCGAACAACGAGTTCCCCGTCCAGCACACGCTGACGATCGACGCGAACGGGGAGCGGGTCTCAGTCGGGGGGCAGGGCGCGTTCGTCGAGGACGTCGAGGCCGCGGAGATCCGGCTCGAACCGTCGACGGCCGAGGAGTGAGGGGTCCTCGACGGGACGCGTCGGCGTCGACGCGGATCGCCCGCGGGGCCGCTACTCGCGGTCGACGCCGGTGACCTCGAAGCGCGCGCCGCCCTCCGTCCCCGTGGTCACGTCGATCGACCACCCGTGCGCCCCGACGATCTGTGAGACGATCGCCAGCCCGAATCCCGTCCCGTCGTCCGCGGTCGAGACCCCGACGTCGAACACACCATCGCGGTCGTCGGGGTCGATCCCGGGACCGTCGTCCTCGACGTAGAAGCCGCCCGGGAGGTCGCCCACGGTGACGGTCACGTCGTCGCCGGCGTGGTCGACCGCGTTTCGGAGCAGGTTCTCCAGCAGTTGTCTGAGCCGGTCCCGGTCGGCCCGAACCGTCCGACCGGTCTCGATCCGGACCTGTTCGCTCGGGAGGTCGACGGAGCCGAGACACTCCCGGACGGCCGTCGGGAGTCCGACGCGCTCCGGGTCGCCGACGTCCTCGCCCTCCGTGGCGAGGGTCAACAGCCCCTCGATCAGCGACTCCATCCGATCGAGCGCGCGCTCAACGTCGTCGAGGTGGTCGCTGTCGCACTCCTCGCGTGCGAGCGCCAGCCGTCCGGTCGCCACGTTCAGCGGACTCCGCAGGTCGTGGGAGACGATGCCGGTGAACTCCTCCAGACGCCGATTCTTCCGTCGGAGGATCTCCTCCCGCTCCTGTCTGGCGGAGATGTCACGGATGACCCCGACACGGTCCACCTCGCCGTCGCCTCCGACGACGCTGAACCGCATCTCCGCCGGGAACGGCTCCCCGTCGACCGGAGTGAACTCGTACTCGACGACGCCGACGTCGGACTCCCGGCGTTCGAGGGCCTGCCGCTCCCGGCGGGCCCGCTCGGCGGTCTCGTCGGTGACCAACTCGTAGATGTCCGTCCCGATCAGCGCGGCGCGGTCGGTCCCCTTCATCCGGGCGTACCGGTCGTTGACGTACACGATCGTGCCGTCAGCCCGGATCGCGTACACCGCGTCGTCGATCGATTCGAGGACCGTCTCGTACAGGTCCCGACCGGGAACCGACCCTCCGCGGGACGCGTCGACGGCCGCCCTGACGTGGGCCGCGACACGCCGGTACCCCTCCTCGGTCGCTCCGGCGACGACGACGGCGTCGGCGCCGGTCACCGGGACGCCCTCCGGCGCGACGGCCACGACTGGGACGGCCGGATCCGTCTCGCCGACCGCGACCGACTCCCCCCGGCTGTCGGACCCGGGCAGGTCGACGGCGTGGACGACGCAGTCGACGGCGCCGGCCGCGACGAGGTCGCCGAGCCGTTCCGAACCGGTCACGACGTTCGCGTCGATCCGCCCGTCGTCCGTGTCGAGGAACGACCGGAACCCCGTCGAGAAGGCGTCACCGCCGCCCGAGAGGCCGACCCGGATCGGGTGCGTCGTGCCGTGGGTCACGATATCTGCCCCGAGAGGGGGGTGCGAGGGACAAAAAGCCACCCGTACCGGAGCCCCCGGGTCCGGACGTCCTCACCGCCCGTCAGGCCGACGCCCCCGCTCCGACGGTCACTCCCGGTACAGCGAGTACGTGATGATCCCGAAGCCGAGCATCGTGAGGAGGCTCTGGACGAGCACCCCGTACAGCACGGCCGTCTGCCCGGTGATGTCGATCACGTCGCCCGCGAGGTCGACGGCGCCCCCGAGGACCGCGCCGACGGTGACCACGGCGAACCCGACCGCGAGCGCCCGCAACGCCTCCGCGCGGGTCCGCCGGTAGGCGCTCCAGGAGAGGTACGTGATCACGGCGCCGAAGACGAACGTCAGCGTCTTCGTCGCCGCGATGGCGAGCGTGAGGTGGCTCATCTGTCGGCCTCCTTGCGGACCTCGCCCCACATGGTCGCGAGGCGGTCGGCCGCGTCCTCCGCGGGCCGTTCGATGCTGACGTCGAGCGTCCGGTCGTCGGTGAGCGAGACGACCACGTTCTCGAAGTCGGTCCGGTAGCGCGTCGCGTGGTGACCGTCCTGGCGCACCTCCACGCCCTCGGCCAACAGCTTCGCCTCCGAGAGTAGGTCGAGCTTTCTGTATGTCGTCGACATGGGTATATCACACTCCTCTGACACCTCTCCCGCCGTCATCGGCTTCTCCAGGTGTTCGATGATGATCCGACAGTCGGGGTCGTCGAGCGCGTCGAGCACCGGCTGGAGGTCCGGCTCCGTGTCGGCCCCCGGCCGGGTATCGCGCACCATGTCTCCGGGTTTACCTGTTCGCCTCTTAGGATCCCCGGTTCCGGGGCCGGATCCCAGTTCCTGGGAACCACCGCTCGCGCCTTTTTCCGATGCCCCCCAACGTGTTCGTGTATGACGCAGATCGGCGCTCCCGGTTCCGAGGTGAGTCGACGCGAGTTCCTGGCGGCGACCGGCGCGACCGGCGCCGCGGCGGCGTTCGCGGGCTGTCAGGCGCCCACCGCCGCCGGCGGCGAGGCGACCGCCGCTACCGACTCGACGGCCGCGCAGACGGAGTCGTCGCTGCCGACCACGTCGCCCCCGGAGGTCGTGAACGTGGACGAACAGGGCGGGACGGTGACGATGAAGACCCTCCCGGCGCGCCACGACGTCCACCCCGGCGAGGCGATGGGGGGACCCATCGAGCTGCCGCGGGTGTGGGCGTTCCAGGCGGACGACCGCGACCCCTCGGTCCCGGGACCCGTCCTCCGGACCACCGAGGGCGAGGACATGACGGTCGTCCTCGACAACACCGACGGGAAGCGCCCGCACACCATCCACTTCCACGGCGTGCAGAAGACGTGGGAGAACGACGGCGTCCCGACGACGACTGGCATCACGGTCAAGCCCGGCGAGAAACACGAGTACCAGATCCCCGCGAACGTCCCCGGCACGCACGTCTACCACTGCCACTACCAGACCCAGCGGCACATCGACATGGGGATGTTCGGCATCTTCCGGGTCGACCCGGAGGGGTACGAGCCCGCGGACAGGGAGTACTTCATGACGGTGAAGGAGTGGGACTCGGACCTCCACCGGATGATGGCCGGCCGGGACGCCAGCTACTCGCCGCGCTCGCGCGACCCGGACGTGTTCACGGTCAACGGGAAGGCCGCCCCGCGGACGCTCCACCCAGAGCAGGGCTCGCCGATGATCGTCTCGCAGGGCGACACCGTCCGCGTCCACTACGTCAACGGCGGCTACATGAACCACCCGCTGCACCTCCACAACCACCGCTTCGAGCTGGTGGAGAAGGACGGCGGGGTGATCCCCGAGCGCGCCCGCCACGAGATGGACATCACCGACGTGGCACCGGCCGAGCGACACACCATCGAGTTCACCGCCGACGCCGACCCGGGGATCTACCTCATGCACTGCCACAAGGTGAGCCACGTGATGAACGGTTCGAGCTACCCCGGCGGGATGCTCACCGGCCTCGTCTACGAGGAGGCGATGGACACCGACATCTTCGCGTCGCTGATGGAGTACGCGGGCTACCAAGCCTGAACCCCTCCGGTCAGTCCCTCCCATACTCCCGGTCGAACAGTTGATCGAGGAGCCGCGCCTGCGCGGCCGCGAGGTGCTCGCGGAACGTCGAGGAGGCGATCCCGAGCGCGTCGGCGACCTCCGCGGCGTTCGCCTCCCGTGGGTGCTCGAAGTAGCCGCGGCGGTGGGCGGCCGCGAGCACCTCGCGCTGGCGGTCGGTGAGCCGGGTCCGGTCGACCACGACGGGGTCGCCGCCGTCGCCGCTCCGGCCGCCCCGGACGACGTAGGTGAGCCGCACCCGGTCGGCGTCGCCGGCGACGGCCTCGACGACGTCGCGGAGGCGGTCGGCGGTGCGGACCTCGACGGCGACGTACAGCGTGCCCCCCTCGGCGCGGACGTCGCCGACGGGGCACCCCAGCCCCTCGACCCGCTCGCAGACGCAGTCGGCGCGCTCGCGCTCGAACTCGACGAGCCGCCCCTCATCGCCCGCCAGCACCGTCGCGTCCCCGGGGTCGCCGGCGGCGGCGCCCTCCCCGCCGGGCTCGCCGTCGCCGTCGTCCACCAGCGCCCCCGGGTCGGCCTCCGGCGGAAGCCACGCCCGTTCCGTCGCCCGGTCCCCCGCCCCGCGGGTCCACCGGACGTCCTCGACGGCGCCGTCGGCGGCCCGCGAGGCCGCCGCGACCGGACAGGCGGCCCCCTCGACCGCGAGCTCCGCCCTGATCCCGGGGTCGTCAGTCATCGGGGTCGCTAGGGGACGCGCCCCCCTGAATCCCGTGAATCCGGCGCAGGCCGCGGGTGGTCCGGCCACTTGAAGACCCGCGCCATCGCGGGAAACGGGCGAACCGTCCGGAGGCCCTCCGTACGCACGTGCACGACGTTGCCCACGCCCCCGACGCGACCCGCGCCGTCGACGACGAGCGGACGCTGGCGACGTTCGCGGACGACACCGCCCGCGCGGTGCTCCGCGCGCTTGACGACCCCCTCACCGCCAAGGAGGTCGCCGACGACTGCGACGTCGGGCTCTCGACCGCCTACCGCAAGCTGGAGGACCTCGCGGAGGCGGGGCTGTGTCGCGAGCGGATCGCCGTCCGCCCGGACGGGCACCACGTCACCCGCTACGAGCGGGCGGTCGACCGGATCGCCGTCTCCTTCGAGGGCGGCGACGGCGACGACGACGGCGGGCTCGCCGTCCGGTTCACGCCCCGGGAGGAGCCGGCGCCGGGCCCGGACCGCGGGTTCCGCACGGCCGCCTCGGACTGACCCGGCCGTCCGGCTCACGCCGACCAGATCCCCCGCGCCCGGTCGAGGTACGACCCGACGACGACGTGCGGGACGGCGATGACGGAGACGGCGACGCTGTAGAAGCCGACCCACCCCGCCGCCGAGACGGGCGTCCGGGGCAGCAGCGCCGCGCCCAGGCCGAACAGCGCGAGCGCCGCGACCCACGGGAGCGCCCCGCCGCGGGCGACGCGGGCGACGACGCCGCGGGCGGTCGCGGGGCCGCCGTCGCCGGCGGTCAGGCGGGCCGTCCCGCGGGCGGCGTACCAGCAGGGGAAGTACACCCCGATGGCCAGCGCCGGCGGGACCGCGAGGAAGAACGCGACCAGCAGGAGGGTCTCGCCGGCGTCGACGCGCCACGTTCGCCCGAAGCCGCCCCGGAGGCCGCCGAGCGCCAGGTGGGCACCGACGGCGCCAGCGTACACGCCGCCGACGAGGGAGACTGTCGGCTCGGCGAACGCCCACAGGTACGGGCCGAGCGCCCCCGGCTCGAACACGTTCACCATGTAGCCCGCGTACATCGCGTACAGGCCGGGGTCGACGACGTACGCCGGGATCAGGACGGCGCCGCCCCGGACGGCCGTCGCGAGCGCGCGCTGGACCCGCGAGCGGAGGTGGTCGGTGCCGACGACCGCGTCGAGGACGGCGAGGCCGCCGTGGCCGGCCTTCAGCGCCGTGATCGCGAGTGCCGCCGCCAGCCCGACGAGCGGCGAGAGGACGAACACGTCGTACGCGACGACGATCAGCCCGAGGTACGCGAGGAGGTAGCGGAGCCCGAACCCCTCCCCGCGCCCGCGGAGGTTCACGACGTGCTCGAAGCCGCCGTGGTACAGGCTGACCGTTCCCATCAGCCCGAGGTACGCCAGCGCGCGGTATCGGAGCGGGACCGACACGCCGGCCGTCGCGAACGCGGCGAAGGCGACCGTCAGCGCCGCGAACACGAGCCACGAACCAAGAACGGCCCTCCGGGCCAGGGCGGTCCCGGCCGCGCGGTCGCCGTGCCCGTCGTCGGTCCGCTCCCCCGGGTCGACTCCCCCGCCGTCGGACGGCGGGCCGGCGAGCCACTCCCGCACCGACGAACCCAGTCCGGTCGACATGGTCAGTAGCGATCGTGTGGCCTCGACGACGTAACGGCGGCTCGCGCTTCCCAGCGACTGGGAATCGGAAGCGGCCATTCCCGAACCCGTTCCCTACCCGTGTTCGATGACACGCGAACCGGACCCGCCGCTGTCGGGGCGGTCAGTCGCGGTCGTCGGCGGCGGTGTCGGCGGCCTCTCGGCGGCCTGCTACCTCGCCGACGACGGGGCGGACGTGACGGTGTACGAGCGACACGACCGCGTCGGCGGGGTCGCCGGCCGGATCGAGCGCGACGGCTTCGCCCTCGACACCGGCCCGTCGTGGTACCTCCAGCCGGAGGTGTTCGAGCGGTTCTTCGGGCACTTCGGGCGCGAGCCGTCCGACTTCTACGACCTCGTCGACCTCGACCCCAAGTACCGCGTGTTCTGGACCGACGGCGACCGGGCGACGGTCCCGGCCGACCGCGACGCGGTGCGGGCGCTGTTCGAGTCGTACGAGGACGGCGCGGGCGGGGCGTTCGACGCCTACCTCGAACGCGCTCGCGAGTCCTACGAACTCGGCATGGAGCGGTTCGTCTACACCGACCGCGCCCGCCTCCGCGACATGCTCGACGTCGACGTGCTCCGGTCGGGGCGGGCGCTCCCGCTGCTGCGCACGATGGACGACCACGTCTCCCGCTACGTCGACCACCCGAAGCTCCGGCAGCTGCTGGAGTACACGCTCGTGTTCCTCGGCGGGTCGCCGTACAATACGCCCGCGCTCTACAGCATGCTCTCGTGGGCCGACCACGGCCTCGGCGTCCGCTACCCGGTGGGCGGGATGTACCGCGTCGTCGAGGCGCTGCGGGACCTGGGCACGTCGCTCGGGGTCGAGTACCGGACCGGGACCGAGGTGACCGGCGTGACCGGCCGACGCGGGGGCTTCACCCTCTCGCTGGCGGACGCACGCGACGCGGGGGCGGACCTGGTCGTGTGCGACGTGCCGCCGGCGGCGGCCGACCGCGACCTGCTCGTCCCGGGCGACCGGATCCGCGGCGCCGACGCCTGGGAGTCGGCGACGTACGCGCCCTCGGCGTATCTCCTGTACCTCGGGGTCGAGGGCGACGTCGCCCCGCTGGCGCACCACTCGCTGGTGTTCCCGACGGACTGGGACGCCCACTTCGAGGCGATATTCGACGACCCGCGCTGGCCCGACGAGCCGGCCTACTACGTCAACGCCCCCTCGGTGACCGACGACACGGTCGCGCCCGACGGGCACCACACGGTGGTCGTCCTCCTCCCGGTCGCGCCCGGGCTCCGGGACGACGCCGACGCGCGCTCGCGGTTCCGCGACCGGATCCTCGCGGACCTCGCCGACCACGCCGGCGTCGACCTCCGGGACCGGATCGTCGTCGAGGAGGACGCCTGCGTCACCGAGTTCGCCTCCCGCTTCGGCCGGCCCGAGGGGACGGCGCTCGGGCTGGCACACACCCTCGACCAGACCGGCCCGCTCCGGCCGAGCCACCGCGCCGGCCCCGACGGCTTCTACCTGGTCGGCTCCGACACCACGCCGGGCATCGGCGTCCCGATGTGTCTGATCAGCGGGGAGCACGCGGCGGCGGCGGTACGCGAGGACGAAACGCAGGGGGGCCTGCGGCGGGCGCTCCCGGTGGGGTGAGCCGGCGAGGCAACCGAAGCGGCGGGAACCGAGTAGCCCGTCGAGAACGGTACCGAAGCGGGGAACGACCGGCCCCCGTCGTCAGTCGGCGGGGCTGTCGCCGCCGGCCGGGCCGCTCCCGTCGTCCGCGGCCAGCCGGTCCGGCAGCGGGCCGTCGTAGCCGGCCGGGACGTAGGGACACAGCGGATCCGACGCCAGCGGGTCGCCCGTGACCGCGTACGCCCGCGAGCGCGACCCGCCGCAGACGCCGCGGAACTCGCAGGCGCCGCATTTCCCCCCGAGCGCGTCGCGGTCGCGCAGACGCCCGAACAGGTCGGCGTTCCGGTACAGGTCAACGAGGTCGTCCTCGCGGACGTCGCCGACGGGCTCCGGGAGGAACCCCGAGGGCGTCACGTCGCCGACGTGGTTCACGAACGCGAAGCCGTCGCCGGCGCGGGCGCTCGGCCGCGTCGCCGGCGGGCCCCGCCCGGGGTCGAGGTCCGACGGCGCGATCCCGTCGTTCTCCAGCCCGATCCGGCGGTACTGGGGCGCCTCGGTCGTCTTGACCGCGAAGGGCGCCTCCGCCTCGACCCCGTGGAGCCAGTCCATCACGGCGTCCGCGCGCTCGGGGGGGACGGGGTCGAGCGTCGCGCCCCGACCGACCGGGACGAGGAAGAACACGCTCCAGCGCACCGCGTCGAGGTCGGCGACGAGGTCCCGGACGGCCGGGAGTTCGTCGACCGTCCGCTCGCACACCGTGGTGTTGACCTGCAGGCCCAGGTCGGACTCGCGGACCCACCGGGCGGCCCGCAGGGTCTCCTCGAAGACGCCGGGCTCCCCGCGGTAGCCGTCGTGGACGGCGGGGTCGCCGGCGTCCAGGCTGAGCGCGACCCGCCGGAGGCCGGCGTCCGCGAGCCGCTCGATCCGCTCGCGCGTCAGCGACGCCGTCCCGCTGGGCGTGAGGGCCATCCGGAGGCCGATCTCGTCGCCGTGGGCGACCAATTCCGCGAGGTCGTCGCGCTTGAGCGGGTCCCCGCCCGAGAGGACGACCACCTGCCCTTCGCCGAACTCGCGGGCCGACTCCAGCAGGCGCTTCCCCTCCTCGGTCGTCAGCTCGTCCGGGTGGCGCCCCGGCGTCGCCTCCGCCCGGCAGTGGTCGCAGGCGAGGTCGCAGGCCCGGGAGGCCTCCCAGACGAGGACGACGGGGCGCTCGCTCGTGTCGAACATGGGACGTGAGTCGCGTCGGAACCGCCGGTCACTCCACGACGACGACGCCCTTCATCCCCATCGCCTTGTGGGGCGTGCAGGCGTACTTGGTCGTGCCGGCCTCCTCGAAGGTGTGGCTGAACGTGTGTCCCGCCTCGCCGACGAGTTCCGACTCGAAGGAGCCGTCCTCGGCGACGACGTTGTGCGACCCGCCGTTGCCGGTCCACTCCCAGACGACGGTCGTGCCGGCGGACACCCGGACGGCGGCCGGACCGAACCCGAAGTTCCCGCCGTTGGCCTCGACGCCCACCTCGACGGTCACCTCCCCGGCGCCCGTCTCGTCGACCACGCCGTCGTAGTTGTCCACGTTGTCGAACCACCCGTCGAACGACTCGGTCGACCCGGAGCCGCCGTCGTCGTCGGCTTCCGTCTCCGTCTCGGGCGCGGGGGTCGGCGTCGACGCGTCCGTCTCGTCGCCGCCGCCGGACTCCCCGGACCCGGCCGTACAGCCGGCGAGCCCCGTGAGTCCCGCGACGGCCGCGAGGCCGCCCGCGCGCAGTACCGTTCGACGGTCGAGGGTTCGTTCGGACATCGGCCGACCCTTGGACGGGGACGGATAAGCCGCCCCCTCCGGTTCCCAACGAGTGGGAACCGTCGCCGCCGGTCGGTCCTCGCCCGGGGGGATCGCCGCTCACGCGAGGCCGCGCTTCACCTGGCCGAACAGCTCCTCGAAGCCGGTGTCGAACCGCCGGTCCAGCGCGAACATGACCGCGGCGTACACGACCACGCCGGTCGCGACCGCCGCGACCAGGGCGGCGAGCGCCCCCAGCTCGACGGCGACGACCCGGCGGACCGCGAACGCGCACGCGGCCATCGCGGCGCTCCCGAGGACCGGGTAGGCGACGATGACCGCCGGCGTCCGCAGCCGTTCCCCGATCATCCGGGTCGCGAGCACGTGGGCGACCGGCAGTCCGACCGCGCTCGTCAGCAGGACCGCGCCCGCGGTCCCCGGGACGCCGTACGCCGACGTGAGCGGGTAGATCAGCGCCACGAGCGCCGCCAGCCGGAGCACGTGGATCTTCATGACGAGGTCGGGCCGGCCGAGCGCCTTGAACAGCGGCGACGTGGGGGACCGGAGCGACCGGAGCACGCCGAACGCCGCCAGCACCTGCATGGGGACGACGAGGCCCTCCCACCCCGGGCCGAACGCGACCGGGACGAACACCGGGGCGACGACCCCGATCCCGACGCCGACCGGCACCGAGACGAACGTCGAGACGCGCATGACGCGGCGGAACCCCTCCCGGACCGCCGCGGGGTCGTCCTGCACCTTCGAGAAGGAGGGCATCACGACGCTGGTGACGGTGTGTGCGACCTCCGTCGCGGGCGCGTTCGAGAACCGGTAGGCGAGCTGGTAGACGCCGAGCGCGCCGGCCGAGAGGAACCACCCGACGAAGGCGTCGTCGCCCTCGCCGTACAGGAACGTCACGACCGAGGAGCCGAGGAGCCACTTCCCGTAGCCGATGACCTCCCTGGCGCGCCCCGGGTCCAACCGCGGGCGCGGCCGGTAGTCGTGGATCAGATACGAGGCGAGGCTCTGGGCGAGGTTCCCGACGACGAGGCCCGCCGCCAGCGCCCACACGGTCGGGGAGACGAGCGCGTACCCGATCGACACCGCGACGCGGGTCGCGGTGCCGCTGGCCGAGTAGACGTACTGCTTGTGGAACTCCAGGTCCTTCTTGAAGTACACCGTCCCGGGGTTCTGGAACCGCTTGAACAGGGTCGCGAACGCCAGCACCCGGAGCAGCGGGGTCGCGCGCGGCTCGCCGAAGAAGGCGCCCACCAGCGGCGCCGCCAGGAACGCGACCGTCGCGATGACGGCCCCCCGGAGCAGCTCGATCGAGAACACGGTGTCGAGGTAGGGGTCGACGTCGTCCTCGGGCCGCTGGACGAGCGCGGTCTCGACGCCGAGCTTCGAGAGGTTCTGCAGCGCCGACAGCGACAGCAGCGCGATCCCGTAGAGCCCGAAGTCCGCGGGGGTGAGCAGCCGGGCCAGGACCACCAGCATCACCATCTGGAGCGCCCGGTTGCTGAACTGGCTGAGCCCCATCCAGACGCCGCCGAGGACCGTCCGGGAGGTGATGTCCTCGTCGGGCGTGACGGCCTCGATCAGCCGGCGGAGGGGACCGGTCATCGGGGCCGGCCGAGGCGACCGGCGTCGGCGTCCGCCGTCACCGTTCCACCGTCACCCGGGACTCGGCGGCGCCGTCGCTCGCCCCCCCGATCGATCCCCGGACGTCGACCATGTCCGGGTGGTCGAGGTGCCGGCGGGCCCGGCCGCTCAGCTCCTCGACGTCGGCGGCGGCGGCCACCTCGTCGCGGAGCCGCTGCCACCGCTCGTGGCGGACCACGACGCACACCGGGATCCGGTCGACCCCGAGGTGCTTGGCGAACCACAGCCGGTGGCGGCCGTTGTGCCGGAGCACCTCGCCGTCGCGGCCGATGTCCACGCGGATGTCGTCCATCCAGTCGAAGATCATCGTCTCGTCGCGCTCCCCGAAGAACAGGGACCCGTTCGCGACCGGGCGGAACCGTTCGGAGGCCGACCCGTAGTCGGTGTGTGCGGCCTCCTCGAAGTCCATGTCGAGTATCTCCCTGACGGGCATGTATCCGCGGTCGCGGATGCTCCGGTAGAGGGCGTCCAGGTCCTCGACCCACCCCCACACGTCGTCGCCGGTGGCGAAGTGCCAGCGGTGTCTGTCGCCGGCGGCGACGGCGTTGGGGAGCGCGATCTCCTCCCACGGCGTCCCGTCGACGTACCGCGCCTCCAGCGCCTCGTGGACGTCGTCGAACCGGTCGTCGAGCCGCCGGCAGTCGCGGTCCCAGTCGCCGCCGCGCACCTGTCCGAGCTTCCGCCAGCAGAAGCGAGGGTTGAACGGGCTCGCCCGCCGGATCCGGGTCGGATCGACGTATCGGAGTTGCCGGGGATCCGCGGCGGCAGACACGCCGCGGCGGTTCCGCCACACGGTGTAGTCGTACCACTGACGGTCGGTGAGGAGGGCTCGCTCGACTCCGAACGCGGCGTACCGGGCCACGTACCGCAGCCGCTTCCGGGCCGCTCGCAGGAGTCGGGTGGGACCCCCTCGTCTGTATTGCTCTATAGCTCCCTGTAGCATCGCGTTGCCCCACCCAACCGACGTAGTTTGTAACGCCGATCGTACGCGAGTAACGCACTTCGTACCCGCACACGACGACGGGTGGTCCCGCTCCCGTTCGGACCCTCGCGATCGCTCGCACGGTCCGACACGTCCCTCCGGGCGGGCGCCGACGGCGTACGAGCGCGCGTATTCCCGCTGTAGGAACAGTATAACTTAGCCCGGCCGTTCGACAGGTGTCGGTATGACCCGGTTCCACCGTTCGTCGGAGGACAGGAACGACCTCGCGCGCGTGGAGATCCCCCTGCGCCGTGCGCTCGCGACGGCCGATTCGGACGAGTCGCGGTACCACATCCGCAGCGCGCTCCAGCAGCTCGTGGTGCTCCGCGAGGCGGGGGCCGTCGACCGCTCCGAGTACGGGGACATCGACGACCTGAACCGGCAGTAACGGGGCACGCCTCTCGTCACGTGCCGTCGCTTCGTCCTCTTCTTACGGCCACGGAGCCCCTGGGCCGACCGTCACGCCGCGACGCGGAGCGGTCCTCGCGCCTCAGATCCGCCGCTCCAGTTCCACGACGGAGTCGCGGTCGACGATCAGGAACGCGTCGTCGTGCAGCATCTCCTCGTCGGTCGGGAGCACGAGCACCTCCTCGCCGTCGCTCGTGGTCGTCGGGATGAAGTCGAGTTCGACGAGTTCGTACTCCAGGTCGTCGGTCGGGTCGGGGTTGGGCGAGACGGTCCGCCACTCCCGCTTCGACGACGCCACTGTCAGTTCCCCCCGCGCCCGGCGGTCGCCGACCCGGGGGCGGTGCGTGGGTCCCCCCCTCCGGCGGGATCGGTCGGACCCGTCCCCCGGACGGCGGGCGGTTCGCGGCTCCCGTACGGGCCGGTAACGTGACCTTTCGGACCGGTAGGGAGATCGTTAGATCCGTTCGAACTCCGCTGACGTTCGCGCATATCCCGTTAGCATGTGACTACTGTAAAGAATGCTCCTACCGGGGCGAGCCGGATGGGTGCAGGATATCGTCGTTCGGTTGCACGATGCCGTCGTGTTCCCCGCGATGGCGACAGTTCGGGGTCACGTACCCACCGACGGGGCCGCGACCCCCGGTAAGTTCACGCTACCGGGGCTCGCGCGGGGGGCTCGGGCCCCGCCGGCGTCCTCCGGTTCCGTGCGTGGGGCCCCGCCGCCGGGTCCGCCGCGCGCGCCGACCCCAAGGGGGGCGTCTCCTCGGTCTCCCGTGGCGCTCAGCTCCAGGTGGTCAGCACCTCCGTGTCCTCGATGGCCGCACGCTCCTCGCGCGAGAGGCTCTCGTCGAGGTCGGCGGCCCGCGAGCAGCCGATGCAGCGGTGAACCACGTCCTCGTTGTCGCCGAACACCCGGGCGAACCGCTCCGTTACGTGATGTCCACACCTGACACACTGTGGCATGTCTCACGGCCCGCCCGGGGCGGTATTTGTTATACTGGTGCAAAACCGCGGAACGGCGGCCTACTCGACCGGGAGACCCTCGGGTCCGCCCCCGCGACACGGCCGGCCGCGCGGACGGGACGGCCCCCACAGGTCAGCCGACCTGCGTCCGGAGCACCCGATACGCGAGGTAGCCCAGGAAGCCGAACACGACGAGGGCGGCCAGCCCGGTCCGGCCGGCGATCTGCGCGCCGGCGAACGCCGTGCCGGTGGCGAGCGTCGCCGCGGCGACGCGGCCGGCCGGGAGCGTGCCACCGTCGTCCTCGTCGAGCGTGCCGTCGACGTCGATGTACTCGAACAGCGGCTCGGCGGCGGGATCGAGTTCGACCCGTCCCCTGCTCTGTTCGAAGTCGACGACGCCCGCGTCGTCCATCTTCGGGAGGTGGCTCTGGTAGAGGCCGATGTACACCCGCTTGCGCTGCTGGGCGTTCAGTCGGTCGACGGTCGTGTCGTTCTCGATGGCGGCGACGTGCTCGGCGAGCTCGCTGATGCTGGCGGTGCGGTCCTCGCGCCCGCGGAGGAACTCGAGGACCTGGCGGCGCCTGCTGTTGCGGAGGATCTCGAAGGTCACGTCGAGCGGGAGGCCGTCGTGCCCCCGCCCGTCCGGGGGTCGCCCGACCGGCGGCCCGTCGCGCCCGGTCCCGCCGTCGTGTTCCGCCGGCGGGGCGGAGTCCGTCTCGGACATCCCGACTCACCCGCCCCCTCGGACGGGGGTAGCTCGTCCGACCGCGGCGACCGGCGGGTCCGCGACCGCCGGTCGGGCGGGAACTCGGCTTCGCCCCCGGTGTACGGTGACCATACTCACGCCGAACGGCGACGCGGGTATTGTTATCCTGTTTGTGACCCGATGTTATGGACGAACATCCGTCCGTGCCGTCCGGGGACGCCGCCCGGATCGCTCCGGGCCGACGGAGGCCCGTCGCCGAACCGCCGCGCGGGCGGCCGCCGCGCCTCAGGTGGCCGTCGACCCGGCCTCCACCCGATCGCCGACCTCCCGGACGAGGTCGGTCAGGTCGGCGAGGCGCTCGTCGGCGCCCGCCTCGTCCCGGTGCTCCACGGTGAGGCGGACGATCGGTTCCGTCCCGCTCGCGCGCACGAGGAACCACCCGTCGTCGGTCTCCACCCGCACCCCGTCGGTCGTGTCGACGGCGTCGTGGCGGTCACGGAGCCGGTCGGCCACGCGCTCGACGACGGCATCCTTGTGGTCGGTCTCGACGGCGTCCCGCCGGACCGGGTACGTGTCGATCGAGGCGACCGCCTCCGAGAGCGGCCCGGACTCCCGGACCGTCGACACGAGCACGCACGCCGCGTAGGAGGCGTCCGGACACAGCGTCTCCTCGGGCCAGATCCAGGTCCCGCTCTGTTCGCCGCCGAACACGACCTCCGGGTCGCGGGCGGCCTCGGCGACGAACACGTCGCCGACGCGGGTGCGGACGACCGAGCCGCCGCGCTCGGCGACGACGTCGTCGACGACGAGGCTCGTGTCGACCGGGGTGGCCACCGCGTCGCCGGCGTCGACCACCTCCCGGGCGAAAAGCGCCAACTGCACGTCGCCGCTCACGAACTCGCCCTCCTCGGTGACGGCCCGCATCCGGTCGGCGTCGCCGTCGTGGGCGATGCCGAGATCGACGTCCGCGTCGGCGACGAACCGACGGAGGTCGCCGCAGTTCTCGGCCGTCGGCTCGCTCGGCCGTCCGGGGAACCGGCCGTCCCGCTGGCCGTTGAGCGTGACGACCCGGCAGCCGAGGTCGCGCAGCGCCGCGGCGGTGACGCCGCCGGCGCCGTTGCCCAGGTCGACGGCGACAGAGACGCCGTCGAGCGACCCGAACGACTCGACGAGGTGCCGGCGGTGGCGCTCGGTCGCCCCGTCCCACCGCGACTCGGTCCCGGTGGCGTCCCAGTCGGCCGCGGCGAAGTCCCCCTCGCGCACGACGCGGCTGACCTCCTCGCGCTGTTCCCCGTCGAAGGCGCGGCCGCTCGGCGTCCACAGCTTCAGCCCGTTGTCCTGTGGGGGGTTGTGCGAGGCGGTCACCATCAGGCCGGCGTCGGCGTCGCGCCACGCGACGCTCCGCGCCAGCGTCGGCGTCGAGACGACCCCGAGGCGGGTCACGTCCGCGCCGCGCTCGCGGGCGCCCGCGCTCGCGGCGTCCGCGAGGAGGCTCCCGGTGTCGCGGGGGTCGCGCCCGATCACGAGACGGTCGGTGCCGGTCGACGCGAGGGCGCGCCCGACGTCCAGGGCGAGGTCGGCGGTCACCTCGTCCCCGAAGGGGCCGCGGATCCCGCTCGTTCCGAACATACGGTTCCGGCGACGCACCGGGGGAATTAGTATTCGTGGCTTACCGGGCACGCCCGTCCAGCGCCGGGGGACGGCGACCCCCGTCCGCTCCGCTCCCGTGTCGCGATCCCGACGGGCGCGCGGACGACGGAAGTACGCCAGCCGTAGGCGACGGAGGCGCCGTTCCGCCGCCTCGCGTCCGACCCGTTTAGCCGGCCCGTTACGATAGCCGACCGCCGTCATCGACACTTCATGGCACTCGCTAGCAAACAAGCTGTCCTGCTGGTCGTCGCGCTGGCCACGGCCGTCGGGGCCGGCGTCGCGGCCGTCGGTTCGACGGGGGGCGACGTGGGGGCCGACATCGGCGACGCCGTGGGGACCGAGGACGGCGCCGAAGTCCCGCTGTCGGTCGGCGCGACCGCCGAGACGGTCCGGGAGGACGGAACCGCGTCGGTCGTCATCGAGGCGACGGTCGGCGGCGAGGGGATCGACAGTCGACGAACGGACACGGTCACGCTCTCGCTGCGTGCCGAGGAGGGCGGCGAGCCGGCGGTCACGCGTGACCGTCGGGTGACGCTCCGTCCCGGAGCGGAGACGGTCGTCTCCTTCGCCGTGCCGGCCGACGAACTCGGCCCGGGGACGTGGCGCTACGTGGTCGCCGTCGGCGACGACGGGACCGCCGCCTCGACGGACGGGACCGTTTCGGTCTCGGCGGGGACGTACGCCGTGGACGGCCGGGCGGTCATGGAGTCCCCCCGGGCGGACGGGTCCGCGGTCGATGACGGGGCGGCGGACGCGGGCCCGGCGCGTCGCCGGCTCTCGGCGCCCGACCCGGACGTCCCCCCGGGCGTGTTACCCGGCGGCGGGGTCGTGGTCGTCGCGTCCGTCGCGAACGACGGCGACCTGCCCGGCGAGCCGCAGGTCAGGCTGTTCGTCGACCGCGACCGCGACGGGTCATTCGACGAGTCCGAGGCGGTGACGACCCGCTACCCGACGGTGCCCGCCGGCGGCGAGGCACGGGTCCGGATCCCCGTGTCGACCGCGGGGTTGGAGCCGGGGACGTACGCGTACCGGCTCGACGTGGGGGACCGGTCGCTGGAGGGAACGTTCACCGTGCTCGAGCCGGCGTCCTTCCGGGTCGAGCCGGCGGGCGGGACCGCCGACGTGGTGCGCGGCGAGAACGCCACCCTCTCGGTCCGCGTCAGCAACGTCGGCCAGGTCCCGGGCGAGCGGACGCTCACGCTGGCCGGACACAACGATACCCTCGCGCGGAACGTCTCTCTCCGCGGGAACGAGTCGGCCACGCTCTCGTTCGCCGTCGACACCGCCGATCACGCCCGCGGGAACTACACCTACGAGGCCGCCGTCGGCAACGACACCGCGTCCCTCGACCTGCGCGTCCGCGACGCGCGCTTCGAGATGCTCGGGTACAGCCTCCGCGGACCCGAGGTCCTGACCCTCGGCGAGGAGCTGACCGTCAGCGCGCGGGTGAAGAACACGGGCGACGCAAACGGCACGCAGACGATCCGGCTCGTCATCGACCTCGACGACGACGACGAGCCCGAGGGGTACAACGTGACCAGGGAGGTCACGCTCGCGCCGGGCGAGGAGACGCGCGTCACCTTCGAGGGGATCACCCGGGAGACGCTGTCGGCGGGCAGCGACCGGGCGCTCTCCGCGAACGACATGCTCGGCACCCACATCTACGGCCTCGCGAGCGACGACACCGCCGCGACGGGCGTGCTCGTGATCGAGAACCGGCCGACCTACGGCGCCTCCTCCGGCGGGTCGGGCGGCTCCGACGGCGGCGACGGCGACGAGGTCGAGCGCGTCTCCCGCGACGAGATCGCCCAGGAGAAGTACGGGCTCGACTACGACGAGGTCAGCGCCGAGACGCAGGGGCAGATCGACGAGATATACGAGCGCCAGCCGTTCGCCGAGGGGCTCGCGGTGACGGACGTCCTCACCCGAGAGGAGATCGCCCGCGAGCGCTACGGCGTCGACGTCGACCCGTGGGAGGACTTCGAGTTCACGGCGCTCGACGTGGAGCTCCAACAGGAGATCGAGGCCGACTTCGACGCGCAGTTCCGGTCCGACGCCGGCGACCGCGTCGAGTCGTGGGACGAGATCGCCCGCGCCGAGTACGGCGCGCCCTACGAGGAGCTGTCCTCGGAGAACCAGTCCGACGTGAGACAGCGGTACCGCGACCAGTTCGACGAGTGGCACGGCGACTCCGGAAGCGAGGACGGCTCGGACGACTCCGACACGTAGGCTCTCCGTCCCGTCCCGAACGGGTCGAGGGCGCCGCCGCCCGGGGGGCCGGACGGGGTCCGGCGGTCAGTTCCCGGCCGGGGACGACGACAGGTCCGGCGTCGAGTTCCCGGCGGCGTCAGACCCGCACCCGGTGTCCGTCACGTCGATGTCGCGCAGCAGGGTCCGCGGCGACTCGTTCGTGCTGATCACGTCGACGGCGTCCGAGACGTCGCCGTCGTGTGTGACGTTCAGGTTCCGGATCGCGCTCCCCGGCGACTTCGAGAGCTCGATCACGCCACGGGCGTCCGGCACCGAGAAGCAGCAGCCGTCGAGGACGGAGTCGGGCCGCCCCGTGATCTGGACCATCGCCCCGTCGACGCCGGCGGAGGCCTCGACGACGACGCCCGAGAGGGTCACCCCCCACGGCTTCGCGGCCGTCACGCCGAGGCGGGGCTTCTCGGGATCGTCCGCCCGGATGGCGGTCACGCCGGGAACGCCCATCCGGAAGACCGTGTTCTCGACGGCGAACCCGCCGGCGGAGCCGTCCGCCCAGATCGCCGCCTTCGTGTCCTCCGGCGCGGAGCGGTAGACGAACTCGCAGTTCTCGATCCGTCCCCCCGTCTCGCCGAGGGGACCGGTCTCCCAGATGATCCCGTTGGGATTGATGTAGCTCCCGCGGTTTCCGGGGTGCGCGTCGTCGGTGTCGACCAGGAAGCGACAGCCCCTGACGACGGTTCCCTTCCCGCCGATCCGGAGCGACGCCTGGTTGTTGTTGACGAACGTGGAGTCCTCCACGACGACGTTCCCCGGAACACGCGAGGCGTACACGGCGTTCGTGCCCGTGTTCTCGATCCGCGAGTTCCTGATGACGAGCTCGCCGACGTGGTCGCGCCCGAGCCAGATGGCTCCCTCGTTGGCGTTTCCGTCGAGGTGTCCGTGGGAGACGATGTCGGTCGGCCCCGTCCGGACGAACCGCTCGACGACGGCCCGTCCGTCCGGCGAGAGGATCTGCGGGCTGAGGTTGTCGACGGCGCCCTCGTTGTCCGTCGGGTTGAACCCGACGTGCTCCACGTTGTGCACGTGGAGGCGGTCCTGCATGCGGAGGGTGCTGCCGATCGACCCGGCGCCCTCCATGTGGTCGAACGTGACGTTCTCCAGGAGGAACCCGCTGCCGCCCCCGCGGACGTTGAGGAAGTCCTTTCCCTCCGAATCGGGCGTCCAGAACACGACGTCGCGGCGGGAGTCGCCCCGGCCGACGATCCCGACGTTCTCGATCGCCCGCTCGATCCGGTGGCTGTCGTCGAACCTGTACCGACCGGGACCGAACTCCAGCAGCGCCCGGTCCCGCTCCATGAACGTCAGAAGCTTCTCGTCGATCGGTCGGTTGCCGTTCGCGTCCATGAGGAGGTCGCGCTCGGCGTCGAGGACGGTGTCGAACTCCATGCCCCGGTACGTCACCGTCCCGTCGGGGGTGGCCGTCGGCTCCTCGTCGTCGGTCCCCATCGGCGACGGCGTGTCGGTCTCCCGGCGGTCCTCCTCGGGTCCCGGCAACAGCCCGGAGCAGCCCGCGAGTCCGGCGGCGACCCCGGAGGCCCCCGCCAACTTCAGGTACGTTCGTCTGTTCATTCGGTCCTCCCCGCGGTCGGGTCGGGCCCCCGACCGACGGGCTCCGCGTCCGTCGACTGTTCGGTATCTCTCATCTGTCGTTCCGTCTCTCGGTGTGGTCGGCGCCTCGATACGTGCCCCCGGCGAACCGGCCGTGGTCCGCCGTCGCTCCGCCGGCCGCTCGCCCGCCAGCCGCTCGCGTCCGGGTCCTGCTCCCCCGCTCGTCGCGGCCGTCGGGGACGGGGCCGCGGGGACCTCGGCGCGGTCGCGTCGCGGCGACCGCGCTGCGGTTCATGCCCCGTATCGGGCACTCGGACGGTTAATTATAGAGGGATTACACTGCGTTGACGCTTCCTGACCGGTCGGGCGCGCGGGGCTCCCGGGCCGCCCCGCGGCGACCGTTCGGCTCCCCGCTCGCCGCCCCTCCCGATCGTCCCGGAGGGCCCATCGGACGGCCGGTATATACCCCTTAACGGCGGACCGCGGGGGCATAACTTACTGCCGTCACGAGAGGGTGCGACCATGAGCAACCGGGACGTCGTCTGGATAACCCTCGAGAGCGTTCGTCAGGATCACACGTCGCTCTCAGGACACGAGCGTGACACGACGCCGTTCCTCCGCGAACTCGCGGACTCCCCCGGTGGGACGGCGTTCCGGGACTGCCACTCGCACGCGCTGTGGACGCGCCCGTCGAGCGCGTCGATCCTCACGGGGACCGCTCCCTCCAGACACCGGGTGTGGTCGTACGACGCCGCCCTCCCCGGCGACATCCCGACGATCCCCGAACAGTTCGCGGCCGCCGGCTACCGGACGGCGGCGGTCTCGCCGAACGCACAGCTGAGCGACGCGACCGGCCTCGACGCCGGGTTCGACGACTTCCACTACCTGGGCCGCGAGACGCTGCTTCGCGAGGCCGGAGTCGCGACGACGCTGCGGTACCTGGCGAACATCAGGCGCCACTCCGCCGGGTTCACCCGCGACACGTCGAAGCACTCGCTGGGGTACCTCAACCGGTCGATCGCGACCAGACACATCCGACGGGCCGCCCGCGAGGACGACCCGCTGTTCCTCTACCTCCACCTGGGCGACAGCCACCACGCGTACTACCCGCCGGGGGGGATCCGCGACCGCTTCGCCGACGACCTCGACCTCCCGATGGACCGGGCGCTGGAGGTCGCCGCCGACATGTCCGAGCGCACGCACGAGCACATCGCGCGCGGGCTCCCGTTCGACGACGACGAGTGGAACGCCATCGAGGTCATGTACGACACCGTCGTCTCGTACGTCGACTCGATCGCGGAGGCGGTCGTCGCGGAGGCGCGCGAGCGCCTCGACGACCCGGTCGTCGTCGTCACGGCCGACCACGGGGAGTTCCTCGGCGAGCACGGCCTCCTCGCGCACATGCTCGTCCCGCACACCTGCGTGACGAACGTCCCCCTGGTGGTGTACGGTCTCGACGTGCCGGACGCCGCCGCCGACGGCCTCGTCCAGCACGCGGACGTCTTCTCGATGATCGCCGCCGACTGCGGCCTCGATCTGTCGGTCCCGATCGGCCGCGACGTGCGCGCGGACCCCAGGGAGTTCGCGGTCACCCAGCGCGGCCCGGACCGGGCGGCCCGGAAGATCGAGAAGTTCCGGGAGTACGTCCCCGCCTTCGACGCGAGCGGGTTCCGGGAGGGCGTGGTGACGAGCCTCCGGTCGCGCGAGTTCCGGTACCAGCGGGGCGACGACGGCGCCGACCTCTACCGCCTCCCGGACGAGACGACCCCCGTCGGCGACGACCACCCGGAGGTCCGCGACGCCATGGACGCGGCCGCCGACGACTGGCTGGACGCGTTCGGCCGGGGGGCGAGCGACCGGCGGACCGCGTCGTTCACGGAGGGCATGCAGCGACAGCTCCGGGACCTCGGCTACCTCTGACGGGGTCGGGACCCCCCGTTCCCGCGCGAGGGCCGGTCGAACGCCCACGACCGAGCCGGTCAGGGCGATCCCGCCGCCGTCCCCGATCGCGCGCCAGTAATCGGCGGATACTACCCGTCGATCTCTCCCGGTCCCCCCGCCGTCGCCGGCGCCACGGCTGTGCGTAGAGTATCGGGAGTAGAGCCGTCGAAACGCCTGTTAATAGAAACCTACCGACTTCGAACCCGTCGGTAGGTGAGCGTTTCACACACCGCTCGCCGCCGCCGCCGAACGAGTTGGCCAGCCGAGGGATGGACGGTGTTGGTAACAAACCCATAACGAGCCGGCAGCCATCCTCGATTCAGGCCGTCGATACGGTTTTTCAGGTAATCCCTCATTACCGGGTGTGAGCCACCACAAGCAGGCAGGGGAGGAGGCACGGTACACCGAACGCAGGTCCGGGAAGGGCGGCCGGACGCGAACCGTCGTGTGCGACGGCGGTCGCGCCGATCGGCCGGCGGACGCCGACCCGGACGCCGACGCGAAACACGACCCTACGGACGGGAAATCGCTGCTTACCAGGCGGGGCGCCCTCAAAATGGGCGCGGCCGCCGCGGCCCTGGGCGCGGGGACGGCCGCCGCGACGACCGCCGCGGCCGCGAGCGAGCGCCACGGCATCTCGTTCTCGACGGTCGTGGACGCGGTCGACGACCTCGGGATGGACCCGAACGGCGACGACCCGATCGACGGCGCGCTCGACGAGGTCATCGAGCGGGGGGACGTCCTCGTCGAGTTCCCGCCGGGCGAGTACCTCGTCCGCGAGGAGCACGCCGAGGGCGGCGTGCGTAACTGGGGGATGCGCGGCCTCGGCGACGCGCCCGGCGACGTGCGCTTCGTCACCGACGACGACAGCGGCCTCCGCGTGCTGAACTTCTACGACAGCCGCGACGTGCTCGTCGAGAACCTCGCGCTGGACTACGGCGACGGCGACGGGAGCATGGGCCTGAACTTCAAGGTCCACGGCGGGCTCGAGGTCCACGACGTGCACTTCCTGGGGTTCAACCCAACCGACGGCAACGGCGCCGTCGACAACATCAACCCGCAGGTCGTCGACCCCGACGGCACCGCCGTCCTCGACGGCGTCGTGCGGACGGGTCCCACCGACATCACCTCCCACGGCCACCTCGGCGACGACGCCAACGAGGGGTGCATCTGGATGGGACCGAAGCACGAGGGGACCCTGTACCTCCGGAACTGCCACATCGAGAACACGGGTACGAACGCGGTGTACGTCCGCAAGTGCCCGGGGAACGTCCGGGTGGAGAACTGCCTGTTCCGGAACAACAACCAGACGTCGTTCCGGATCGGCGGCGACGGCTGTTACATCAAGGACACCCGGTTCGAGGTCGACACCGAGAACGCCGACCCCGACAACGGCGGCGAGTTCATCAACCCGCACGCGATCATCTGGGAGACGGGCGACCGCGGCGACTCCGGCGGCTACCTGGAGAACTGCGAGTTCGTCTACCGCTCCGCGCCGAGCAAGACGACCGCGGCCTTCTGGGCCGACGGGTCGGGCAGCGACTTCGAACTGCGGAACTGCCGGTTCCTGATGGACGCCGACGACGTGCAGGCCATCCGGATCGACGACCCGACCGAGCCCCGCCTGGGCTCCACCGCCGAGAAGCCGTGGGAGGTGCGTCTCGACGCGGTCAGCGTCTCGGGCGCCGGGTCGATGTCGAGCCCCGCCGTCGAGATCCGCAACCGCGACGGCACGTCGATCCGCGACAGCTGTCTGCATCTCACCGGCAACGCCGACGGGATCCTCCTGCGCGACTGCGACGACAGCGTCGTCGAGAACACGAACGTGAACGTCACGGGTCAGGCCACGATCTACGACGGCTCGAACGTGCAGACGTCCGGGATCACGAACTCCGACACGTGTCCGCTCCCCGGCGACGACGGGTCGGTCGGGACCTCGGACGGCTCCGACTCCACCTCGGACTCCGACTCCACCTCGGACTCCGACTCCGCGTCGACCACGACCTCGACCTCGTCGCTCCCAAACGAGCTGACGATCACCGGCACGGGGACGAAGACGAACTACGAGTTCGCCACGACCGACGGGCTGGAGGCGAGTTCGGAGATCGAACAGTGGGACGAGATATCCGGGTCCGCCGTCAACGGGTGGATCACCGACGACGGCGACGTGGACGTCTTCGCGTTCGCCGGCGGGCTCGGCTCCGTCTCGTTCCTCGAGGGCGAGGCCGAGGTCTCGGTCAACGGTCACGACCTCGACCCCGCGACCCTCTCGGCCGACGCCGACCGTCCGCACACGCTCCAGATCGTTCCCACGGGAACGTCGACGAACTACTCGCTGTCCGTCTCCGGGGATATCGCGGACCACCCCGCGCTGGGCACGTCGCTGAGCAAGTACGACTCGCTGAACGGCGACAGCCTCGACGGGTGGGTGACCAACGACATGGACGCGGTGATGTTCTCCGGGGAGGTCACCGACTTCTCGTTCGTCGAAGGCGGGACGACCGTCTACCTCGACGGCGAGGAGGTCGACCCGAGCACGCTCGGCTCCGACGGCGGCAGCACCGACGACGGGAGCACGAGCGACGGCAGTACGGACGACGGGAGCACCAGTGACGGCAGCACCGACGATGGAAGCACTAGTGACGGCAGTACGGACGACGGGAGCACCAGTGACGGCAGCACCGACGATGGAAGCACTAGTGACGGCAGTACGGACGACGGGAGCACCAGTGACGGCAGCACCGACGATGGAAGCACTAGTGACGGCAGTACGGACGACGGGAGCACCGACGACACGTCCGGCGGCTCCGACCTGCCGAACACGCTGACGATCGACGGCCGCGACACCGACGGCCTCACCGGCTACGAGTTCACCGTCACCGGCGGGCTCGCGAAGGACACGAGCGTCGACCAGCCCGACGGGACGACCCGGTGGGACGAGCTGACCGACGAAGTCACCGACAGCACCGCCTTCGGCGTCGTCGACGAGGGGGTCGACCGCTACCGCTTCTCCGGCGACGTGGCGGAGCTGAACGTCGACGGGAAGGCCTCGCTGAGCTTCGAGGACGTCGACGGGTAGCTCCGCCAGCGCGGGCCGGGAACCGGCTCCCGGTCCGGGTCAGCGGTACCCGAGGCTCTCCAGGCGGTCCTCGACCAGTTCGTCGACCTCGCCGTCCCCCCGGGCCGACCCGTCGCGCTCGTCGCCCCCGCCGGCCGCCTCGCCCTCGACCTCGCCGGCGTCCTCGGGCTCGCCGGCGCGGATCTCCTTTCGCGGGCCGTTGTCGAACACGAGCCACGGCACCGTCACCAGCTCGTCGATGTACGTCCCGACCGGGTGGCCGTACTCGCGGATCGGGATCGGCCGGGAGCGCTCGCCGATCACCTGCCCGTGGTCGGAGGTGACGACCGTCCGCCCGGACAGCGTCCGCATCAGCCGCTCGACGTGGGGGAGCGCGACGTCGAGGTTCTCCTCGAACGCCTCCCGCACGACCTCGTCCGACACGCCGATCTCGCCGCGCTTGACGGCGTCCCACTCGAACGCCAGCGAGTCGAGATCGAAGTGCTCGCGCCCCGTCTCGCCGACGAACGGGTAGTGCGGCTGGAGGAAGTGGACGACAAGCCGCTTGTCCGGGAACCGACCCGCGGCCTCGCTCGCGAAGTCCGCGACCGTCTCCGGCATCACGGTCCGGTACTCCTCGTGCCAGCCGCCCTCCTTCCACACGTTGACCACCTCGTGGAACTCGGCGTCCAGGTCCTCCCTGTTGCGGTAGTACATCGGGCTCGCGGTCACGTACACCGTGTCCCGGAGGTCGCGGCCGGCGACGTTGCTCTCGAGGAACTCGCTGGTGTGTGACCCTCTCGACTGGCGGGACTCCAGCCGACCGGGGAGGTCGTGGCGCCGTTCGAAGGTGTCGTAGCGGCACGCGTCGAGGATGACCAGGTTGTCCCAGTCCTCCGCGAACACGTCGACGCCCGCCGCGTTCGTCCGCCGGCGTCCCCGGGTGTGATAGAGCCGGTTCAGCTCCCGGAGCACCTGGTGCGGCTCCGCGAGCCCCCGCTTCAGCTGGGCGAGCGAATACATTACCCCTACGCGCCGCGACCGAGCGTATTGTTATCCCCACCGTATCGGTCGCCGCCGCGGCGGTACGGGGCCCGCGGGGACCGCGTGCCCGGCCGAGCCCCCGCGACCCGCGGGCGGACGGCGGGGCCGTCGCGTGCTAACGGCGGTATAACAATGCCCGACTCCCGCGGGGGTCCACGTATCCGCCGGGGGGCGGCTCGCGGTCGGCGCCGGCGCGGTCGCGGCGGCCGCCCGGCCGGCGCGGGAACCGCCGCGCGACCGTCCCCCGGAACACGGACGCTCCACATGAACGGACTCATCGGCGGTACGTTGGCGGAATCGGCGGCCCGGGACGCGAGGGTGACGACCGACGTGGCTGCGGCCTCGGAGGCCGCCGTCCGCTCGCGCGGCGGGTACACGCTCGGGCTCTCGCGGCTCGCGGACAGGGACCGTCGCGGCTGGCGGGTCCACGACGACGAGGGGGTGACGGGCCTGCTCTACGGGGCGGTCCCCGGCCTCGACCGCGACGAGGCGGCCGGGGCGGCGTTCTTCTCCGGCGTTCTCGACGACCCGGCGGGGACGCTCGCCGACGCGGACGGGCCGTTCGCGGTCGCGTGCACCGACGGCGAGGAGCTGGTCGTCGCGACCGACCGCCTCGGCACCCGGCCGGTCCACTACGCGGCCGACGGGGACGGCCTCGTCTTCGGCTCCAACCTCGCGGAGGTGGCCGCGGCCGTCGACGACCCGACGGTCGACGAGCGCGCCGTCGGCGACCTCCTGACGATCGGCCACGTCTGGGGGGAGAAGACCCTCCTGGAGGAGGTCCGGTACCTGCCGCCGGCGACGGCGCTGCGGTACGACGGCGACGGGACCACGCTGACGCGCTACTGGACGCCGACGTTCGACACGCGGTCGCGGGCGTCCTTCGCGCGCGACGTGACGGCGGCCTACCGGGCCTGCCTCTCGGACGCGGCCTCGACGGTTGACACCTCGGCGGCGACGATGTGGCTCTCGGGCGGCCTCGACAGCCGCGCGATGGTGGGCGAACTCGCCCGGCACGCCCCCGACCTGCGGACCTTCACGTACGACGCGAACCCCGCCGGCGGGGGGAACCTCCGGATCGCCCGCGACGTGGCCGACGCGCTCGGGATCGACAACGAGCCGGTCGACCTCACGCCCGGCCCGCTGGTCGAGGGGTTCGCGGACGCGGTGACGCTCACCGACGGCATGCTCGGCTGGAAGACGTTCTGCAACCTCACGGCCTCGTTCGCGCTGGAGGACCCCGGCGACGTGCTCTTCGAGGCGTGCGGCCAGGGCGGGATGATGGGCGACGGGATCGGCCGCTCGGCGATCGAGCTGTCGTCCTCGCCCGCGGAGGCGCTGTACCGCGCGAAACACAAGGTCGACGCCGGGACGACCGAGCGCCTGTTGACGGGCGACGTCGACCCGATGGAGACGTACCGCGAGGTCGCCGCCGACGCCGCCGCCGACCAACACGGGTACGCGGAGACGGTGCTCGGGGCGTACTACCGGAACTACTTCCCCCGCGGCGACTTCGCGAGCAACAAGCTCGTCCGCGCGCGGACGGGAACGCGCGTGCCGCTCGCACACGGGGAGTTCCTCGAGGCCGTGAGCACCATGCCGCTGGAGTGCCGGGTGGGGTGGGTCCCCGGGACGCGCGGGGTCGTCCCGTACGGCACGGCCGAGGCGAAACTGGAGCTCGTCCGCCGGCTCGACACGGGGGTCGACTCGATCCCCTACGAGCGGACGAAGGTCGCGCCGACCCGCCCGCTGTGGCAGCACGCCGCCGGGTTCGTCCTCGACACCGGCGTCCGCCGGCTCCGGGGGGAGACGGCCTACGGCGGCCGCCGCATGGCGAGCACGTGGACGGTCGAACACGACGGGCTGCGCGGGATGCTCGTGGGCCTGCTGGAGGACGCGGCCGACCGGCCGTTCCTCGACTCCGACGCGGTCGGGACCGTCGTCGAGGAGCACTTCGAGACGGAGGAGGCCGACCGGATCGGCGCGGTCTCGGGGATCGCGACCCTCGAACGGTGGCTTCAGTCCCACTACGACTGACGCCGCCCGCGACGCGGTCGGACCGGAGAACCCCGGGCAGGGGGCGCGCTCACCCGGCGAGCCAGCGCCTGAGCCGTCGCGCGGGCCGGTAGGTCAGCGGGCCGCCGACAGCCGCCAGGAGGACGGCGTACGTGTGCCGGTCCCTCGGGTTCCTGCCGACGGCCTCAAGGAGGTACCGGAGCGCGGCGAGGTAGTGGCCGTTCCGGAGCGCGGAGAACCCGAGCGTCCGGGTGAGCCGGCCGACGAACCGGCGTCGGACCGACGGTCCGTAGGAGGCGGCGAGGTCCCCGTGTTTCCGGATCAACAGCGGGTACGACACGTCCCGCTTCGCCGCGAAGTCGTCGGTGATCTGCTCGCGGTCGGAGTAGCGCCTGACCGCGAGCTCCTCGGGCACCGACGCGTACTCGCAGTGGCGCGACAGCCTGATGTGCCACTCCTGGTCCTGCCAGCTCGGGAAGCGCTCGTCGGGGTACCCCGCCTCGTCGACGACCGCCCGGCGCACGGCGGTGCGCGAGTACGTCCCCGGCTGGACCTCCCCGACGAGGATCGCCTCGGTCACGTCGCCGGCGAACCGCGGGGTCGCCCCGCCCACGCGCTCGCCGTCGGCGTCGACGACCTCCACGCCGACGGTCACGACGCCGACGGCCGGCCCCCCGCGCTCGAACGCCTCGACGACGCGCTCGACGTAGCTCGGTCGCCAGTAGTCGTCGTCGTCGAGGAAACAGAGGATCGACCCCTCGGCGGCGTCGATCCCGGTCCGCCTGGCGGCGTTGGCGCCCCGGTTCTCGTCGTGGCGGAGGACCCGCCGGTCGAGCCCCTCGGTCGCGGCCGCCTCGACCGCCGGCTCGACCGGATCCGGCGAGTGGTCGTCGACGACGACCAGCTCCAGGTTCGGGTACGTCTGGTCGGCGACGCTCTCGACGGCCTCGCGGAGGAACTCCGGCCGGCCGTAGGCGGGAACGATCGCGGTGACGCGCGGGTCCAGCGGGGTCGACTCCGTGCCGCTCACTACCCGCCGGTCGGCCGGTCCGGCTTTCGTTATGAGTCGACTTCCGCGTCCGGGCCGTGACGCACGCCGCGTTGGCCGTCCGTTACACGGCCGGCTAGCGAGCCGGCGGCGCTCGGGGCTCTGCGGCACCGTCGGCCGGTAGCGCCGGTATAACAAAACGGCTCTCGGGGAAGGTCAACGCGAGTGACCCGCACCGTATCCGACAGTCACGGAGTCGACACCGCGCCGGCGACGCCGCGCGCGCGAGGACCGTGAGCGCCGCCGACCGGTCCCGCGCCGGCGGCCTGCTCGTGGTCGCGGACGCGCTCGCGACGCTCGCGGCCGTGTGGATCCTCGCCCTGGCGGTCCTCGGAGGGATCGGGGGGCCGATCCGGGCGGTCGCCGGGGGTGCCCTCGTCCTGTTCGCGCCGGGGTACGCCGTCTCGACGGCCCTGTTCCCGGCGACCGACGACGGAGGCTCCGGGACGGGATCCCCAAGACGCGCGGCCCTCCCGTTCGCGGAACGGCTCGCGTTCGGCGTCGGCGCGAGCGTCGCGTCGGTGCCAGTCCTCGCGTGGGCGGTCGCGCGGCTCGGCTACCCCTACACGGTCGCCACGACGGCCGGCGCGGTCGCGGCCGTCGCGTCGGTGTTCGTGGTCGTCGGGTGCGTCCGGCGGCTCCGGACGGCACCCGAGCATCGGTACCTGCCGCCGGCGGGCCCGGCGGCGGCGCTGGCGGTCGACGCCTCCCGACGGTCGTCGCCCGGCAGGGCGTCGACGGTCGTGTTCGTCGTGGCTGTCGCGACAGCGGTCGCCGTCGTCACGGCCGGCCTCGTCGCGCCGATCCAGGGCGACGGCTACACGCAGGTGTCGGTGCTGACGGAGGGCGAGGACGGCCGACAGTTCGTCGACGAGACGCCCGCCACGGTCGCGGCGGGCGGGTCCGTCGACCTCGTCCTCCGGGTCGAGAACCACGAGCGCGAGGAGACCCGCTACGTCGTCGTGGTCCAGCTCCAGCGCGTCGTCGACGGCGAGGTCGTCGAGCGGGCGAACGCCGACCGCTTCTCGCGGACGGTCGCCCCCAACGGGACCTGGGAGCGCCCGCACGAGGTGCGCCCCTTCGACGGCGAGAACGTCCGGGTCGCGTATCTGGTGTACCGGGGCGACCCGCCGCCGACCCCGGGGGTCGACTCGGCGTACCGGTCGGTGACCGTGTGGACGACCGTCTCCGACGGCTCGACGGCCGGGACCGGGGACCCGGCGTCGATCGACGAGTCGCGGCCGGCCGACGGCGCCGCCGCCGCGTACGGTTCGGCTCCCGCGTCCGGGGCCGCGACGCGGTCGACGGGGGTGACGGCGCCGTGATCCCCGACACCTCCCCGCTCCGTCGCGACGCCGGCCCCCCGCCGGCCGCGCTGCTGGCGCTCGCGTCGGGGTACCTCGCGCTCGCCGCGGGCGTGTTCGTCGCGCGGCTCCACCCGCCGAACGGCTACGAGCCGTCGATCTACGCCGCGACCCCCGCCGTTTACTGGGTGTGTGCGGTCGCGGCCCTCATCGTGGGGTTCGTCGCCGCCGCGACGTGGGGGCGGTTCGGACGGTACGCCGGTATCGGGCTCGCCGGGCTGACGGTCGTCTCGTTCGTCGGCCTGCCCCTGATCAGGGGGTATTACTTCTACGGCGGCGGCGACGCGCTGACCCACCTCGGCTACGCGAGGGCCGTCTCTGGGGGGAGCGCCGAGTTCTTCAACCACATCTACCCCGGGGGATACGGGCTGTCGGTGTTCCTCGCGCGGGCGATGGACGTCCCCGTGAGACACGGGATGATGTACGCGACGCTCGCGGTCACGGCGGTGACGCTGCTGTTCCTCCCGCTGTGCGTGTGGACGGTGCTGCGCGACCCCCGGGCGGCCGTCCTCGGCGCGTTCACCGCGATGCTGCTGATGCCCATCAACAACGTCAGCACCACCATCTCGTTTCACACCTACACCGTCGCGACGCTGTACTTCCCGTTCGCGCTGTACTTGGCGTTCAAACACATCGCCCGCGGCGGCGAGGACGAGTCCCTCCCGGGTTGGCTGTCGCCGGCGAACCTGATCGCTCCGGTCGCCCTCTTCTCGCTCGTGATCTTCCACCCGCAGGTGGCCGTCGACACGGCGATCCTGTTCACGACGTTCCTGCTGGCGGGCGTCGTGATGCGCCGGCTCAGGACCCGCAAGGAGACCGCCCACGGCGTCGACGTCGCCGCCGACGGGGGCAGGGGGCCCTCGCGGCTCCTGATCGGCCAGACCCTCGTGCTCGCGGCGGTCCTCGTGCTGTGGGTCTCGGGGTTCGAGAAGACGTACATCTTCGCGGAGAACCTGGTGAACTCCCTGGAGACGTTCACCGAGACCGGGGAGGGCGCGGGGGCGGTCGCCCAGGACCGCTCGGAGTCCGCCGAGCGGGCCGGGATCAGCCTCCTCGAGCTGTTCGCGAAGCTGTTCTCCGTGAACCTCCTGTACGTCCTGGCGTGCGGGGGGCTGATCCTCGCGAAGGTTCGGAGCCTCTTCGACGGCCCCGCGAGCGACGCCGACCGCGCGATCACGTACATCGCCCTGTCGGCGCTCACGCTGGGGCCGTTCTTCCTCGCCCAGTTCGTCGGGGACGTGTCGGGGTACTTCTTCCGTCACCTGGGGTTCGCGATGGTGCTGATCGGCGTCGTCGGGTCCCTCGCCCTCTACCGGGCCGCGGACGGGATCGGTCCCGTCGGCGACGGCGCGCGGACCGCGGTCGCGGTCGTCGGCGTGCTCGTCGTCTGCGTCTCGCTGGCCGCCTTCTTCCCGTCGCCGTACATCTACCTCCCCTCCGACCACACCCCCGAGGAGGAGTTCGCCGGCTTCGAGAGCGGGTTCGCGTTCCTGCCCGACGAGACGTCGATGGCGAAGCCCCGCCCCGGGCCGGGACGGATGATGGACGCGACGAACTCGGACCCGGACGGCGTCCGGCTGTGGCAGATCTCGGGGGCGCAGATGTCGAGCCTCGAACGGGTGATCAACGCCACCCCGGAGGGCGGGTCCGCCGACGGCTACTACCTCGTTCTCTCCGAGCGCGACCGCGAGCGCGAGGTCGTCGGCTTCCACGGGATCCGGTTCCAGGCGGAGGACTTCGAGCGGATCCACGACGCCCGCGACCCGCGGATCACCCTCGTCCTCTCGAACGGCGACTTCCGGATCTACTACGTCGACCAGCGCGACGCCGGCCCCGCCGGCGCCGACGCCCGGGTCGGGTCGCCCGAGTCGCCGTCGATTGCCGGCGCCGACGGCGTCGCGTCGACACCCGACGGGGCCGCACGGTCCGCGCGCTCGGTCCGCCCCGCAGGGGCCGTATAACAATCCGTGTCTCGGCCCCCCGGTGGATCGAACCGAAATGTCCCAGTCGACCACACGACGCGCGCTCCCCGCCCTCCCCGCGGGCGCGACCCCGGCCCGCCGGCGAACCGGACCCGCGACCGTCCGACCGTGCGCCCCGTCGCACGCGGAGGTGCGCGGGTGAGGATCTGCGTCCACGGCGTCGGCTACGTCGGCCTCGCGTCGGCGGCGCTGTTCGCGAACGACGGCCACGACGTGGTCGGGTACGACCCCGACGAGGAGACGATCGAGCGGCTCCGGCGGGGGGAGCCCCGGACGACCGAGCCCGCGTTCGCGGCGTTCGTCGAGGCCGCCCTGGACGCCGGACTCGATCCGAGCCACGAGCCGGTCCCGGCCGACTGCCACGTGATCTGCGTGCCGACGCCGTACGACGCCGCCGCCGGCGCGGCCGACCTCTCGTACGTCGAGGCCGCCGCCGGGACGGTCCGCGACCTCCTGCGTCCCGGGGACCACGTCGTCGTCGAGTCGACGGTGCCGCCGCGGACCACCCGCGACGTGGTCGCGCCGGCGCTCGCGGAGTCGGGGCTCGTCCCCGGCGAGGACGTCTCGCTTGCGTACTGCCCGGAGACGATCCTCCCGGGGAACATCGCCCACGAGCTCGTCCACAACGACCGGATCGTCGGCGGGATCGACGACGAGTCGGCCGACCGAACCCTGGAGCTGTTCGACTCCTGCACCGAGGGGGCGATCCACCGCGCGCCCGACGCGGCGACCGCCGAGTTCGCCAAGCTGGCACAGAACGCCCACCGCGACGTGAACGTCGCCTTCGCCAACGAGGTCGCCAGGCTCGCGCGCGATTACGGCGTCGACTCCCGGGAGGCGATCGCCCTCGCGAACGTCCACCCGCGGGTCGACGTGCTCTCGCCGGGCCCGGGCGTCGGCGGCCACTGCCTCCCGGTCGACCCGCTGTTCCTCGGGCAGAACTCCGACGAGCTCGACCTGCTCGCGACCGCGCGCCGCGTGAACGACGGCATGGTCGGGTTCGTCCTCGAGCTGCTGGAGGCGGCGCTCGACGGTCCCGACGGGCTCGACGGCGCCCGGGTCGCGCTCCTGGGCGTGGCGTACAAGGGCGACGTGGAAGACACCCGCCACAGCCCCGGCCTGCGCATCGCCGACGCCCTCTCCTCGCCCGACGGCGACCGGCACGCCCCGCGGGCGATGACGGCCGACGGCGGCCCCGGGCGGACGATCGAGGGGTCCGTCGACGTCCGTCTCCACGACCCGCACGTCGAGGACGACCGCCTCGTCCCGCTGGAGACGGCGCTGGACGGGGCGGACGCGGTCGTCGTCGCGACCGGCCACAGCGAGTACGGCGACCTCGACCCCGGGTCGGTCGCGGACGCGGTCGACGGGCGGGTCGTGCTCGACTGCCCGAACGTCCTCGACGGGGACGCGTGGCGCGGGGCGGGCTTCGAGTACGTCCGGATCTGATCCGGCCCCGGTCCCGCGTCCCCGGGGCGACCTCGGGGAGGGTAGCGGCGCTATTACAAACCCCCTCTCCCCGCTCCCGACGGGCATGGCGCTTCGAGGCGACCGGCGGCTGGCGTTCGACCACCGCCGCATCGACGACGACCCGCCCGCGGGGCGGATGGGCTTCTGTCTGACCACCGACCTCACCGGCAACGGCCGGCCGGACGTGCTCGTCGGCGCGCTCGGCGGCCGCTACCCGGTCACGATCCCCGTCATCGGCAAGCGGATCGACCTCCGACTCCTGCCGGGGACGAGGGACCTGATCGAGCGACTGGAGTGGAACGTCTTCTGGTACGAGAACCCCGGCTGGGAGCGACACGAGGTGGCGCGCGCGCCGGACCTGTCGATCGGCGGGTCGCTCGGCGACCTCACCGGAAACGGCCGGGTCGACCTGGTCGCCGGGCAGAACCTCTCGGACGACCTCTACTGGTTCGAGCAGCCCGGAGACCCGCGGGACCGCTGGACGAAACGGCTGATCACCGACGAGTTCACGAAGTACCACGACACGGCCGTCGCGGACGTCGACGACGACGGCGAGCCCGAGGTGCTGGCGCTCTCACAGCGCAGCGAGACGGTGTTCTACTACGACGTGCCCGCGGACCCGACGCGGGAGCCGTGGCCGGCGGACCACCGCCACGTCGTCGCGGACGACCTGAACGTGGAGGGCGTCGCGGTCGTCGACGTCGACGGCGACGGCCGCACGGAGATCGTCGCGGGGACGAACGTCTTCCACAGGCGCGAGGACGGCGGCTGGGAGCGCGAGCGGATCGCCGAGGGGTGGGACTGGACCCGGCTCGCCGTCGCGGACGTGGACGGCGACGGCGACGACGAGGTGATCGCCACCGAGGGCGACCTCCCCTATCAGGGCGACCGGCGCGCCAGGCTCGGCGTGTTCGACCCGCCCGACTGGGACGTGACGGTGCTGCGCGACGACCTCTCGAACCCTCACACGGTCCAGGTGGCCGACCTCGACGGCGACGGGTCGCCCGACCTCCTCGTCGCCGAGATGGGGCTGGAGGAGGGGCACGACCCCCGCCAGTTCGTCTTCTGGAACGACGGCGACGGCGGCTTCGAGGGGGAACTCGTCGCCACCGGCGTCCCCACCCACGAGGCGAAACTGGTCGACCTCGACGGGGACGGCAGACACGACCTCGTGGGGAAGGCGTACGACAGCCGACACGTCGACGTGTGGTATCGCCGGTGACGGGCCGCCGCGGGAGCCGACCCCGGTCGTAGTGCTGGACTAACAAACACGCCGGCACCGAACGTCCGGGTGAGCGATGGATCCGACAGCGACGTCAGGGACGCCGGCCGAGGGGCCGTTCGAGGTGCTGCTCGTGGGGACGTTCGCCGGGGGCGGCGTCCACCGCTACGTCGAGCGCCAGCGGGAGGAACTGCCCGCCGCGTACGACGTGGCGCTCCACGACATGTTCTCCCCGCGGGACCGCGGCGGCCCGCTGTGGCTGGCGGGCGTCCTCCTGCGGACGGCGCTCGCCGCGCTCTCGTTCGTCCGCCGGTCGCCGCCGGACGTGGTCCACGTCCACACCTCCCACCGGTTCTCTTTCTACCGGGCGGCCTTCTACGTCCTGTTCGCCCGATACGTCTGGGACCGGCCGACGGTGCTGCACGTCCACGGCTCGTCGTTCGACGCGTTCGTCGCCGACCCGCCCGCGCCCGTCCGGGCGCTCCAGCGGGCCGTCTTCGACGCCAGCGACGAGGTGGTCGTCCTGTCCGGATACTGGCACGACGTGATCGTCGACGCCGGGCTCGTCCCCGAGGACGCGGTGTCGGTCGTGCCGAACGCGGTCGACCCCGACCTGTACGCGCCCGAGTACGGCGCCGACCCCCCGCGGGTCGTTTTCGTCTCGAACCTCATCGAGCGGAAGGGCGTCCGCGCGCTGGCGGAGGCGGTCCCGGACCTGATCGACCGCGTCGACGGCGACGTGGCCGTGGACGTCGCCGGCGACGGCCCGCTGCGCGGGGCCGTCGAGCGCCTCGCGGACGAGCACGACGCCGTCACGTACCACGGCTACGTGAGCGAGGAGCGCAAGCGCGCCCTCCTGAACCGGGCGACGGTGTACACCCTGCCGACGCACGCGGAGGGGCTGCCGATCGCCGTGCTCGAGGCGATGGCAGGCGGCAACGCCGTCGTCTCGACGGCCGTCGGCTCCATCCCGGAGGTGATCGACGAGGACCGCGGCCGGCTGGTCCCGCCCGAGGACGCCGGGGCGCTCGCGGACGCGCTGGTCGACCTCGTCTCCGACCCCGAGCGTGCCGAGGCGATGGGGCGGCGCAACCGCGAGGCGGTACTGGAGTCCTACTCGTGGGACGGCGCCGTCGATCGCATCCTCGACGTCTACGAGCGGAGCACGTCGCCCGCCGGGCGGAGCCGCCCCGCCGTCGCCGCCGACGGCCGATAACCGACGCATATCCAAGTGGGGGAGCGCCCGAGCCAGGTCCATGACCGACCGCCCGAACGTCCTCTTCGTGATCCTGGACTCGGCCCGCCGCGACCGCGTCTCGCTGTACGGCCACGACCGGCCGACGACGCCGACGCTGGAGTCGCTGGCCGGGGAGTCGACCGTCTTCGACAACGCCTACACGCCGACGCCGTGGACGCTGCCCTCCCACTGCTCGATGTTCACCGGCGAGTTCCCCTCGGAACACGGCGTGACGAACGGGTTCGCCGACCGACGGCCCGCGCTCCCGGAGGCGACCGAGACGCTCGCCGAGCGGCTCTCCGACCGGGGGTACCGGACCGCCGGGTTCTCGAACAACCCCTGGGTCGGGACGCTCTCGGGGCTCCACCGGGGCTTCGAGGAGTTCGTGGAGTGGGACCTCGAGATCACCAGCGAGTCCGACGCCGGGATCCACGACCGGCGCGACCGGCTCTACTCGCGGTTCCACACCCTGCTCGCGCAGGCCGCCAGACAGCCGGTGTTCCTGCTCAAGCGGCCGTTCTTCACCGCCAACCTCGCCGGACGGGCCGGCGAGTGGGTCCGGGCCACCGCCGACGACCCCCGGCCCTCGTTCACCTTCGTGAACCTGATGGAGGCGCACAGCCCGTACTTCCCGCCGGACGAGGCGTTCGAGGCGCTCGACCTCCCGACGCCCGGACCGATCGAGCCGCGGCTGCTCAACACCCGCCTGCTCGCGTACGTCCTCGGGAAGACGAGCCTCGACGGCGACGACCGCCGGCGCGTGCTGGAGTACTACGACGCCTGTCTCCGGTACCAGGACGGCAAGCTCGCCGAGCTGCTCGACGCGTATCGCCGGGAGGGGCTGTTCGAGGACACGCTCGTCGTGATCTGTGCCGACCACGGCAAGACGCTCGGGGAGTTCCCCCGCGACGGCGAGCCCTCCCACTACCTCCGGGACCTCAACACGAACGTCCCGCTGGTCGTGAAGGAGCCGGGGCAGCGCGAGGGCGACCGGGTCGGGGATCCCGTCGAACTCCGCGAGCTCTTCGGGCTGATGGCGGAGCCGGGGGCGTCCGTCGACTCGCTCGCCCGCGAGCACGCGCTGACCGAGGACCACATCCCGCACACGGGGACGACCGCGGAGGAGGTCACCCGGTGGCGGGTGATCTCGGGCCGCGACCACCGGCTCGCCCGGTCGGAATCTGGCGAACAGTACCTGTTCAGGCGCGGCGCCTCGACGGTCGACGAGCGGGTCATCCCGGCGCCCGACGAGACGGAGCCGGCCGTACTCGCGGAGCTGTCGGACGCGCTCGACGCCCGCCTCGCCGGGCTCTCGGAGACGGACGACCGGGGCGACGCCGACGAGGAGATCGCGGGGGCGACGCAGGCGCAACTGCGCGACCTGGGCTACCTCTGACCCGGGCTCACTTCCCGACCGTCGCCGACGAACGCCCCGGCAACGACTCGAAGAAGTCGGGACCGAACTCCAGCACCCGGCCGTCGCGCTCGCGGGTGTTGTAGGGGTTGACGAGGAGGCGACGCCCGTCGCTCGCGAGGAAGGTGTACGCGTTCGAGGCCGGGACGACCCCGTCGACGCCGAGACGCTCGACGAGCCCCCGGCGCCGCCGCGCCGCCGTCACCTCGAACCAGCGGGTGTACGCCGACGCCGAGGAGGCGGCGACGACGCGCGTCCCGTCGCCGCCGGTCACGCGCGTCCCCGGCGCGGTGCTGTCGGGGGTCGCGCTGGCGGACGTGGAGAACGCCACCCAGCGCTCGCCCCCGGCCTCGACCGCGGCCGAGTAGAACACGGGCGTCGACAGCGACGCCACCGGCGTCGGGTCGAGGTCGCCGTCCGCCCCGGGTCCGACGTCCGCGATGTCCTCGCGGGCGAGGCGGTAGATCCGCTTCTCGTCTGTGTAGTTGCAGTCCACGCCCCACAGCACGTACTCGGGCGTAAACGCCGGCTGGACGGCCCGCCACTCCTGGCTGCCGCCGCCGACCGGGTCGAGGCGGCCGTCACGGAGTCGGCCGATCACGCACTCGTCGTCGGCGTCGCCCGTGGTGACCCAGTACTCGCCGGTGTAGGGGTCGCGGGCCACCCCGTGGACGTGCCTGACCTCGGGGAGCGCGAGGGCCGTCTCCCACGTCTCGCCCGCGTCGTGCGAGACGCGGATCCGGGCGGTGTCCCCCGCGGAGAGGGGGTACTCGCCGAGGTGCACCGTCCCCTCGTGGACGCACAGCGCCGACGGGAGGACGCCGACCGGCCCGGACGAGGCCGGGAGCCGGGCGGTCCGTCGCCACGTCGCGCCGCCGTCCGCCGAGGCGAACACCCACCGTCCAGCGGTCGCTACGAGCGCCCCGGCGTCAACGGCCGCGACGGTCGCCGCCGGGAACCGGCCGACGAGCCGCGAGAGGGGTCGCCGGAGCGTCGCGCTCGTTCGGAGCCGGAACCCGGCGCCCGCGACGCCGCCCGCGGGAACCGGGAGGCGGCCGACGCGCCGGAGGCTCGCCGGGGAGGGCCCCCGGTACACCGTGCGCCCGCGGGTCGCGATCAGCTCCCCGTCGCGCACGCCCTCGAGCTTCACCGGCCTGCCGTCGGAGGGTTCGCCACCGGCGTCCTGACGGCCGCCCGGTCCGGATGGTCCGCTGTCCACGGGAGCGCTGCGGCCGGTCGCGACAAAAGTAGACGCCGCATACGGGCCCGCCGCGGTTCCCGCCCCGATAGACGACCGCCGGCCGTCCGACCCGGAGGCCGGCCGCGGGGCCGGCCGACCCGCCGACGTCCGCGGGAACCGTCGTCCCCGGGGACGGATCCGACGTCCGAACGGGTAACCTCTCCATTACAACGCGGACGCGGTACAACGCTCCGTCAGACTCATGATCCGGGGACGAAGCCGGCCGTTCGGGAGCGGCGGGAGCGCGCGATGAGCCTCAGGGAGCGCATCGCCGCCGTTATCAGCAGGTTAAAGCCCACCGGAAGCACCGCACAGCAGGTCGCCAAGAGCGGGGTGTGGCTCGCCGGCCAGAACGCCATCGGTCGGGTGCTCCAGCTGACGATGCTCGCGGCGCTCGCGCGCCTGATCGGCCCCGCCGAACTCGGACTCGTCGGGATCGCCCTGCTCACGCTCTCGGCGATCCGGAAGTTCACCAACATCGGGCTGAACGCGGCGCTGGTGCAGAAGGCCGAGGAGAACGTCGACTCCCACCTGAACACCACGTGGATGCTCGAGATCGGCCGCGGCGTGCTGATATTCGCGGTCATGTACGCGCTGGCCCCGCCGATCGGCGAACTGCTGTTCGGCGAGCCGCGGGCGACGGGCCTGATCCGCGCGCTCGGGCTGTCGCCGCTGCTGCTCGGCTTCCGCAACCCCGGCGTCGTGTACTTCCAGAAGAACCTGGAGTTCGAGAAGCAGTTCCTCTACCAGGTCTCCGCCAACGCCGTCCAGCTGGCGGTCGGCGTCGGGTACGCCCTGATCGAGCCGACCGCCTGGGCGTTCGTGTTCGCGTACCTCGCGGGCGACGCGGTCCGGCTCCTGCTGTCCTACGCCATTCACGGCTACCGGCCGTGGCCGAGCTTCGACCTCGAGATCGCGAAGGAACTGATCGGCTACGGCCGCTGGATAACGGGCTCGTCGATCCTCTACTTCCTGTACAGCGAGGGCGACGACGCCTTCGTCGGGTGGTTGCTCACGCCGACGGCGCTGGCGTTCTACCAGTACACGTACCGCTTCTCGAACGCGCCGGCCACGGAGCTGTCGCAGGTCGTCACCGGCGTGATGTTCCCGGCGTTCTCGAAGCTCCAGGAGGACGAGGAGCAGTTCCGCGACGCCGTGCTGCGGACGGTCCGGATCACCTCGCTCGTGGGGTTCTCGTCGGCCTTCGGCATCATCGCGATCGCGCCGACGTTCGTGCTCGCGGTGTTCGGCGAGGCGTGGATGCCGGCCGTGCCGGCGATGCAGGTGCTCGCGATCTACGGGATGCTCAGGTGCATCGGGCGTACCTTCGGACAGGTGTGGAAGACGGTCGGCCGCCCGGACTACATCACGAAGCTCTCGGCCCTCCGGGTCGCACTGCTCGCGATCGCGATCTATCCGATGACGAGCGCCTACGGGATCGTCGGGACCGCGCTTACGGTCACCGGGATCTACGTGTTCCCGATGATGCCGCTCGACATCGAGATCACCGCCCGCGTGATCGACGTCCGCGCTCGGCGCATCTACTACGAGTTCGTCTACCCCCTTCTCGCGAGCCTCGTGATGCTGGCGGTCGTCCGTACCGCGCGGATCGCGATCGATGCCCCGCCGTTCCTCGAACTCGTCGTGCTGGTGCTGCTCGGCGTCGTCGTGTTCGTCGCCGCCGTCCTCGCCATCGAGCGGCCGACCCGCTGGAGCGTGAGCGACGAGTTCGAACGGATCGCCCGCAACATCGTCTCCTGAGGGTTCACTCTCCCCTGACGGTTCACTCCCGACTGCCCGGCACGGACTCCCGTCCGCCCCCGACTCCGCCTCACTCGGATCGGCCGTCCGCCTCGCCCTCGCCGTCCGCGACCGCCTCCCTGCCGCCGCCGGCGTCCGGGTCCGCCTCCGGCTCCCGGCCCGGTTCGCCCCCGTCCGCGTCGTCGCTCCCCTCCCCGGAGCCGCCGGCGGCGTCGTCCGGGGCCTCGACACCGAGCTTCCCCGCCTCCACCATCGCCTCCAGGGGGTTGTCGTCGACGTCGAGGGGGAGGTCGACGCGGCCGCGCCGCCGTACCGACTCCCAGGCCGCGAACGGGAGCTCCGCGGCCGCCAGCGAGCGGCGGCCGCTGATCCTCGGCTCGCGGCCCTCCCTGAGCGCGTCGACGACCTCCTCGATGGCGCGCTCGACGAAGCTCGTGGGCCGCACCCGCCGCGCGTCGACGCCGGGCACGCGCTCGAGTACCTTCCCCACGCCCGCGCGAACGACCCCGGTTGTCGGCCCGTGGACGGTCTCGCCCACGTCGACGGCCGTCCAGTCCGACCCGTCCGCGCGGTACCGCAGCGACGGGCCGTCCTCGACGCCGATCTCGATGGCGCCGTCGGTCCCGACGAGCCGCATGTAACAGCCGACGAAGTCGGCGCCCATCCCGGCGCCCTCGCCGGTCGACGCGAGGCCGCCGACGCCGTTCCCGTAGCGCCACTGGGCGAGCCCCTGGTTCTCGTTGTGCGTGCCGAACCACCTGTTCTCCTCGCGGTAGTCGATGCCCGCGAGCACCCACTCGACGGCCGCGCCGTCCGCGAAGTAGCCCGCGAGGTCGAACTGGTGGACGCCGGCGTCGAACAGGTTGTCCTGTCCGAACTCGACCCGTTCGAGGTCGCCGACCGTCCCGTCCTCGAGCAGCCGCTTCGCCCTGGTGAACGGCTTGCCGAAGCGGCGCTGGTGATTGATGCTCAGCTGGACGTCGGCGTCCTCGCAGGCCTCGACCATCCGCCTGCAGTCGCCCCACGTCGTCGCCATCGGCTTCTCGCAGTGGATCGCCTCGGGGACCCCGCTCTCGGCACAGCCGATCACGATGTCCGCGTGGACGGCCGGCGGGACGCAGACGCTCACGACGTCCGGGTCCGCGTCCGTCAGCATCGTCTCGTAGTCCTCGTAGACGTGCCGGTCCGGGATGTCGAAGTTGTCCGCGAACGCGGCGGCGTTCTCGGGGACGATGTCGGCGCAGGCGACGAGTTCGACGCCGTCGAGCCGACGGTACCCCGGCGCGTGACGGTACGCCATCGCGTAGCCGGTCCGGTCCCGGTCCTCCGGGTCCGCGCCCGTGCCGACGACGGCGGCCTTCAGAACCATACCGCGGCTTGGCAGAATCCGCACATCAGTATACGGCGGTTACCACGCTCGGCGTCCCGGGCGGCCGCCGCGCGGCCGTCGGCGCGTCCCCCCGGAAGCGACCGGGACGCGGCCCGACGGAGCGCCGAGCGCGGACCGCGGATCCGACCCGCGATCCGTCGACTCCGTCGACCGCGCGTCCGACGCCGCCCCCGGGACCCCGGCGACAGCCATCGCATAACAAAACCCCGAACCGCTCTCGGTGGACGCACCGACCGTCCGGGCGACCCGACCCGCCCGGGCACACACGCCATGATCCCGCACACAGCCGACCTCCTCCCGGAGCCGATACGACGGTACAGCCAGCGGCGACGCGAACGCGCCCACCGCCTGTCGAGGGACGCCCGCCGTCCCGGCGCCGACAGGGAGTTCCTCGTGGGCCTCCTCGAGGACACGCTCGCGTACGCCCGCCAACGCGACTACACCGGCCCCGACTACTTCGACGGCATGAGCAGCCGGGTCCTCCGGGCGCTCCCGGCGGAGCACAAGTGGCTCAACATCGCCGTCCAGGAGGGGATCAAGCGCGCCCCCGTGGACCTCCGGCCGCTGTTCCTGGTGGAGCAGCGGCAGAGCTTCAAGGGGAGCGCGCTGTTCGCGATGGCGAACCGGACCGCCGCCGACCTGACCGGCGACGACCTGTACGACGACGAGGCCGACTACCTCCTCGACTGGCTGCTGGAGCACTCCAGCGAGGACAGGGCGCCCGGGTACGCGGGCTTCTGCGGCGGCCACCGGCACGCCATGCAACTGCTCGACGAGTACCGCGAGGCGGAGGTGCCGAACGTCATCCCGACCTCCTACGCGACGAAGGCGCTGTGTCGCGACGCCGACCGCGACGACCGCTACGCGGAGGCGGCCCGCTCGGCCGCCGACTTCCTCGTCGAGGACCTCCGCTACACCGAACTCGACACGGGCGCGCGCATCGTCTACCAGCCGGAGTACGACGGCGAGTTCTACACGATCAACGGCGGCGCCATCGGCGCGCGCCTGCTCGTCGACCTGTACGACCGCTTCGGCGACGAACGCCACCTGGAGCGCGCGACCGCGCTGCTCGATCACATCGCGACGCGACAGACGGACCTCGGCGGCTGGACGTACCGCGACCCGCCGTCGGCCTCCCACCTCTCGATGGACAGCCACCACAACGGCTTCGTCATCGAGTCGTTCCTCCGGTACCAGGAGGCGACCGGCGAGGAGCGGTACGCGGACACGCTCGACCGCGCGCTGTCGTTCTACCGGACCCGGCTGTTCGAGCCGAACGGCGCGCCGAACTTCGACGAGTCGTCCCGCTACCCACGGGACATCCACGCGGCGACCCAGGGGGTCATCGTCTTCGCGATGGCCGGCGACACGGCGTTCTCCCGGCGGATCCTCGACTGGGTGCTCGCGAACCTCTACGCGGGCGACGGCCAGTTCCACTACCAGCGCCGCCGCTTCTACACCAAGCGGTTCACGCTGATGCGGTGGTGTCAGGCGTGGATGGCCTACGCGATATCGGCGTATCTGGAGGCGACCGCGGCCGGGGGCGGAGACGACGGGGACCGGGAGGGGACGGCCACGCCGGCGGGTGACCACACGTCGGTGCCGGGGACCCCGTCGGCCGGCGCGACGGCGTCCGGAGCCGCCCCCGGGGACGGATCGGACGCGCCGTCGGAGCGGACGGACGACGACAGGGCCGACCCGCCCGAGCCACGGTCCGACGGCGGCGCGCCCGGCTCCGACGCCGGTGGATCCGAGTCCGACGGGGGGCGGGGTGGCGAGTGATGGACCTCGCGAACGTGGTCGCGAACCTCCGGCGCCACTGGGACGACCCCTCCTGGTGGCGCGAGATCGTGCTCCCGTTCGGGGTGCGAACGGCGCTCGTGCAGCCGTACTTCCGGTACGTCGCCGGCAACGACGGCACCCCGGTCCTGGAGGAGGAGTGGGACACGCTGCTCGTGCTCGACGCGTGCCGGTACGACATGTTCGCCGAGCACAACACGATCGAGGGCGACCTCGACCACCGGACCTCGCTGGGGTCGAACACCGAGGAGTTCCTCGTGCGGAACTTCCGGGGCGGACGCTTCGACGACGTGGTGTACGTGACGGCGAACCCGCAGGTGAGCGTCCGCCTCGACGACCCGTTCCACGAGGTGATCCCCGTGTGGCGGGAGTCGTGGGACGAGGAGTTCGACACGGTGCTGCCGGACGTGATGGCCGAGGCCGTGCGGGAGGCCGCCGCGGCGTACCCCGACAAGCGGATCGTCGGCCACTTCGTCCAGCCGCACTACCCGTTCGTCGGCGAGCGCGGGCGCGACCTCCTCGACGAGCAGGCGGGCATGGAGCTGTCCCGGCGGATGGCCGACGGCGAGGAACCCGTCTCCGACCACATGAACGTCTGGGACATGCTCCAGCGCGGGCTGATCGACGAGCGCGACCTCCGGGAGGCGTACGAGGAGAACCTCCGGGTGGCGCTGCCGCACGTCCGCCGTCTCGTCGACGACCTCGACGGGCTCACGGTCGTCACCTCCGACCACGGCAACCTCATCGGCGAGCGACCCCGGCCGTGTCCGGTGCCGATGGAGCTGTACGGCCACCCGCCGGGCGTGTACGCGGAGAACCTCGTGAAGGTGCCCTGGCTGGCCGTCGAGGGCGAGGAGCGACGCCACGTCGTCGCCGAACCCGGAACGGCGACCGAGCCCGCCACGGCGACCGAACCGGACGCGACGAGCGACCCGGACGACGACCCGGAGGCGACGGAACGCCTCCGCGACCTGGGGTACCTGGAGTGATCACCGTGAGAGAACACGTAGCCGCGGACGGGGACGGACCGACAGCCGCCGTCGCCTCGGGGGTGATCGCCCGTGCGTAGTCCCGCGACGGGACACCGGTCGAACGGTGCGGCCACCGGGCGCCCGGCGGACGTGTGGGTCGACCTCGCGAGCCCGTCGCACCCGTTCTTCTTCAAGGCGTTGACGGACGCGATCCCCGACATCCGCACGACCGTGACCGTCCGCGACAAGACCCAGACCGTCTCGCTCGCCCGGGAGGTGGGCTTCCGGTTCCGCACCGTCGGGCGCGACTACGAGCCGTCCCTGCTTCGCATGCTCGGCATCCCGATCCGGACGGCGCAGCTGACCGTCGGGATGCCCGACGCCGACGTGGCGATGGGCGCCCGCAACGCCATGTGCGTCCTCTCGGCGAAGGCGCGCGGGGTGCCGACGATCCACTTCACCGACAACGACATCTGCGCGCACCAAGACGGCCTCTACGCGGACGCGCTGTACCACCGGCTGGTCGCGCAGGCGACCCACAACGTCGTCCCCGAGGCGTTCCGGACGGAGGTGCTCACCGACCGCGGGGCCGACCCCGACAGCGTCCACACCTACGGCGGGTTCAAGGAGGACGTGTACGTCGCCGGCTTCGAGCCCGACGAGTCGTTCCCCGACCGGCTCCCGTTCGGCGGGGAGCCGTTCGCCGTCGTCAGGCCGGAGGCGCTCAACGCGACGTACGTCCAGTCGGAGACGATCGCGCCGGACCTGCTCGCCGAGCTGACGGACCGCGGCGTCAACGTCGTCTACCTGCCCCGGACGGACGACTACCGCGAGTTCACGGCCGACGCCGACCCCGACCGGGTGTACGCGCCGCCGGACGCCCTCTCGGGGCTGGAACTCGCCTGGCACGCCCGGTGCGTCCTCACCGGATCGGGGACGATGGCACGCGAGGCCGCGCGCATGGGGACGCCCGCGGTGTCGTTCTTCCCGAGCGAGCACATCTCCGTCGACCGGGCGCTGATCGAGCGCGGCGAGATCTTCCACTCGCGCGACCCGGTCGAGATCGCAGAGTACGTCGACTCGCTCACGGTCGCGGACGCCCGACCGGACCTCGCGGAGGCGCGGCGCGTCCGGGACGAGGTCGCGTCGCTCACGGGCGACCTCATCGAGGCCGAGCGACGGTGACTCCGACCCGCTCCGGGCGCCGAGGCGCCCCGCGCGGAGCCTCGCCGACGACCGTCGCTACTCCCCGTCGCCGTCCTCCGTCCCGCCCGCGTCCGCCCCGCCGGCCTCGCCGCCGTCCACGTCGAGGTCAGCGAACGCCTCCCGTCCGGGAAGGTCGGCCACGTCCTCGTCGATCCCGCGGTAGGCGGCGTCGTCGACCGCCGACTCGAACGCCGAGAGCGAGGGGTACTCCCGGAACGTCACCACGCGCCCGTCCTCGACGAGGTAGACGACCTCCGCGCTCCCGTCCGGGTGGCGGTAGCTGTCGCCCCCGACCGGTGCCTCGCGGTCGCTCACGGCTCCCCCCGTCCCGGCCGCGTGCCCGGCCCGGGGACCGACCGTCCCGACCCGGTCCTCGGCGCTCCGCACTCGACCCTCGCGTCGCTCGGTGCCGTCGCCACGCGCGGGCCCCCGGCGGGGCGTCGCGCTCGCTCGCACCGTTCGGTGTGATCGCTCACGCCCGCGAGTTCGTCGTCCCCGCTAATGACTGTACGGTGCCTACGACCCGCCGGGGGCGCCGTCTCGTGAGCGTGCCGGCCCCGGGAACGGTAAGACACCGCGTACCGGCCCGGTCGGCCCCGCCGGCGAACCCGCGGATCCCGAACGGCTTATCGCGCTCCGCGGCCGACCGTGCGGAAGTGACCGGACCGGAGCGCGGACCGCAGGGGGTGCGGTGATGTTCCCGTGGGACCACCTCGCGATCGGCTACGTGGCCGTCTCGCTGTGGCTCCGGCTGCGGGGCCGCCGGGTCGACGACCTCGCCTGGCTGGCCGTCGTCGTCGGCACCCAGTTCCCGGACCTCGTCGACAAGCCGCTGTCGTGGACGTTCGCGGTCCTCCCGACCGGGACGACGCTCGCCCACTCGGTGTTCGTGGCGGTCCCGCTGTCGGCGGCGGTGTACCTGCTCGCGCGCCGGCGGGGGCGCCCGGACGCGGGGGCGGCGTTCGGGATCGGCTACCTGCTGCACCTCCCCGCGGACGTCCTCTACGGGCCGCTCGCGCTCGGGTCGCCGGTCGTGCCGGGAACGGTGCTGTGGCCGCTCGTCACGAAGGCGGCCACCGACGCCGGCGGGGGCCTCCTCGCGAACACGGTGTACTACATCCTGCGCTTCTACACGGTGATCGATTCGACGCGCGCGCTGGGGTTCCTGCTCGTCGAGGCGGGGCTGATCCTCGGCGCGCTCGCGCTGTGGATCGCCGACGGCCGCCCCGGCGTCCGGCCGGTGTCGGCGGCCGTCCGGCGGGCCGTGGCGTGACCCACGCGGGCCGTCGCCCGTCCCGCTGTCGCGGTCGGGCGCCGAGTCCCCGCATGTAACCCTATCATAACAAACCGGCCACGGCCGCTGTGTCCCCGTATGGAACCGGACCGTGACCGTCGGCCGTGGAGGTCCGTGGAACCCGCCCGCGCCGTCGGGCCGCGCCGCGACCGTCGGAGGTCCCGATGGTCGAACTGAGCGTCGTCGTCCCGACGCTGTCGCCCCCCGAGGAGGTCGAGTCGGTCCGCTATCTCGAACGGGGCACGGTCGACGACTACGAGGTGATCGTGTGCGACGAGACCCCGGTCACGCGCGCGAGAAACAAGGGAATCGAGCGCGCCTCCGCCGAGAAGATCGTCTTCCTGGACGACGACTCCCGACCGGCCCGCGACTACCTCGAACACGCGTCGGCGGCGCTGGACGAGGCACCGGCGTACGCCGGCCGGACGGTCCACCCGCGGCGGGACGTGTTCAGGCGGCACTTCACCTCCCACTACCACGACGGGATCGAGCCCGCGTCCGTGGACCGGTTCTGGGGGTGCAACATGGGCGTCCGCCGCGAGGTGTTCGAGACCGTCGGCGGGTGGGACGAGGGGATGCGCTGGGGCCACGAGGAGAAGGAACTGGCCGACCGCGTCCGCGCGGAGTTCGAGATCAGGTACGACCCGAAGGTCGCCGTCGAGCACCCGTACGCCGATTCGATCGCGGACTACTGGCGCAAGCAGTACCGCCTGGAGACGCAGACGCCGTACTACTGGCGCAGGCGCGGGGCGACCCGGCGGGAGTGCCTCCGGCGGATCGTCGCCGACGCGACCACCCTCAGGAGCTACCTGCGGCCGGACGTGATCGCGACCGGCGTCCAGGTCGGCGCGGCGCTCGCCAAGACCGCCGGCCGGCTGACCGGCCTGGCGGCGGTGGCGGACCGGCGTTCCGCCGCCGGGGACGTCCCCGAGTTCGAGCCGCGCTCCCGGGAGGGGCCCGACGGGGGCGCGGAGCTGTCGCGTCCGTCGCACGTCGATTGAGTCCGCCGGTCGGTCGTCGACCCGCCGTCCCGACCCGCGCTGTCGGCGGACCGGCCGCGCGGCGTCGCGGGGAGCCCGTCGAGCCGGCGGCGAGTCGGTCGCCGCGGCGGCCGCGTCGGCGGATCCGGCGGTATCGCTCTCATAACTAATCCGGTGCGTGAGGTGGTGTCCTCCGTGACCTATCGAGACGCGACCGTCGGGGTCGTCATCCCCGCGTACAACGAGGAGGCGTTCGTCGGCGACGTGATCGCCGGCCTTCCGTCGTTCGTGGACCGGGTGTACCCGGTCGACGACCGCTCGACCGACGGCACGTGGGACGCGATCCGCGAGGCCGCCGACGGCGCGAACCGCCGCCGCCCGCCCGCCGAGGGGTTCGACAGGGTCGTCGTCCCGCTGCGACATGAGGAGAACCGCGGCGCGGGCGGCGCAGCCCTGACCGGCTACCGCGCGGCGCTGGAGGACGGCGTCGACGTCGTCGCCTCGCTCGACGGCGACGACCAGATGGACCCCGCGTTCCTCCCCTCCCTGCTCGACCCGGTCGTCGAGGGAACCGCGGCGTACGCGAAGGGCGACCGGCTCGCCTCCCGCGAGTACGTCCGCGAGATGTCGCGCTGGCGGCTGTTCGGCAACCTCCTGCTCACGGGGCTCACGCGCGTCGCGAGCGGCTACTGGCGCCTCCGCGACCCGCAGAACGGGTACACGGTCATCTCCGCGGATGTGCTCGACCGGCTCGACCTCGACCGGCTCTACGAGCAGTACGGGTTCCGTAACGACGTCCTCGTCCACCTGAACGTGGCGGGCCACCGCGTCGCCGACGTGCCCCACCCGGCGCGCTACGGCGACGAGACCAGCGGGATCGCCTACTCGTCGTTCGTGCCGAACCTCTCGCTGCTGCTGGCGCGGCGGTTCCTGTGGCGCCTCGCCCGCCAGGCGGCCGACGGCGAGTACGGCCCCGCGGCGTCGTTCGTCGCCGGCGCCGCGGGCGTCGGCGGCGCCGCCCGCTCGTGGCTCGCCTCGGCGGCGCGTCCCCGCGCCCCCTGGCGCTCGCCGGTCGCCTCCGACGGCGGCCGCGCTGCCGGTTCGGCCGGCGCGACCCGCTCGCTCGTCGGGTTCGTCCTCGGGGTCGCCCTCCTGTGTCTCGGATCGGTTCTCGACGCCCGCCGCCGGAGCGGGTCGGTGGTTCGGGTTCCGGCCGACGCCGACCGCGACGGGGCACACGAAGACTGGCCCAGCCCGGACGCCGCGTCGCGCCCGGACGACGGGCGCGCCCGGACCGGGTCCCGCGACGGGGACGGCCGGCCGGACGACGACGCCGACGGCGGCCGACCCGCGGACGTCGACGACGCCACCGATCGACAGCTCGACGCCGACTGACGCCGCTCGACGGGGCTACCGACCCGCGGACGTCGACGGCGTCCCCGACCGACCGCGGGTCGCGGTCGCGGTGACCGTCGACGGGGTCGCGGTCCCCCGTGTTCTCGCTCGCGCTCGCCATCGCAACGTGGGCCGCCGCTGTTCGGTCGTTCCTCGCCGTGTGACTTCGGCGCTCGCCTCAGAAACGTCGGTCGAACGCGACCGGACCGCGACCGCGACGGGGGGACGGACCGTGTACCGCCCGTGCGGGGACCGATGCGACCGAGGACCGTCGGAACTGGTCGCCCCGGACCCCGCTACTCGTCGTCCTCACCCCCCTCGGCGACGGCGAAGGCGACCACGCCCGCGAGGAACCCGAAGACCACGAGGCTCGCGAGCAGGTGGTATCCGAGAAACTGCGTGACCGCGAACACTCCCCCCACGGTCGCCGCCGTGGCGAGGAGCGCGCCGTGGGAGGGGAACGCCCGCTCGTCCCCCTCGTCCTCCTCAGACAGGCTCATGTACTCGAAGAGGTCCTCGGCCTGCGAGGTCAACTCGATGCGCCCCCGGCTCTGCTCGAAGTCGACGACGCCCGCGTCGTCCATCTTCGGGAGGTGGCACTGGTAGAGGCCGATGTACACCCGCTTGCGCTGCTGGGCGTTGAGCGCCTGCACGGTGGTGTCGTTCTCGACGGCGGCGATCTGTTCGGCGAGGTCGCCGATCGTCGCCTTCCCTTCCTCCTGACGGAGCTGTTTCAGGACCAGCCGACGGCGTCTGTTCTTCAGGATATCGAACTTGACGTCCAGCGGCAGCTCCTCCTCCGCTCTCTCGGCCGGTTCGTCCAGCTGTTGTGGTTCTTCGGCGGTCGACTCCTCCGACTCGACCGCGCCGATCTGCTCCCCGTTCGTGACGGCGTCGCTTACTTCAGCCATTGTCTTTCTCCCTCTGTTCGGTCCTCGGCTCTCGTGCGTCGACAACCCGGATCCGCAGAGTCGGCCCCCTCGCCGGTGGAATCCCCACTCCCTCGGAACCGTACGCACGATACCGTCGGATCGCCAATAACTTTTCGGCTCCCCGCGCCTCGGCGCGCGGCTCGCTCGGCGATCCGACGTCGCGGGACGGCGGCGGACCGGACCCGTCCGTCCGTCGCGGTCGAACGCTCCCCTCCGCGGGGGGCGGGTTCGATCCGGTCCCTCGGGGACGACCGCGGACGGGGCGAACGATCCCGTGAGGGCCCGGTAGGCCGGGGATCACGGCCCGGTAGTCGCGCTCCGACGGCTGGCGGGGAGCCGCAGACCGGTCGCGTCCGTCCGACGGCGCCGGCCGGCGGCACGGGTCGTGCGTGACCCGCCGGTAGGACCCACGGACCTGACGGATGCGACCCCCGAGCCGCCGGCTCGGCGCGCGGGCGACCCCCGACATCCGTGAGTATTCTCCGCATACCCGCCCCCACCTCGACGGTCGGTAAGTATTGTTATAGAGCTTGTACGAGCGGTTATCTGTTGTATTCGCCTTGGTATCCGGTAGCCGAACCGATCGGGCGTGAACACCGCTCGACGGCCGCGAGCCCGGCGGATTCCCCGGGAACCGCGTAGCCCGCTACTAACAATATCCGGATACTGGGATGCGTGCACGTTACACGCGCACGGATCATGATACACAGCCACCACCATCGACCGGACCCGACACGGCGGACGGACGAGCGGGAGCCGGACGCTCGCACCGACGAACGACGAGCTGCTCGCGGGAACGGTTCACTGGGATGTGTGGCATAACCGCGTGTGTCGGCGACGACGACGTCGTCGAGACCGTCCTCGCCGGGCTGGAGAACCTGGAGTACCGCGGGTACGACTCGGCGGGTATCGCGACGCTCGACGGCGACGGCGTCTCGGTGCTCAAGCGGGGGGGCCGGATCGGCGACCTGTCCGCCGAGGCCGCCGACCGCGGCATCGCCGGCCGCATCGGGATCGGCCACACCCGGTGGAGCACCCACGGCGCGCCGACCAGGGAGAACGCGCACCCGCACACCGACTGCGCCGGCGGGGTCGCCGTCGCCCACAACGGGATCATCGAGAACCACGCGGACCTCCGTGCGGAGCTGTCGGCCGCGGGCCACGAGTTCGACAGCGAGACGGACACCGAGGTGGTCCCCCACCTGATCGAGGAGGCGCTCGCGACCGGGGACTCGCCCGAGGAGGCGTTCCGGCGTGCCGCCGACCGACTGGAGGGGAGCTACGCCGTCGCCGCCCTGATCGCGGGCCACGAGGGCGTCCTCGCGACGCGGCGCGGGTCGCCGCTCGTGCTCGGCGTCGACGAGGAGGGCGGCCGCCGGTTCCTCGCGAGCGACGTCCCCTCGTTCCTGGAGTTCACCTCGCGGGTGGTGTACATCGAGGACGGCGACGTGGTGCGGATCGGACCCGACGGCCACGAGATCGCGACGGCGGACGGCCGGCCCGCCGACCGCGACGCGGAGACGGTGTCTTGGTCCCCGGAGGACGCCGAACGCGACGGCTACGACCACTACATGCTCAAGGAGATCAACGAACAGCCGGCCGCGCTGGAGCGGGCGATCCGCGGTCGGATCGCCGACGACGGGTCGGTCGACCTCGCGGACTTCCCGTCGGGGTCGTTCGCGGACGTCTCGGAGGTCCACTTCCTCGCCTGCGGCACCTCCTATCACGCCGCCGTCTACGCCCGACAGCTGCTTCGCGACCGCGGCGTGCCCGCACACGCCTTCTCCGGCGGGGAGTACGCGACCACTCCGCCCCCGGTCGACGAGGAGACGCTGGTCGTCGCGGTGACCCAGAGCGGCGAGACCGCCGACACCCTCGCGTCCCTCCGGAGCGCGGGGCGGCGGGGCGCGCGCACGCTCGCGGTGACGAACGTCGTCGGGTCGACCGCCGCGCGGGAGGCCGACGACGCGCTGTTCATCCGCGCGGGCCCGGAGATCGGCGTCGCCGCGACGAAGACGTTCTCCTCGCAGGTGGCGGTGCTCGTGTTGCTGACGGAACTGCTCGCCGCCGACGTCACCGGCTCACCGAGCGACGACCGCGACGCCGTCCTGGAGGCGCTCGGACGGCTCCCGTCCGCCGTCGGGACCGTGCTCTCGGAGTCGGGCGCGCGGCTGCTCGCGCGGCGGTACGTCGACGGGGACGACGGCCGCTTCTTCATCGGCCGCGGGGTCGGCTACCCGGTGGCGCTGGAGGGCGCGCTGAAGTTCAAGGAGATCACATACGAGCACGCCGAGGGGTTCGCCGCCGGGGAGCTGAAACACGGCCCCCTGGCGCTGGTCACCCCGAACACGCCCGTGCTCGCGGTGTTCACCGGCCGCCACGACGGGAAGACGCTCAACAACGTGCAGGAGGTGCGCTCGCGCGGGGCGCCCGTCATCGGCGTCGCCGGCGAGGGGAGCGACCACGTCGCCAACGGCGTCGACGAGTTCCTGCCCGTCCCGGACGTGCACCCGGACCTCGCGGGCGTGCTCGCGAACGTGCAGCTCCAGCTCGTCTCCTACCACGTCGCGGACATGCTCGACCGCTCGATAGACAAGCCGCGGAACCTCGCCAAGAGCGTGACAGTGGAATGATGCGACCTCTCGACCGACGACTCCCGGAATCGAACGGATCGCCCCGAACCGACCGTCCCCGGCGACCGACAGCCCCGCCGCCACGGTACCGGTCGGGCCCCGACCCGCCGGACGGGGGTCGGTCGTCGGCGACGGCGTCGGAACGAGCGGGGAGCTGACCGTGTCGGAGTGACGAGGACAATGTCGACGTCAGACCAAGACAGACTGAGCAGGGACGAGGTGTACGACATCCTGAGCAACGCCCGGCGCAGGTTCACGATCAGTTACCTGCGCGAGCAGGGCGGCCGGGCCGAACTCGGCGACCTCTCCGACGAGGTCGCGGCGTGGGAGAACGACACCGACGTGGAGGACCTGACCCACCAGCAGGTGAAGCGGGTGTACGTCTCGCTGTACCAGACGCACATCCCCAAGCTCGAGGAGGCCGGGATCGTCGAGTACGACTCCGACTCGGGGGTCGTCAGCCTCACCTCCTCCGTGTCGGACCTGGAGGCGTACCTCCCCGAGGAGGACGAGCGGGAGGTGCCCTGGGAGCGCATCTACCTCGCGCTCGCGCTCGTCGGGCTCGTCGCGTACGGCGGGGCCGCCGCCGCGGGCGAGGCGGTCCCCCCGTCGGTGCTCACCGCCGTCGGGCTGGTCATCTTCCTCGCGTTCGGCGCGGTCGTGGCTGCGCAGTACGTATACGAACGGCGGTCCTAACATGAACGGAACCACACCGACCGTGACAATCGACACCGCATCGCCGGCCGTCGGACGCCCGCCCGAGGCGCCCCCCGCACGGGGGCCGCCACGCGAGCCCCCGCCCAGGAGGTGGCGGCCGTGACCGACTGGGACGTCATCGGCTACGTCATCAGCTCCGACCACCGGGTCGCCGTCCTCGGCCGCCTGGCCGAGGGGCCGGCGACGCCGACCCGGATCGCGGACGACGTCGACCTCTCCGTCTCGCACGTCTCGCGCGCGCTGGGGTCGCTCCGCGAGGAGGACCTCGCCGAGCTGCTGGTCCCGGAGGACCGCCGGAAGGGGCGGGTGTACGGGATCACCACCCGGGGCGAGGAGGTCTGGGAGGACATCCGGGCGAAGGACCTCGCCGAGTGAGTCGTCCCGCGGTCGAGCGTCCCGCGGAGGTGTCGAGCGGGCCCGCCGGCCGCGGAGCCGTCGCGGGCGGACTGTTCTGCCGAGCCGTCGACCGCCGACCGTCGAGCCGACCGTGACCTCGACGGGTGTCGGCCCCGGCGCTCCCGTTCGAGAACGAACCCCTCGGAGGCGACCCCACGAACCCGTCGGTGGGCGTTGTGGGTCGTCCGTACGCAAGGGGGAGGAGGGGGAGCAGGCGTTGGATGTCAGGGAGATGGCGGTGAAGCCGATCCGTCCTCCCCTACGCCACGATAGGGGATCGTCGGATTTAGTTAAGAGTCCCGTACGCTCCGCCCGTCGGCGGGAGCGTTCCGGCGTCAGGCGACCAGCGCGGCCGTCAGGACGACGGCCGCGTTGTAGGCGGCGATCCCCAGGTTACAGGCGGCGCCGGCCCCGTAACAGGCGACCCGTCCGGTCCGGCCGTCGACGTCGAGCACCTCCCGCGACGACGTCGCCGCCAGCGAGAGCGTCCCCTCGACGAACAGCACGATAGCCAGCACCGTCGCGGCGGCGACGGCGAACAGCCCCACGACGGGTCCGTGCGCCCCGATCGCCGCCGCCGCGATCGGGTTCACCTCGCGGACGTTCTCCACGACCCGGAGGCCGACGAGCGTCGTGGCGATGTCCGCGCCCTTCGTCGCCACGAGCGCCGCGATCCCGGCCCGCCGGACGGACCACCGGCTCCGTACCGCGCGACCGGCGTGTTCGTCGAGCCATCCACGGGCCGTGGACTGCGACATCGCTGGCCGGAGCTCCGGTCCGAAGCGAGTTCGTTATGGACCCGGTTCGGTCCGGGCGGCGCGGCGCCGGCCCCGGTCCGGGTGACGGTCCGATCGGCACGCGAGGCTGGCGGCCGACGCGATCCGGCGGATCCGATGGAAGAGGGTCTGAGGTCGACGTTAACGGACACCTATTCGACCGTACCGTCATCATTACTTTGACATGGGGATCCTTACCGGGAACCGTGCCGGATTGGATCACGGAGGAGGAGCAGCGGAGGATTCGCAAGTTCGCAGACACCCCGCGCTACATGCGGGGACCCCACTTCCTCGAACCCGAGGAGGAAGACGAGGAAGAGGCCGAGGAATAACGGCGCGTGCCGGGCGGGGTCGACCCGCCACGAACCGGCCGACGGCGGACCGTTCGATCCGTCGAAAATAACCGACACCGTTTCTTTCGAACCCGACCGGCGAGCCGCGCGTCCGCCGCCCGCGGTCCGGGGTGTCGGGCCCGAACGCGGCGATTACCGGCCATGTCCGGGCGAATAACTAATGTGTCGCTTGGGGCACAGCGGGCCATGTGGCGCACTCGGACGGACACGACCGGACAGGGAGCGGCGGGGGCGCGGATCGCACGCACAGCGGGGAAGCCGTGACGGGGTTCGGCGCGGCCGACACGGGCGGGTCCGGCGAACAGACCGCCGAACAGGCTGCCGAACACCGTTCGGTTACCGACGCGGCGGACCTCCTCGGCGTCCTCGACAGCGACGCCTGCAGGGACGTGCTCCGTGTCCTCGGCGACGACTCGTTCACGGCCAAGGAGATCCAGCGCCGCGGCGACATCCCGCTGTCGACCGTCTACCGCTCGGTGAACGAGCTGGTGACCACGCCGCTGCTCGAGGAGACGACGCGGCTCAGCGACGGCGGGTACCACGCGAGCGAGTACTCGCGGCCCGTCGGCGCGCTCGTGATCACCTTCGAGCCGGACGCACAGCCGGCCGTGGTCGGAACCGACGGGCTCGTGCTCCACCTCTCGGTGTAGGGTCAGCGAACGGCCGGCCGGCGGCGGGCGTCTCCCGCCGTCCGTCGGTAGCTCCTCGGCGCTACGCCTTCTCGCGATACCACTCGATCGCCTCCTCTACGTGTGCCGAGAGCGGCCGCGCCGCGTAGCCGAGGTCGCGCTCGGCCTTCGCCGAGGAGTAGAACAGCCGCCGCGTCGCGAGGCGGGCCATCTCCGCGTCGAACGGGAACAGCCGCAGCCCCGCGAGCTCGTTGACGGCGCCGACGACGGGCCCGGCCGCGTGGATCGCCGCCGGCGGCACCCGGACGCTCGGGCCGCGCCCGTCGCCGTGCTCGGCGATGACGCCGAGCGCCTCGCCGTAGGTGAGGTTCTCCCCGCCGAGGACGTAGTGTTCGCCCGCGGACCCGTGCTCCATCGCAGCGAGGATCCCGTCGACCGCGTCGTCGAGCGAGACGAAGCTCGCCCCGCCCGGCAGGTACGCGACCATCTTCGGGTCGAGCGCCAGCGTGAGGAGCCGCGCCGTGAACTCCTCGTCGCCGGGGCCGAACACGGACGTCGGGTGGACCGTCACCGCGTCCAGCCCCCGCTCGGCGGCGCGGTCCACGACGGCCTCGGCGGCCGCCTTCGACTCCTGGTAGGCGCCGATGGGCTCGGCGCGGTCCGTCTCGTCGGCGGGGGTCCCGTCGTCGCGTCGGCGGGTGCCGGCGGTGCTGGTGAACACCAGGCGCTCGACGCCGGCGCGCTCGCAGGCGTCGACGACCGTCCGCGTGCCCTCCTCGTTCACCCGGCGGACGGTCTCGGCGTCCGCGGCCGCCAGTCCCACGCCCGCGAGGTGGAACACCCGGTCGTGGCCGTCGACGGCCTCGCTGACGGCCTCCGGGTCGAGGACGTCCGCGTACACCCACTCGACGTCCACGTCGGCGAGCGCGCTCACGTCCGAGCCGTCCCGGCGGGTGGCGGTCACCGACCAGCCGCGGTCGTCGAGGCGGCGACACAGCCGCGTCCCGAGGAAGCCGGTCGCTCCCGTGACGAGCGCCTCAGGCATCGTCGCCCCCGATGAACTGCGGCGGGACGACGTCCCCCGTCACGCGGGCGTACGCCCGGTAGGCCGTCGCCATCGCCTCCCCCGGTTCGCCCGACTCCTCGGACGGCTTCCGCGGGAGCGACCGACGCAGGGCGTCCGCGTCGACCCCCTCGATCGGGACGGCGGCGGCGCCCGGCGGGAGGTACGGCACGTCGTCGGCGTCCCACCCGAACAGCGACGCGGCGGTCGCGTCGACGGCCGTCGTCGCCGCGCCGCCGAACAGGACGCCGGTCGCGAGCGGGTGGCCCGCGTAGGCGGTCGTCGCGTCGACGACCGTCGCCGCCGCCCCGACCGCGGCGGCGCCCGCGGCGGCCTCCGGTGCCGAGGGCCGGCCCCCGGCGAGCCACCGCCCGAGCGTCGCCGACGCGCCCGCGAGCCGGAGATCCGGGGCGATCCGCAACGAGGGAACGACGACCACCGTCGCGGCCTCCAGCAGCGCGGGCACCTCGACCGCGACCCGACCGAGGTGGGTCTCGACGGTCCGCTCGCTCGCGTCGAGGTCCTCGCGGGCGACGACGGCCGGCGCGGTCGCGTCCGCGTCGTCGCCGTCGCGGTGGCGGGAGCCCGGCTCCGCGGCCTCCGCCCCGCGCCCCGCCGTCTCCGGGTCCGCGGCCGGGGCGCCGTAGCCGAGCAGCTCCGCGGTCCGCCGGTCGCCCACCTGCCCGTCGCCGGCGACGCCGACGAGGACACGGTCGGGGTCAGCCGTCCGGCGGATCCGGGCCGCGAGCGCCCGCACCACCGCGGGGTCCGTGACGGCCCCGGTGCTCGGGTGGTGGGGGTAGCCCGTGTCGGGCAGGAGGAGGACCAGGCCGGCGTCGTCGAGCGTCTCCGGCAGCGGGAACCCGTCGAGCGCGTCCGCGAGCGCGGCGTCGGCGCGTTCGTCCGCGACGCCGGGCGAGCTATCCACGCCGACGCCGACGACCCGCGTGCCGTCCCAGGACGCGCTCACGGCGCCGCCACCTCGCGCTCGCGGTCGAGGCCGGCCGCCTCGTAGGCCCGTTCGACGAGTTCCACGGTGCGGCGCCCCTCGGCCCCGCCCACCGGCGGCCGCTCGCCCGTGCGGACGGCCTCCACGAAGTCGCCGAGCGCCCGGTAGTGCGCCCGATAGTAGTACGTCGGTCCGAAGTACTCGGGGTCGCGTCCGGTCACGCGGCGCCAGGTGTTCGACAGCGCGGACTTCGCGGCGTGGACCGGGAGGTTGTCGGGGACGTACTCGCCGTCGTGGAGCGCGTCGGCGACGCCGTCGAGCCGGAACCGCATGTTGAGGTCCGGGGGCTCCTCCCACTGGAAGAAGCCGCACTGCAGCGTCGCGAGCGTGCCCGTCTCGGCCGACTTCAGGACGACGACGGCGGTGTCCTCGTACGGGAGGTTCAGCTGTCTGTCCGTCGAGGCGTGCTCGACGGTCAGCTCGCCGAAGAACCACTCTAGCACGTCGAACAGGTGCACGCCCAGGTCCAGCAGGGCGCCCCCGCCGGTCGCGTCGGCGTCGAGGCGCCAGTCCGGGACCGCCCGCGTCGCCGGCGGCCGCTCGAAGGGCCAGTTGTTCACGCGGCCGATGCTCGCCATGGGGACGTGCCCGAGGCGCCCCTCGTCGTAGACGCGCTTCATCTCGACGACGGACGGGAAGTAGCGGATCGTGTGGTCGACGCCGAGCGACACGTCCGCGTCCTCGGCCGCCGCCAGCATCCGGTCGGCCGACGCGAGGTCGGTCGCGAACGGCTTCTCGACGAACGCGTCGACCCCGGCCTCCGCGGCCCGGACGACGGCGTCCTCGTGGAGGAACGGCGGGAGCGCGACGACGACGGCGTCCACGGACGCCGACGCGAGGAGGTCGCCGTAGTCGTCGTACGTGTCCGCGACGCCGAAGCGGCGCGCGCGGCGCCGGTTCTCGGGAACGGCGTCGGCGACGGCGCGTACCTCGACACCGTCCATCGCCCGCGCGGACTGGAGGTGGACGGTGCCGACGTTGCCGAGGCCGAGGATCCCCAGGTCGAGCCGGTCAGTCATCGCCCGTTCCCCCCGCCTCCGGCGGTGGCCGTCGGCCAGTGTCGCTCGTGTCGTGCATGGTTATCACGTGGTGGTCGTACCCGGACGCTTCGCTCCGGCCCATTTCGGTATGCGGTCGCTATCGGCGTCGAGACGGCGTCCGTCCCGCGATCGCCGCGGTCGCGCAGCGCGGACAGCGCCGTCCCCAGGTCGCTGCACCCCTCCGACGGACCGCCGTTCGTCATCCGGAGCCACCGAGCCTCCATCAGCGAGAGCCGGTAGTGACACGTCTCCGGCTCGCGCCCGGTCCAGTACAGGTACCGGACGTCCGGGGTGTCGTCCGGGACGTACGGGCTCTCGACCGCCCGCTCGTTCGTCCGCAGCTCGTCCATCGCCACCGGGCCGGGCGTCTCGACCGGCGAGAACACGAGCCCCATCGAGCCGAGGCCGACGACGTTCACGAGCAGGACCCCGACGAGCGCCGCCGAGAGCACCCGCCGGGACCGATCCCCGGACAGGCGGGCGGCGGCCATCCCGACGCCGAGCGCGACGAACGCCAGTCCCGGGATCAGGTCGGTGTAGCCGCCGATCTCGAAGTCGACGAACAGCACGAGCAGGCCGAACCACGCGCCCCCGACGACCACCCACCAGTCCTCGCGCACGACGGGGCCCAGGTCGCGTCGGTACAGGTCCAGCGCCCGGTCGGCGAGCCCCCACGCCCCGACGAGCACGAGCGGCGACGCCCACTTGAAGTGGATCACGCCGCCGTAAACGTGTTCCAGGAGCGACGCCTCCTCGGGGAGCGCCAGCGGGACTATCACCGCCTGGACGATCATCTCCGGCACCGACCGCCACAGCACGACCACGGGGAGGACCACGAGCGCGGCGAACCCGACGCCGCCGGCGACCACCCGGGTCACCTGTCGGGGATCACGCGTCCGCGCCGCGAGGCCGACGACGATGCAGGGGAACACGAGCGCGCCCTGCCAGTAGCCGACGCTCGCGGCGGCGGCGGCGCCCGCGAGGGCCGGCCGGTCGCGCCGGTAGAGGTACACCGCGAGCAGGCCCGCCAGCAGCAGCGGGTACTTCGCCTTGAAGCCGTACACCGGCCTGACGAAGAAGCCGGGGAGCAATAGCATCGACAGCCCCGCGAGCGCCGACGCGTAGCGGTCGCCCGTCAGGTCGAAACACAGCAGACACACCAGCGCGACGATCCCGCAGGCGACGAGGACCATCAGCGCCACCGAGAGCAGGTGGTGGACGTACACGTTCCCGCCGGAGACGAGCGCGAGCGCCGCGGTCGTCTCGAACGGCAGCGGCGGCTTCGGGTCCCACGTGTCGACGTACAGGCGGCCGCCGTGCGCGATGTACCACCCGATCTGCTGGAACACGCCCGCGTCCGGCGTCATCGGCGGCCGCGTGTACGCCAGCAGGACCCGCGCGAGGAGGGTTACCTGGAGGAGGGCTGTCACGAACACGGGGACCGATACCCAGGCGCCGGGGATCGCGTCCCCGGCGGAGCCCGGGAACCGGTCGGGGAGACCGAATTCCTGTCGCTCTGCCATTCGGAGGCGCCGAGGCTCGGACCGTTGTTTAGTATACCCCCCGTAACGACATCGAGGCCGACTGTACGTCCAGATTACCGCCGTCCGGCGGCCCCCCGAGACTCCGTCTCCGGCGTCCTCCGCAGCCGAGACCGCGTTCGCCGGACTCCTCGCCCCCGACCGATATCGTGACGGCGACAGTCCCCCCCGTGGGCCCGACGCCGTCGCGAGTATTCGGCGTATACTAAATCGCGCTCCCCGGTGACCTCACCCCGATGAACGCCCCAGAGTCGGTGATGGTGGTCGCCGGGACGCGCCCGGAGTTCGTCAAGCTCGCGCCCGTGGTCGACGCGCTGGAGCGAAGCGACCGGTTCGAGACGCTCCTCGTCCACAGCGGCCAGCACTACGACGAACTGTTGAGCGAACGGCTCCGGGAGTCTGTCTCGCTCCCCGACCCCGACGTCCACCTGGGCGTCGGGAGCGCCTCCCACGCCGAGCAGACCGGCCGACTCATCACGGCGATCGGCGAGCTCCTCGAGGAACACGAGCCGACCTACACCGTCGCGCAGGGGGACACCAACACAGTGCTGGCGGCGGCGATCGCCGCCAGCAAGCGTCCAACGACGTTCTGTCACGTCGAGGCGGGGCTCCGCAGCGGCGACCGCGAGATGCCCGAGGAGACGAACCGGGTGCTCGCGGACCACGTCGAGGGGCTCTCGTTCGCCCCGACCGAGGAGGCCGCCGAGAACCTCAGGAACGAGGGCGTCACCGAGGACGTGTACGTGACCGGCAACACGGTCGTCGACGCCTGCCGGGACAACCTCGCGGAGGCGCGCGACTCCTCGGACGTGCTCGACCGCTTCGGCGTGCGCCCCGAGGAGTACGTCGTCGCGACGATCCACCGCCCGCGGAACGTCGACGACCCCGCGCGGCTCCGGCGGATCGTGAGCGCGCTCGAGGACGCGCCGGTCCCGGTGATCTTCCCGGCGCACCCGCGTACGGAGGAGGCGCTCCGGCGCGCGGGGCACGGCAGCGGCGGCTCGCTCCGCGTCGTCGACCCGCTGGAGTACCTCGACTTCCTCCGACTCCTCGACGGCGCGACCGCGGTCGTGACCGACTCCGGCGGCGTCCAGGAGGAGGCGAGCCTGCTGTCGGTGCCGTGTCTCACGGTCCGGCCGAACACCGAGCGGCCGGAGACGGTCGAGGCGGGGGTGAACGTCCTCGTCGAGCCGGACGCGATCGGCGGGGAACTCAGGAGCCTGGTGTACGACCCCGACAGGCGGGCCGCGATGACCGGCGCGCGCGACCTCTACGGCGACGGCCGGGCCGGCGAGCGCATCGTCCGGCTGCTCGCCCACCGGCTCGACCACGAGGAGCCGGAACTCGACGCCGACGCCGTCGAGGAGGTCGTCGAGTCGCCCGCCGAGTAGGACCCCTCCGACCGCCGGCGGGGCGGTCGTTCGACGGCCGCGGCCTTGCGCCGATTCCCACGCGCTGGGAGTCGGCGCGGGCGACGTTAGGGGAGCCGCTCGTCCCTGCGCCCGATGGACGACACCGACCGGCGCACGCGGACGGACGCCCCCCGCGCGGACGACGCGCCCGAGTGGGAGGTGTTCCGCCGCGGGACGACCGAGGAACCGCTGCGACACGTCGGGAGCGTCACCGCGCCCACCTCCGAGGTGGCCCACGAGCACGCCGACACGCTGTTCCCCGACGCGGTCGCCCTGTGGCTCTGTCGGAGCGACCTGGTCGAACGCTTCGACGAACGGACGTTAGGAGCTGCCTACTCGCACGACAGCGACGGGACGATGAGCGAGACGGGGACCGACGGCGGACGCGACCGGGGGGACGCGTCCGACGGCGACCGCGCCGCCCCGCCCGGGGGTGTCGAGCCGTGATCTCCGTCAGCAAGCTCCTGTACGGGCTCGACGCCGAGGGCGACGGGCTCCGCTACGGCGACGGCGACTCCTCGGCCGAGCAGATCCGCGAGCGGAGACAGCGCCGCCCGGTCGTCGTCTGGAACGGCACCAAGCGGTGCAACCTCTCGTGTGCCCACTGCTACGCCGGCGCCGACGTGGGCGCCGCCCCGGGCGAGCTCTCGACGGCCGAGGCGAAGGGGATGCTGGACGAACTCGCCGACTACGGCGTCCCGGTCGTCCTCTTCTCGGGCGGCGAACCCCTCGTCCGCGAGGACCTGGAGGAACTAGTCGCCCACGCGAACGACGCCGGCCTGCGGCCGGTCCTCTCGACGAACGGCACCCTGCTCACCCGCGAGCGTGCCCGCGACCTCCGGGACGCCGGCCTCGCGTACGCCGGCGTCTCGGTCGACGGCCGCCGCGAGGTGAACGACGACTTCCGGGGGCAGGAGGGCGCCTTCGACGCCGCGATCCGGGGCATCGAGTCCTGTCTCGACGTGGGCCTCAAGACCGGCCTCCGGTACACGGTCACCGAGGCGACCGTCCCCGACATGGAGGAGGTGGTCGACCTGCTCACGGACGTGGGCGTCGACCGCTTCTGCTTCTACCACCTCGCGTACGGCGGCCGGGGGGTCCCGGACGCCGACATCACGCCGGGGGCGCGCCGCGAGGCCGTCGAGCGCCTGATCGACCTCACCCGGGAGTACCACGAGGCCGGCGAGGAGATAGAGACGCTGCTCGTGGGCAACTACTGCGACGCCGCCTACCTCGTGGCGTACGCCCGCCGGGAGTTCGGCCCCGAGCGCGCCGAGCGCGTCCGCCGCTACCTGGAGGTGAACGGCGGCGACCCCGCCGGCGAGCGCGTCGCCGACATCGACTACCAGGGGAACGTCCACGCGACCCAGTTCTGGCAGTCCTACTCGCTGGGCAACGTCCGGGACCGTCCGTTCGGCGACATCTGGGAGGACGAGTCGAACCCCCTGCTCGGCCGCCTGCGCGACCGCCCCGACAGCCTCGGCGCGGAGTGCCGCGGGTGCGCCTACTCGGACATCTGCCGCGGCGCCTCCCGGCTGCGCGCGCTCACCGTCGAGGGCGAGTTCGGCGCGCGCGACCCGCAGTGTTACCTCACGCCCGCCGAGCGGGCCGGCCCGGACGCGGTCGACCCCGACACCGGCGGGAGCGGCTCCCCGCCGTCGACGGCCGACTGACCCTCGCCGGACGCCCGCCCCGGATCCCCGCAGGTCGAGAACATGTTCGGGACCGTCCTCAGGGGCCGTCCGGACGAACCATCGCGTATGAGTTCAGTCGACGCCGACCGCGCCGCGCGGTCCGAGGCGGAAGCGGACGCCGAGGCGCGGGCCGAGACGACCGTGGAGGTGAAGGGGACCGGCCGGCTGTACGACGCGCTTCCCGAGCACCGCTTCGAGTACACCTTCGAGGGCGACACGCTCGGCGACTTCCTCGACGCCTTCCTGGACGAGTTCGACGTCGAGCACCTCCTGTTCGGGGAGGTCCCCGAGGACGAGGTGGCGAACGGCTGGGCGCCGCAGCCCGAGGAGCTTCCGGACGACTTCACCGCCAACCCCGAGGGCGAGCGAACCCGGGCGTTCGCCCGCATCTGCATCAACGGCCGGTTCAACGAGCACCTCGGCGGCTTCGACGCGGAGCTGGAGGACGGCGACCGCGTCGCGCTGATGTACCCGTTCATGTTCTGCTGCTGAGCGGGCGGGCGCGGGCGCCGGCAGGCCGGTCGCGCCGCCGTCCCCGGCCCGTGTCCTACACGATCCTTTATGACGGACGGATGAACGTGTTCGGGGGCGTCCCCAGGGGCTCGGAACCGGGTGGGTGGGTTGTGGTGATCAGGGTACAACGCACGGGTATGCGTCCGAACCCCGACGGAGGTGACCCGGCGTGGAGCTGACCCGACGCGACTTCGTCACGGCCGCGGCCGCCGGCGCGGTCTCGACGCTCGTCTCCAGCGGGTGGGCCGCCACCCAGTCGGTGGACCCGGTGACCTCGGTCGACAACCCGCTCAAGTCGTACCCCAACCGCGACTGGGAGGAGGTGTACCACGACATCTACGCGTACGACAAGGTCGATTGGACGGTCTGTCACCCCAACTGCACGCAGTCGTGCGCGCTCAACTTCTACATGAAGAACGGCGTGCCCATCCGCGCCGAGCAGATCTACCACGAGGAGGAGGGCAGTCCCGGCCCCGGCTCCCCCGGCGGGTACGAGGAGGCCGGCGTCAGCCGCCACTGGAACCCCCGGGGGTGCATGAAGGGGCTCACCCTCCACCGCCGGACGTTCGAGCCGAGCCGGATCAAGTACCCGCTCGTGCGCAAGGGGTGGGACCCCGAGGGCCCCAACCCCGAGGGCCGCGGCGAGGACGAGTTCGAGCGCGTCTCCTGGGAGGAGGCGATCGACCTCATCGCCGAGAAGATGGCGAGCCTGGAGGACGAGAAGCGCTTCCACGTGTTCAACGCCATCAAGGCCGACGGGCTGATCACCCGCCACGGCGCCGGCCGCCGCCTGGCCTCGATCTTCGGCGGCTGCGAGTGGACCGAGTACGACTGGTACGCCGACCTGCCCCCGGGGCACGTGATCACGACGGGGTACCAGACCTCCGACGCCGACGCCGCCGCCTGGCGGCAGGCCGACTACACGATCATGCAGGGGAAGAACCTCATCCACAACAAGCTCGCGGACAACCACTGGCTCCAGGAGACCCGCGAGCGCGGCGGCACGATGGTCGGGGTCTACCCCGACTACTCGCCGACGGTCCAGAAGTGCGACCGCTGGCTCCCCGTCCGCCCCGGCAGCGACGCCGCCTTCGCGCTCGGCGTCGCGTACGTGATCATCGACGAGGAGCTGTACGACCCCGAGTTCATGCGGCAGTTCACGAGCCTCCCGCTGCTCGTCCGCGAGGACACGGGCAAGTACCTCCGCGCCCACGAGGTGTTCGCGGACCACGAGCCCCCCGAGGGGGGGACCGAGGGGGAGGCGGGCGTCGCCCACCACGGCGGCGACGGCGACTGGGGCGACTTCGTCGCGCTCGACGGCGACGGCGACCCGGTCGCGGTCGCGCGCGAGGAGGTGGGCGAGGAGACGCCGGCGGACGCCCGCCTGCGGGTCGACACCGAGGTGACTCTCGCGGACGGGTCCGCGGTCGCCGTCCGGTCGGACTTCGCGCGGCAGGCCGACAACATCCTCGACAGCTACGACCCCGAGACCGTCGAGGACATCACGACTATCCCGGCGGACGCGCTCCGGAAGACCGCCCGGGAGTTCGCGGCCGCCGAGAAGGGCCAGTGGTTCACCGGCGAGGGGATCAACCACTGGTTCCACTCCAACGACTCCCTCCAGCGCACCATCTTCTTCGTCCAGTCGATGCTGGGGAACGTCGGGAAACGCGGGGCGGGCTACTACAACTACTCCGGCCAGTACAAGATCGAACTCCTCGACGGCTACCCCGCCTACGTCAACCCCGACGGGCACTCGGCCCACGGGATGTACCCCGGCTACGCGTTCGCGTTCTTCGGCGGGGAGACGCTCGACCCACACGACGTCCGCGGCGACTTCGACCGCGACCTCGACCTCGTCCCGCAGGGGGACGCCGACGAGCCCGTGATCCCGGAGGGGGCCGACTCCTACACGATGTCGCGGCCGGCGGTGCTGTGGACGATGAACTGCAACCTCCTGAACCAGACGAAACACCAGGAGCACGTCGTCGAGAACTTCGTCAAACACCCCGACACGGGCAACGAGCTGTTCGTCGTCTCGGACATGCACATGACGTACTCCGCCCGGCACGCCGACATCGTCCTGCCGGTGCCCTCGTGGCTGGAGTGCGAGTACCCCGACATCACCGTCGGCCCGGAGAACCCCTTCCTGCACATGGACAGCGGGGTGATGGACCCCATCTACGACACCAAGCAGGACGGGGAGATCTGCGCGCTCGTCGCCGAGAAGCTCGACGAGAAGATCCCGCCCGAGGAACGGAACGTCGACTCCTACCGCGAGTACTTCGCGGAGTTCCTCGACGACGACGGGGACGTCCGCACCTACATCCAGGAGGCGCTCGACGCCGGGATGACCACCCGCGACATCGACGTCGAGGACATCGAGGACGGGCCCGTCCGGCTCCAGCTCAAGACGTACCCGCGGGTGCCGTTCTACTCGCAGATCCACGAGGACCGGCCCTTCTACACCAAGACGGGTCGCATGGAGTTCCACAAGGAGGAGGACCGCTTCCTCGAACTCGGCCGGGCCGACCTCGACCACTTCGAGAGCCCCGAGGGGACCCCCTACGGGACGAACGCGAAGTGGGAGGAGGCCAAGGACGAGGAGAACCCGCTGTACCACGACCAGGGGTACCAGTTCTACTACAACACCCCCCACCCGAAGTACCGCACCCACTCCTCGTGGGGGATGACCGACTGGAACCTCGTGTGGTCCAGCCGGGACTTCGGGTCGACCAACGCCGACCCCGAGGGGACCGAGCGGCTCGTCGACGACTTCTCGTTCCCCGCCGGCGACGGCGAGACGAACGACGCGCCGCCGCTGGGCGAGGCCTTCGTCGAGATCCACCCCGAGGACGCCGCCGACATCGACGTGGAGAACGGCGACTACGTCCGCATCACGGGCAAGCGGGGCGACCTGGTCGTGCGCGCGATGGTGAGCGAGCGCCAGCGCCCCCGCTCGGCCGGCGACATGGGCCAGCTCACCATCTGGCACGGCTGGTGGCCCCAGCACTTCCCGGACGACGAGGAGAACGACGACTCGATCACTGGGTACAACGTCACGACCAACATCTGGCTCGACCCCGCCCAGGAGACCGACGACCTCGTCCACAAGGGGGTGTTCGGCGACCCCAACATCTCCGAGCAGGTCGAGGAGGACCTCGCGTGGCACGGCGCCACGCTGGAGGCGGGCTACGAGGAGACGGTTTGGGCGCCGACGGGAACGAACCGCGACGACCTCGTCACCGTCGAGAAGTACGAGGAGGCGGACTGGTGGCCCGGCGACGCCCGGAAGGACGACCTCGTGAGCGACTACGTCGGCGGAACGCTGCAGACGGACGGCGGACGAGACGCCGACGCCGACGGCGACAGCGGAGGTGACTCCTGATGCCGCAGACCTACAACCCGCAACTGGGCCGCGAGCACAGCTACCCCTACGAGCACCGCGAGGAGGAGCGCGACTGGCACTGGGGGATGGTGATCAACACGAACCGGTGCATCAACTGCAACACCTGCTCGTTCGCGTGCAAGTCCACCTGGACCAGCGGCGAGGGCGAGGAGTACATGTGGTGGATGAACGTCGAGACCGAGCCGTACGGCGGCTACCCGATGGGCTGGGACATGCGCCTGCTCGACGACCTCGACGCGAACGAGACGATATTCGAGGCCGCCGAGGACGGCGAGCAGGTCCGCGGGTACGTCGCCGCCAAGGAGGAGTGGGAGTACCCCGCCCTCGGCGACGACCAGTCCCACGGGGAGTACCCGACCGGCGAGGTGGTCGAGTCCGACCCCCACGAGGAGCAGTACCACGACATGTGGCAGTTCTACCTGCCGCGCCTGTGCAACCACTGCAAGAACCCCGCCTGCCTGGCGGCGTGTCCGCGGCAGGCGGTCTACAAGCGCGAGGAGGACGGCATCGTCCTGCTCGACCAGGAGCGGTGCCGGGGGTACCGCCGGTGCGTGAAGGCGTGCCCGTACCACAAGCCGATGTACAACCCCGAGACGGGCATCACCGAGAAGCCCGTCGGCTGCTTCCCCCGCATCGAGGACGGCAACGTCCCGCGATGCGTCTCCTCGTGCATCGGGAAGACGCGCCTGCACGGCAACATCAACCGCGGGCCGGACGCGGGCCACCCGAACGGCGTCTCCTCGGCGGCCGACGGCCGCTCGCCGATCAACTACCTCGTCAAGTCCGACGAGAAGGTCGCGCTCCCGCTGTACCCCCAGTTCGGCACCCGGCCGCAGGTGTTCTACATGCCGCCGTATCACGTGCCCCCGGAGTTCCTCACCCAGATGTTCACGCCGAACGTCGAGGAGAAGCGCAACGACTGGCCGGGTTCCACCTACGAGGAGTCGGTGAAGATAATCCAGCAGCGCGCCCGCGACCCGAGCCACCACGTGCTCGGCATCCTCCAGCTGTTCGGCGCGACCACCCGGCTCATCGAGACGTACCGGGTGAAGGAGAACCGCGTGAAGGGGTGGGACCGCAAGGGGAAGAAGGTCGTCGACATGCCCATCGAGGAGCCCATGGAGGTCCGCGAGGGCGAACAGTGGACCAACCAGCCGTGAGGTGACCGCCATGACGGACACACCCACCACGCCCGAGGAGTTCGAGGCAGTCAAGCGACGCCACGGCGCTCGCGCGGCGCTGTACGCCGTCGTCGCGGGGGCGTTCTGCTACCCCGAGACGGATCGCTTCGCCGAACTCACCGCCGCGGACGCCGTCGAGAGCCTGCGGGAGGCGGCCGAGCGGCTCGGCGTCGGCGACGCGGCCGCGGACCTCGCGGCCGCGCTGACGGACCCCGAACTGGACGCCGAGACCCTCGCCGACGGGTACGACGCGCTGTTCGGCCTGCCGGGCGACGACGGCGAGTACCCGGTCGTCCCGTACGAGGCGGCCTACACCGTCCGCGACGACTTGAGCGCCAAGCAGCGCCGGATCGCGACCGTCTCCGGGCTGCTGGAGGCGTTCGACCTCGACCGCGCCGACGGCTTCCACGAGCGCCACGACCACGTCGCCGTCGAGCTGGAGGTCATGCAGGTGCTCGCGGCGCGCCGGGCCGTCGCCGAGGCGGACCCCGACGCCGGCGGGGAGGCGCGCTCGCTCGAACTGGCGGAGGCGACCGTGCTGGAGACGCACCTGGCGGACTTCCTACCCGGCCTCGCCCACGACCTCGGCGCCGCCGTCGAGGAGGGGGACGTGTCCCGGGCGGCCGCCGACGTGTACGTCGCCGCCGCGGACCTGGCGGGCGAGCTGGTCGAGCGGGACCGGGCGCGCCATCCCGACCCGCCCGAGGCCGACGCCGCGAATGGGGGTGAGCCGGCGTGAGCGTCGGAGCCGGCGTCGCCGCCGCGAAACGGGCCGTGTCCGACCGCGTCGACACCTCCGCGGCGGTCGGCGCGACCGCGGTGACGGCCGTCGTCCTCGCGCTCCTCGTGTCGGCGCAGGCGGCCGTCGGCGCCGCCGTGACGAGCGGCAGCCAGCCCGTCGCGGCCGTCGAGGACGTGCCCGAACAGCCCGACGCGCTCGCGTGGGAGAACGCAACCGACCGGACGGTCCAGCTCAACCCCCAGCAGATGGCGGTTCCCTACGGGGGCGGGAGCGTCGGGGAGCTGACCGTCGAGACGGCCGCCAACGACACGCACGTGGCCTTCCGGCTGACGTGGGCGGACCCGACGGCCGACACGAACATCTCCGAGCCCGGCGCCTACAGCGACGCGGCGGCGATCATGCTGCGGCGCGGCGAGCAGCCGCCGATCATGATGGGCGGGGGCGACGCGCCCGTGAACATCTGGTACTGGCGGGCGAGCTGGCAGCACGGCGACGACCCCGTCGGCGGCGACATGTACGTGTACCCGCACCCGGACGCCGAGACCAAGCCCGGGCTCGCGGCCGGCAACCCCCTCTCGAAGGAGCAGTACGCCGACTACGGGCAGAACTACTACGCGAAGGGGTACGGCTCGCTGAGCTACGCGCCGACCCAGCCGGTGCACGCCTCCGGCCGCCGGGTCGACGGCGGCTGGCAGGTGGTGTTCGTCCGCGAGCGGACGACGAACGGCACCTACGACGCCGGCCTCTCGGGCGGCGAGCCGGTCCACCTCGCGTTCGCCGTCTGGAACGGCAGCGCCGACGAGGTGAACGGGAAGAAGTCGATCACGCTCCGGTTCAGCCGGCTCCGCGGCGACGAGCTGTCGGTGCCGTCCGACTCCTCCGGCGGCGCCGGCGGCTCCGGCTCCGGCGGCGGCGACGCCGCCGGCACCGGCGAGGGAACGGCGAGCGGCGACGACGACGGGCTCTGGGTGACCCGGAGCTTCGGCAACGGCGTGGTCGGGACGCTCGCCGTCGTCGTCGTCACGTACCTCGTCGCGTACCGCTCGATCAGACGGCGGTCCTGACACACCACACTACACCACACAACACATGCACACCGACGACTACGCGAACTGGAGCGCCCGGGAGCGGGCGCCCGCCGAGGACGAGCAGTCGCTCCGGGCGGGCCTGCGCGCCCCGGAGGCCGCGACCAGGCGCGACGCCGCGCTGGGGCTGGTCGACGCGGCCGCGGACGGCCTCGCCGGGGAGACGGTGTCGCGGCTCGCCGAGCGCGCCGAGCGCGACGACGACCCGGACGTGCGGCAGTTCGCCGTCGAGGCGCTCGGCGTCGCCGGCGCGGACGCGGCCGCGGTCGCGCCCGCCCTCGACGACGCGAACGAGTGGGTCCGCGCCGAGGCGGTGGTCGCGCTGGCGCGGGCGGCGCCGGAGGCGGCCGGCGAGCGCCTGCGGGCGGCGCTCGCGGACGACTCGGGCTTCGTCCGCCGCAACGCCGTCGTCGCGCTCGCGAAGACCGGCGCCGCGGACGCGGAGACGTTGCGCGAGCGGCTGAAGGAGGACCCCCACGCCGGCGTGCGCGAGTACGCCGCGAAGTACCTCGCGACGTTCCCCGGCGAGGAGACCGAGACGGTGACCGTCCTGGCGGCGGTGCTCGCGCGCGACCCCGAGGCGTTCGTCCGGGCGGGCGCGGCGACCGCGCTGGGCGAACTGGGAACCGACCGAGCCGTGGAGGCGCTGGAGTCGCAGGGCGTCACCGACCGCAGCGAGGACGTGGTCCGGGCCGCCAGACGCGCGCTGGCGACGGCCCGCGGGGAGGACCCGGAGGAGGTCGAGGTCCCGTCGTCCGCGCCCGGCGGCGGTCCGGACCGGACGGAGGAGACGCCCGGCGGACGCCCCGGGGGCGTCGGCGCCCCGGGCGGCCCGCCGACCGACTCCTCGCGCGACCCGCCCGAACCGTCGGGCGGCCTCGGCGGCGCGCCGACCGGCCCCCCGACGCGATCGGACGACCGCCACGACGGCGGGAACCGGAGGTGAATCCCACAACATGAGCGACTACCGACTCGACGCGACCGGCGGCGGATCGGGCGAAGAGAGACGCGAGGACGCGCCGGAGGGACGCGGCCAGTCGGCCGATCGTGAGTCCACGGACGAGTCCGGGAGCGAGGCCGGTGCCGCCGCCGGCGACGCGGCGCCCGGGGCGGGCGAACGGCTGGGGATCGAGGTCCCGGACGAACACGTCGCGGCGTTCGTCGCCGAGGCGTTCGAGGACCCCGAGCGCGACGTGACCTGGGAGGAGGTCGTCGAGGAGTTCGTCCCCGCGGGCGCCCGCGACGACTGGCGCGAGCTGTCGATGCGCGAGCGCGTCGTCGAGGTGCTGGCCGCGGCCGACGGCTACGACGCCCGCGCGGTCGACCTGCTCGACGGCGTGCCGCTCGACCGCGAGGAGGCGACCGACGCCGTCGAGGAGACGTTCGAGGAGGCGATGCGCCTGCGGCGAAACGCCGACACCTTCCGCTCGGGGATCGCCGACGCCCACGCCGCCGGACGGATCGACGACGACGGCCTCGTCGCGGCCGTCGAGGGGTACGGATACGAGACGGAGACCATCGCCGAGCGCGAGGACCTCGTCGAGGCGGTCGCCGAGCGCTACGGCCTCGGCTTCCGACCCTACGGCGGCACGCTGATGGACACCGACGACCCCGAGGACCGGGAAACCGGGGAGGTGTGGTGATGGCCGGCGATCCGGGCACGGCCGACGGCGCCGGCGACACCGCCGACCCCGGCGACGTCGCCCTCGTCGAGGGGGCGGCCGACGCCCTCGCGGACGTGTCGCTCCCGGACCGCGTCGGCGACGACCCGTTCACCGCGGGCGTCGTCAGCGACGTCCGCGCCGACGACGGGACGGTCACGCTCGCCGTGTCCCTCGGTCCGAGCCGGACGAGCGGGGACCTCGACCCCGCGGCCGCCGACGCCCTGGTCGAACGGCTCCGGGGCGCCGTCTTTGGGGTGGCGGGCGTCGAGGAGGTCCGGGTCGAGGAGACGGGACCGGGCGACGACGACCCCGACGACGCGGGTGCACACGACCGCGACAGCCACGACGGCCACGGCCGCGAAGGACACGACGAGGGACACGAACATCCCGCCCCCGCGGCCGACCGGACGCTCGACGGCGTCGACCACGTCGTCGCCGTCGCCAGCGCGAAGGGCGGCGTCGGCAAGACGACCGTCTCGGTCGCGCTCGCGCGCGGGCTGGCGGCCGCCGGCCTCGACGTCGGGCTGTTCGACGCCGACGTCTACGGGCCGAACGTCCCCGAACTGCTCGACGTCGAGGGTCCGGTGCGGGCGACCGACGACGGCGCCGCCGCGCCCGTCGGGCGCGCGGGGGTCGAGACGATGAGCGTCGGCCTGCTCGCGGACGGCGGCCCCGTCGCCTGGCGCGGCTCGATGGCCCACGAGGCGCTCTCGGAACTGCTGTTCGACACCGCGTGGGGCCACACCGTGGGGGACGGCGAGGCCGGCGAAAACGGCGCCGCCGCCGGCACCCTCGACGTGCTCGTGCTCGACGTCCCGCCGGGCACCGGCGACGTCCCCCTCACGGTCACCCAGTCGGTGCCCGTCGACGGGACGGTGCTGGTGACGACGCCGGCGGCGACGGCCCTCTCGGACACCGCGCGCTTCCGCGACCTGCTCGACGAGAACGGGGTGCCGACGCTGGGCGTCGTCCGCAACATGGACGGGTTCACGTGCCCGTCCTGCGGCGACACTCACGACCTGTTCGACGCGGACGCCGACCCCGCCGAGCGCCTCGACGCCCCGGTCCTCGCGAGCCTCCCGTTCGATGCGTCGCTCCGGGGACGGCTCGCCGTCGACGCCGACGGCGACGGCGGTACGGACGCGACGGGGAGGGGAGACGTTCCGGACCCGGCCCGGGACCTGGCGGGGGCCGTCCGCGACCGCCTCGCCCTCGGCGACGACGCCCCCGTCCCGGAGGCGGCCGTGGACGTACGCGGGATGCCCGGGCGGCCGCGCCGCGAACACGTTCGCGCCGAGGCGGCCGACACCGCGCCAGGGGAGCCGCTGTCGGTGGTCGACGCCGCGCCGCCGGATCCGCTTCTCGGACCCATCGCCGACGGGTTCGACTGCGCGGTCGAGCGGCTCGACCCGCGGGTGCGCCGCCACGACGCCGACCGCTGGTCGCTGACGGTCGAGCGCCCCCCGTCGGCGACCGACCCCGACGCCGATCCGACTGCGGCGAACGGTGACGGGACGACGCCGGACGACCGGGAGGCCGACCGCACCGAGGTGACCGGACCGTGAGCGCGCCCGACGCGGGGGGCCCGGTCGCGTCCGCCGACGGCGACTCCGCTCCCGACGCCGGCGACGCTCAGCACGTGCCCGACGACCCGCCCGGCGTGACCGTCCGCGACGGCGACGAGCGGGCGACCGTCGAGGGCCGCCGCCTGCTCGCGATGGACCGCGAGCGGGTCGAACGCGAGTACCTGTGTGCCAGCGGCGAGCGCTGGGGCGGCGTCTGGCGGGGCGTCCCCCTCGCCGCGGTGCTGGCGGCCGCGGGCGTCGACCTCGACGGCGACGCCACTCACCTCCGCGTCGCCGCCGCCGGCGAGTACGCCGTCTGCGTCCCCGTGACGACGGCGCTGGACGCCCACCTCGCCGTCGAGCGCGACGGGGGCCCGTTGCCCCCGGACCGCGGCCCGCGGTTCCTCGCGCGCGTCGACGCCGGGAAGACCGTGAAGGCCGTGCGGGACCTCGAACTCCTGCGGCTCGACCCGGGTGAGGACCCCGAGGACTACGAGGATCTGGGGTATTGAGCGGATTCGAAGCCGTCTCCCCGGTCTGTGGGTCTCGGTGGGTCCGCTCCCCGTGAACATGTTCGTGTCAATCCCCGCCCCCGCGGAACGCCGGACGGACTGAAACCCTTCACGGGAGTACTTCCGCCCGCATGAGAGTCACGAGACGGACGCTGGCGAAGGCGCTCGTCGCCGCCTTCGTGGTCAACCTCGTCGTGATGGGCGCCGGCGCGGCGCTGGCGTACGAGAAGGCGCCGCCAATGCCCGAGCGGATCGTCGGTCCCGACGGCGAGACCATCGCGACCGGCGACGACGTGCAGGCCGGCAAGGCGGTCTTCCAGCGGAACGGGCTGATGAACCACGGCTCGATCCTCGGCAACGGGGCGTACTTCGGCCCCGACTACACCGCCGACGCGCTGGACCTGAAAGTGCAGTACATGCGCGCGTACTACGCCGAGGAGCGCTACGGCGACGCCTACGGCGACCTTCCCGCCGAGAAGCAGGCCGCCGTCGACTCGCTGGTGAAGTCCGACCTCTCGGACGGCACGCCCGGCGACGGCGTCATCGAGTACTCCGCCGCCGAGGCGTACGCCCACGAGCAGGTCCGCGAGGAGTACGTCGAGCGCTACCACGAGGGCTCGGACGCACGGGGCGTCCCCGCGAACATGATCGACTCCGAGGAGGAGGCGCGGCGGTTCGCCGACTTCGCGCTGTGGACCGCGTGGTTCTCCCACACCGACCGCCCGGGCGCCGACCACAGCTACACGAACGACTGGCCGCCCGCGCCGGCCGCCGGGAACACGCCCGGCGCGTCTGCGATGACCTGGAGCGTGGTCGCCATGGTGTTGCTCGTCGCCGGCGCCGGCGTCGGCGTCTGGCTGTACACGTCGATCGACCTCCCCGAACCGTCGACCGAGGGCGTCGACGTGCCGCATCCCGACGACATCGACCTCCTCCCGAGCCAGTCGGCCGCGCTGTGGTTCGTCCCCGTCGCGGCGCTGTTGTTCCTCGCGCAGACGCTGCTCGGGGGACTGCTCGCCCACTACTACGTCGAGCGGCACGCGTTCTTCGGGCTGGAGACGCTGCCCGTACTCGGCGTCGACGTCCTCCAGGTGCTCCCGTTCGCGATGGCGAAGACGTGGCACATCGACCTGGGGATCCTCTGGATCGCCACCCTCTGGCTCGGGGCGGGGCTGTTCCTCCCGCCGCTGCTCACCGGCTACGAGCCGCGCAACCAGGCCCGGTACGTCAGGGGCCTGCTCGGCGCGCTCGTGGTCGTCGCCGTCGGCGGCCTCTCGGGCATCTGGCTCGGCGCGCACGGCTACATCGACGGCCAGCTCTGGTGGATCCTCGGTAACGAGGGGCTGGAGTACCTCGAAGTGGGGAAGTTCTGGCAGGCCGGCCTGCTCGTCGGGTTCCTCGCGTGGGCCGCGCTCGCGGCGCGCGGGCTGAAGCCCCTGCTGGATCGCGAGACGCCGTACGGCCTCGCGCACATGATCCTCTACGCCGGCGGCTCCATCGCCCTGCTGTTCTGCGCCGGGTTCCTGTTCACCCCGACGACGAACATCGCGGTCACGGAGTTCTGGCGCTGGTGGGTCGTCCACATGTGGGTCGAGGGCGCCTTCGAGTTCTTCATCGTCGCCGTCGTCGCGATGACGCTGGTGTCGATGAACCTCCTCCGGCGGCGCTCGGCCGAGAAGGCGGTCATGCTGGAGGCGCTGCTCGTGATGGGCACGGGCGTCATCGGGGTGAGCCACCACTACTGGTGGATCGGCATGCCCGACCTCTGGGTGCCCATCGGGAGCGTGTTCTCCACGCTGGAGCTGATCCCGCTGGTGTTCATCCTCTTCGAGGCGATCAACGAGTACCGCGCCCTCGCGGCGAGCAGCGAGTCGTTCCCCTACACGCTCCCGTTCATGTTCATCATCGCCTCGGGCGTGTGGAACTTCGTCGGGGCCGGCGTGCTCGGGTTCTTCATCAACCTCCCACTGATCAACTACTACGAGCACGGCACCTACCTCACGGTGGGGCACGCCCACGCCGCCATGTTCGGGGCGTTCGGGTTCCTCGCCATCGGCATGGCCACGTACGTCCTCCGGTTCACCGTCGCGAACTGGACGGGCCGGCGCCTCCGGTGGGCGTTCTGGCTGTGGAACGTCGGCCTCGCGCTGATGGTGTTCGTCTCCGTCCTCCCGGTCGGCTTCCTGCAGCTGGAGGCGTCGTTCACCGCCGGTTACGACGCCGCCCGGTCGCTGGCGTTCTACGAGCGGCCGCTCGTCCAGGCGCTGTTCTGGGCGCGCCTGCCGGGCGACACGATGATCATCGCCGGGACGGCGCTGTTCGCCTACGACGTGGCCGCGAAGCTGACCGCCCGCCGCGTCGTCGACGACCCCGACCGGGTGCCCACCGCCGGTCCCGTTCGGGCGTTCCTCGAGGACGACGACTGAGGGCGGGGGCGGCCTCCCCCGCCCGTCTCGGCGGCGAGCGGTCGCGGCTGAATGCCGCGCCTTTTTCGTTACACCGTCCCGTTGCGGCCGGTGTCTCCCACGGAGGACCGCCGCATGGACCCGAACGAACGCGCGTCGGAGCGGGACGCCGGGGACGCCGCCGCAGAGGGAGAGCCGTCTCCGGCCGGCGTCGTGGACGGGATCGAGACGTTCGACCACGCCTACTTCGGGCTCGTCATGTCCACCGGGATCGTCTCGATCGCGTTCCGCGAGCTCGGGATCGACGCGGTCGCGTGGCCGCTGGCGCTGCTCAACGTCGCCTGCTACGCCCTGCTCGTCGGCGTCCTCGCGGCCCGCGTCGGCCTCTTTCCCGGGCGGGTCCTCGCGGACCTCCGCGACAGGGACCGTCACTGGGGCGCGCTGACGTTCGTCGTCGGGACGAACACGGTCGGCGTGCAGCTGCTGACGTTCCTCGACGCGGCACGGACGGCGGCGGCGCTGTGGATCGCGATGGTCGTCGCGACCCCGCTGCTGTTGTACTATCTGTTCGGAACGGAGTTCGTCGGCGCCGCCAAGCCGGCGGTCAGCGAACGCATCGACGGGGCCTTCCTGCTGGTGATCGTCTGCATGCAGTCGCTCGCGATCCTCGGCGGGGAGCTCTCGGCAGCCGTCGGCGGGTATACCCACGAGGCCGTCCTGTTGAGCATGAGCTACTTCGGCGCGGGGTACGTCCTCTACTTCGTCGTCGTGACGATCGTGACGTACCGGCTCCTCGAGGGCGCGGTGCGTCCCGAGGACTGGACGGGGCCCTACTGGATCACGATGGGTGCGGCGGCGATCACGACGCTGGCGGGGGCGACGCTCGGCCCGCGGCTGGAGGCGGTTTCCGTCTGGGAACCGTACGCGCCGGTGATACTCGGAGTCACCTTCCTCGCGTGGGCGATCGCCTCGTGGTGGGTCCCGCTGCTGCTCGCGCTCGACGTGTGGGCGTTCCTGTCCGGCGGGACCGAGGGGAGGCCGCCGGCGTGGGTACTGCTCGTTCCCTGGTCCCGGCTGGCCTTCGGCCGTCGGCTGCACTCGTACGCGCCGACCGCGTGGGGCCGGGTGTTCCCGATGGGGATGTACACCGCCTGCACGGTGAACCTCGCGGGAATCGGGACGTTCAGCCTGCTCGCTGTCGTCCCCGCCTACTGGGGCTGGTTCGCGCTGTTCGTGTGGGCGCTCACGCTCGTCGGGTCGATCCGGGCGCTGTTCCGGGTGCTCCTCGCCGGGCGGTTCGCCGCCACGGGTCGTTCGGAGTCGGCGTAGCGGGGGGCGGCCGGGGGACCGTTTATCCACCGCCGGCCGAACCCGTTCGGCGACGTCCCCTCGTGCTGGCAACGGTTTCCCGTCGGTGAGAACCACGGACCCGGTTGATGGGCGTTCCGTCCCGATCACCGAACGCGAGGTGACCACGGATGCCCACTACTCGACGGACGACGCTGAAGGCGATGGGCGCGGGAGCCGGCGGCGCCGCCCTCGCAGGCTGTTCGGCGAACGCCCCGACCGACGCCGAGACCGAGACCGCGCGGCGGACGAGCGAACGAAGCGCCGGTAAGCCGACGGCCAGCCGCGTCGCCGCAGACCCGACCGACATCCCCGATCCGATCGACCGGGACACGTCGAAGACGGTGCGGGTCGACCTGACGGCGAAGGAGGTCCGCGCGGAGATCGAGGACGGCGTCGTCTTCGACTACATGACCTTCGAGGGGCAGATCCCCGGCCCGATGGTCCGCGTCCGCCAGGGGGACACCGTCGAGTTCACCCTGAAGAACGCGCCCGAGAACGCGATGCCGCACAACGTCGACTTCCACGCCGTGTACGGGACGGGCGGCGGCAACGTCGCCACGACCGCGGCGCCGGGGAAGGAGAACGGCATGCGCTTCGAGGCGCGCTACCCGGGCGCGTTCATCTACCACTGTGCCGTCCCGAACCTGGATTACCACATCTCGTCGGGGATGTTCGGGATGATCCTCGTCGAGCCGAAGGACGGGCTGCCCGAGGTGGACCGGGAGTTCTACTTCGGCCAGCACGAGGTGTACACGGACAAGCCCGCCGGCGAGCAGGGCCGACACAGCTTCGACATGGAGGCGATGAAGGCCGAGGAGCCGACGTACGTCCTGCTCAACGGGCAGAAGTACGCCATCACGCCCGACAACTTCGGCGCCGTCTCGGCGGAGACCGGCGAGACCGTCCGCGTGTTCATGGTCGACGGCGGGCCGAACCTCAACAGCAACTTCCACCCGATCGGCAACGTCTGGACGGAGGCGTACCGCGACGGCGGCCTCGCCGGTCGCCCCGAGCGCTACCTCCAGACGGTGAACGTCCCGCCGGGCAGCTGCATGGTCGGCACGCTCGACCTCCCCGTGCCCGAGCACGTCAAGCTCGTCGACCACGCCCTCTCGCGCGTCGCCCGCAAGGGGATGATGGGCGTGATCAGCGTCGAGGGCGAGGAGAAGCCCGGCGTGTTCGACCCGTCGCCGGACACCGCCGCCGGGAAGGACGAGGAGGGGCCGGTCTACTGACGCCGTCAGACGTCCCTCCGTGACGATATTCGCCACCGCGGGGTGGCGAAGTTCGTGAAGTGTCTACCTCCGACGGCGTGACCGGTTCCGCCGGCTCGCCGCCCATCCCCGCCGGGCGGCGGACCGACCCCAACCGATACCCCGTCCCGGATCGAACACCGGGGCATGGCAGACGTCGTCTGGGCCGTTCGACACGGCGAGCGGCGCGACAGCGTCGACCCGGAGTGGGAGTCGACCGCCGAGCGGCCCCACGACCCGCCGCTGACCGAACTCGGGCGCTGGGCGGCATGGCGGGTCGGCCGCCGCTTGGCCGACGCCGACGTCGGGTTCGACGCCGTGTACGCGTCGCCGTTCCTCCGGACCGTCGAGACGGCCGCGGAGATCTGCGACGAACTCGACCGCCGCTTCCGGCTGGAGCCGGGACTCGGCGAGCACCGCAACGCCGAGTGGTTCGACGCCGAGCCCGAGACGCTCCCGGTCGGGGAACTCGCCGACCGGTTCCCCCGGATCGACCCCGGACACGAGCCGTTGGCGACGCCGTCGTTCCCGGAGCGCCACCCCGAGGCGCTCGCGCGCGTCGGCGAGACCGCCCGGCGACTGGTCGGGGCGACGGAGGGGCCGCTGCTGCTCGTCGGTCACGGCCTCACTATCGGGGGCGTGGTGGACGGGCTCGCCGGCTCCGCAGACGGAGCCGACGCCCCCCTGTGCGGGCTCACGCGTCTCAGCAGGGGCGACGACGGCTGGCGGCTGGACTTCTCCGGGGACACCGCACACCTCGACGAGTAGCGCGTCCGCGCCGGTCGCGGACGACGCGCCGCCGCGCCCGACGGGCCGGACCGGCCGGCCGTCGCCTCACCTGTCGGCGACGCCCCCGCCGAGGAGCGCCGCGGGCGACCAGGGCGCGTGCTCGGTCACGACGCGCGCCAGGTTGTACGCGACGCCGAGCGCCGCGAGCGCGACCAGGGCCGAACCGGCGACCCCGACCACCGACGGAGCCCCGGCGGCGTCGGCCGCGAGCACGCCGACGCCCACCGCGAGCGCGGCGCCGTCGAGGGAGGCGACCCGCCGGTCGTACAGGTCGTCCACGTCGGGGACCGGCTCCAGGCCGAGGCGGTCGGCGTACCGCTCCAGCCACACGAGGAAGGGACCGACGTGGTACAGCGAGCCGACGACGAGGAACGCGACCGCGCCCCACAGGGCCGCCTCGGCGACGGCGCCGCCGAGCACCGCCGGCCGCGACAGCGGCGCCTCGACCCACCGCACCCCCGCGATGACGCCCCACGCGGGCAACGCGACGGCGACGGCGCGGTACCGCCGCGTCGCCGCCGAGGACTCGCCGCCGGTCCACAGCCGGTGGGCGACGACGCCGCCGGCGGCGACGGCGCACGCGGCGACTGCGACCCCGCCGGCGACGGCGACGCCCCCGGCGCCGACCAGCCGGCCGCCCGCGAGCAGGAGCACGCCCGCCGGGTGGGCCAGCGAGACGGCGCGGGCGACCCGGTCGGCCGCGCGGGAGTCCGGCGCGCCGGTCAGCATCGATGAGAGCTGGAACACGCCGCCGTAGCCGACCCCGAGCACGCCCCCGAGCGCCATCAGGGTCACGTGCGCGAGCGTCGCGCCCGCGAGGCCGACCCCGGCGACCGTCACGACGACGCCCGCCCGGCCCGCGCCGGCGGCGAGCCCGAGCAGGCTCCCGGCGGCGAGGCTCCAGGTCCCGGCCAGGAGCAGGCGCTCGGTCGCGTCCCACGGGCGGACGGCCGCGAGGGTGCGCGTCGTCGCGGCCGCCAGCGCCCACAGCCCCGTCGCCAGCGCCGTCCCGCCGGCGAGGAGCGCGGCGCTCGACCCGCCGAGCAGACCGCCGGCGACGCCGACGGTCCCGGCGGCGACGAGGGGTGCCGCCGCCAGCGCCGTCCGTTCGAGCCGCAGCGGCGTGTCCGACCAGACGGCGACGAACTTCGGGACGGCCGCCGCGATGGCCGTGCAGGCCACCCCCGCGAACAGCAGGTGGCTCGCGGCCGGCCCGGCCAACCCGCCCGCGAGACCGGCGCGGTCGGCGACGACGACGACGGCCCACGCGAGGAACAGCGTCGTCGCCAGCAGGGCGCCGCGGACCGTCGCCGCCGTCGACGGGCCCCGGCTCCCGCCGCCCGCGACGGCCGCGCCGCCGGGGAGGCTCACGGCTCGGTCACCCCCTCGGCGACGCCGTTCCCGCCCTCGGTCCCGTCCCCCGAGGGGAGGCGACCGGTCTCACGCAGCGTCTCCTCGGCCTCGGCGAGCCGCTCGTTCACCGACTCGCTCGCGTGGTAGGACGGCGAGACCCTGACCGCGACGTGGTCGAACTCGTGGGCGTCGGGGTCGGCGTTCCAGGCGCGGAACGCCGCCGTCGCGAGCGCGCCGCCCTGCGGGCAGAACCCGGTGGTCGGGGTGAACTCGACGCGCAGCAGGTCGCCGTCGCGGGCGTACCGGAACCCCGCGTCCGGGTGGTTCCGGTCGCGGTCGAGCTTCGTCAGCACGTAGCCGAACGTGGCGTCGCGGACGCCGCGCTCGCCGAACAGCTCGCGGGCGGTGTCGCGCACCGAGACGTGGTCCTCGCCGGTCAGAACCGTCGCGTCCCCGGCCGAGAGGAACGGCCCCGGGTCCGGGAGCGACTCGGGGACGAACGCTTCGGGGGGGTCGAAGCGGTCCCCGTCGCGGTCGTCGCTGAGACCGGTCGCGGTCGCGCCCGCGGCGACGTCGCCGCCGGCGTTCCGGTCGGCGCTCGGGTCGCGGGTGGTCCCCTCCGTCCCGGTGCCGTCGGGGCCGTCCAGGTCCTCCGGGTCGTCCGCGTCGTCGCCGCCGATCGGCAGGTCGAACATACCCGTACTACGGTCCCCGTCCCCCTGTCGGTCGTCCCGAAGATGTTCAGCCGGCGCCCGCGGGCGCTCGCGGCCACCCGAGCAGGCGGGCGTGGGGCGCCCACGCGAACGCGTTCGGGACAACGCCGAGTGTGGAGCGGACCCGAGGATCGGGTGATGACGACGGATCTCTCCGAGGCGAACGCGGACGGTGGCGTGGAGGTCGCGACGCTCGGCGACCCGGAGCGGGCGGACGCCGACGGGGGCGGCCCGCGGACGCCAGTCCTCGGCGGCGACCCGCGGGTCGTGTCGGTGACGCTCGACGCCGGCGAGACGATCCCGGAGCACGAGCACCCCGGGACGCGGGTGCTGTTCCTCGTGCGGTCCGGGACCGCGTCGGTGACGGTCGCCGGGAGCGAACGGACGCTCGACGCCGGGTCGGTCGCCCGGTTCGACGGCGGCGACGGCGTCGCCGTCGAGGCGGAGACGGACTGCGCGGCGCTGGTCGTGTTGAGCGAGGCGGAGGAGGAGAACTGACGGGTCACGCGGCCCCCTGCGGACCCGAGTAGACCGGACGGACGTCGACAGGCCGTTCACTCCCGCCAGATGGCGGTGAGCACCTCGTCCGCTCGCTCGGCGGTCGCGTGGCGGTATCCCCGCTCGTCGAGCTGGTCGAACAGGTGGACGGGGACGCGGTCGTTGCGCTGGAGCAGCACCGTCGCGTCGGGAATCGACTCCAGCGTCTCCAGCGTCCGCGTGAGCGGCTCCGGAGGCGGCGCCTCGCGCACGTCGATCCCCGTTGCGGCCCGCCCCTCGGGGACGCCGAGCGCCTCCAGGAGCTCGGCGTCGAGCGCGTCGACGGACGACGCGTCCGTCGGGTCGACGCCCCACGGCGGGTCGCCGGACGACGCCTCCGCGGTCGATCGGTCGCCCTGTTCGCCCTCGTACGTGGGTTCGTCCGGCTCGGAGTCGGTCATGGCGTCGGTCTGGCTGCCGTGGCGTCCGGGCGTGACGGTCGGTCGTCGGGGGCCGGCCCGGTCAGCCCCCGGCGGCCGGCGCGAGCGGCGAGCGCTCGGGGTCCACGTCGAGGGCGTCCTCGGCGAAGCGCTTGATCACCTTCCCCTCGGCGCGGTGGAGCCGCTCGCTCGCGGTCGACTTGGCGATGCCCTGGCGGTCCGCAAGCTCCGTCAGCGTCGTCTCGCGCGGGGTGTCGTAGTACCCCGCCTCGATGGCCGCCGTCAGCAGCTCGCGCTGGCCGTCCGTGAGGAGGTCCTCGGCGTCGAGCGCGTCGTGGACGTAGCCGACGCTGTAGTCGAACCCCATCGTCTCCAGCGCCGTCGCGAGCGCGGAGAGCCGGTCGCGCGAGCCCGCGACGGTGAGCTGTGCCGTCCCGTCGGCGACGACCACCGGGTGCTCGACGGGGAGCCGCGAGTCGCGCAGCGGCATCAGCAGCCGTGGGTCGGTGGTCTCGACGCGCAGGACGGCCTCGCGGACGTCCTCGGCGGCCCGCTGGAGCTCCACCTCCTCGACGCCGTCGGCCTCCTCGATGTCGCGGACGACGGCCGGCGCGTCGTCGGCCCGGAGGCTGATGAGCGCGACGCCGCCCTCGTCGGTCGGGAGCACCGACAGCACCGACAGCGTCGCCTCGGGGTGCGAGCGGGTCACCCGTCCGACCCACACGTCGTCGGGGAGCGTTACCTCGAGTCGGGCGCGCGCCATCGCCGATCACCTCGCCCCGTCGTCGCGGCCGGTCGCCGGGCCCGCCCCGCCGTCGGCCCGGTAGCCGCCTCCGGCGCCCCTGTCGGTGCGGTCCGCCCCGCCGGAGTCGTCGCCGAACAACAGGAGCAACAGGCCGAACACGAGCGGCGAGAGCGCGGCGCCGACGCCGCCGCCGAACAGGAGCCACGCGGGGGCGTCGCCCGCGCCGCCGCCCCCGTCGCCGCCGCTCGCGCCGTCCGCGGCCCCGCCGGCCGACTCGTTCCCCTCACCGGCGGGGTCCGTCGCCGGGGCCGTGCCCCCGGCGGACTCGCCGTCGCTGCCGCCGCTGTCGTCCCCGCCGGAGCCGCCCACCTCGACGTCGCCGACGACGACGGCGCCCTTCATGCCCAGCGCCTTGTGGGGGGTGCAGGCGTACCTGAACACGCCCGACTCCTCGAAGGTGTGGCTGAACGTGTGTCCCGCCTCGCCGACGAGTTCCGACTCGAAGGAGCCGTCCTCGGCGACGACGTTGTGCGACCCGCCGTTGCCGGTCCACTCCCAGACGACGGTCGTGCCGGGCTCCACGCGGACCGCGGCGGGACCGAAGCCGAAGGCGCCGCCGTTGGCCTCGACGCCCACCTCGACGGTCACCTCCCCGGCGCCCGTCTCGTCGACCACGCCGTCGTAGTTGCTCGTGTTCGAGAACCACTCGGCGAGCCCGCCGGAGGACTGGGCGGCCGCCGGCGCCGCCGCCGCGCCGCCCGCGGCCGCCATCCCGCCCGCGAGGGTCGTCCGGAGCACGGTCCGCCGCGACACCGATGGTGTTCGAGCGTCCGTCATACATGTTCGCGTAGGGAACCGTCGGAAAAGGGCGGGGGAGGTGGTTCCCAGCGACTGGGAACCGCCCGTCCCGTCGCGCGCGGCGGTGCGGCGGTGCGACGGGACCGGCGAGTCGACCCGGGCGCGTGTCGGCGTCCTCGCCGGCAGGCGTCGATACACGGCTTTAACCCCGACGAGACACCACTACCCGTATGGACGTATCCTTCCCCGAGCGCCGGGATCTGCGGACGTCGGCGGAGTCGACGACGACCACCGACGCGGGCCGCGAGGAAGCGTGAACCCGAGCCGCGTCGACTCCGTCGTCGATCTGACCTACGGGCTGCTGCTGGCCGTGGCTGTCGGGCTCATCCTCGTGCTCGGCACGGACGTCGGCGTCGCCTTCGGCCTCGGCGTCATCCTCTCGTTCGTCATCCACATCGCCTGGAAGATGGCGCGGTTCGACCCGCAGTGGATGACCACCGAGGTCCGCCAGACCGTCGAGGACACCGTCGCCGACACGGTCGACGAGTCCGTCGAGGAGACCGTCGGCGAGACCGTCGAGAAGACCGTGGGGGAGACGGTGGACAGGACGGTCGAGGAGAAGATGGACGAGACCGTGGAGAAGACCGTCGAGGAGACTGTCGGCGAGACAGTCGAGAAGACGGTCGGGGAGACGGTGAACAAGACCGTCGAGGAAACGGTGGACAAGACGGTCGAACAAACCGTGGACAAGACCGTCGGCGAGACCGTCGCGGACACGGTCGACAAGACGGTCGAGGAGAAGATGGACGAGGCGGTCGAGAAGACCGTCAGCGAGACCGTCGAGAAGACGGTCGAGGAGAAGATGGGCGAGCAGGTGGACGAGACGGTCGGGGAGACTGTCGAGGAAACGGTCGACGAGACCGTGGAGGAGAAGGTGGGCGAGACCGTCGAAGAGACCGTCGAGAAGACGGTGGAGGAGAAGGTAGGCGAGACCGTCGAAGAGACCGTCGAGAAGACGGTGGAGGAGAAGGTCGAAGAACGGGTCGAGGAGAAGGTGGACGAAACGGTCGACGAACAGCTCGACGGGAAGGCCGCGGCCGACGGGGACGGGACGGACGGCGAGGGCGACGAGGACGGCGGGGACGACTCCGAGAACTGATCCCGCACCGGACGAGAGAACAGGTACTTAGGCCCCCGGGAATTAGTACCGGTAATATGGCCGAGGTCCTTCTTTTCGTCGGGGTGCTCGTCGCGATGTTCGTCGGCTACAACATCGGCGGATCGACCACGGGGCCGGCGTTCGGGCCGGCCGTCGGCGCCGGCGCGGTGTCCAAGTCCACGGCGGCGGCGTTGATGACCGGGTTCTTCTTCCTCGGCGCGTGGACCATCGGCAGGCGCGTCGTCGACACCCTCGGGTCCGACCTCGTCACGAGCCCCGGCGTCTTCACGCTGGAGACGAGCATCGGCGTGCTGTTCTTCATCGGCCTCGCGCTGTTCGTCGGCAACGTCTTCGGCGTCCCGGCCTCGACGTCGATGACTGCCGTGGGCGCTATCGCCGGCCTCGGCGTCGCCAACGGCGCGCTCGACTGGGCGGTCATGGGCGGCATCGTCATCTGGTGGATCGTCGCCCCGGTGATCGGCTTCTGGGTGTCGCTGGTCATCGGGCGGTACTTCTACGGCCGGCTGGACCGCCTCCTCGCGATGGACCAGACCGAGGGGGCGGTGTTCCAGGTCGACCGATCGGACGGGCTGCTCCCGACGGTCTCCGTGCGCGAGGACGCCAGCAACAGGGAGGCGATCGGCGTCGTCTCGGTCGTCGTGATCGGCTGTCTGATGGCGTTCAGCTCCGGCACCTCCAACATCGCGAACGCCATCGCGCCGCTCGTCGGGTCCGGCGAGCTCGCGATGAACCCCGGAATCCTCATCGGCGGGCTCGCGGTCGGGATCGGGGCGTTCACCATCGCGCGGCGGACGCTGGAGACGATGGGCAGCGACATCACCGACCTCCCGCTGACGGCCGCCATCGTCGTCGCCACCGTGAGCGCGGCGCTGGTCGTGTTCCTCTCGTTCATCGGTATCCCTGCGAGCTTCGTCGTCATCGCGACGATGTCGATCGTCGGCCTCGGCTGGGGGCGCGCGACGCGGCCGATCAAGGTCACCGACGCGGTCCGCGGCGAGGCGGAGGAGACGCCGCCGGTGTCGGTCCACGCGCTCGCGGCCGACGGCGACGGCGACCCCGCCCCGCCCATCGGCGAGGAGGACCCCTCCGACATCCCCACCCCCGGGGAGCTGTTCGACCCCGCGACGACCGCCCGGGTCGTCCTCATGCAGAACGTCGTCCCGCTCATCTCGACGGTCGGCGCGTTCCTCACCTTCCGGTACGCCCCGTTCTTCTGACGGGACTCGAAACCTTTCGGCAGACCTAAAACCGCTCGGCGGCAGCCTCCGGTATGGACGAACGGCCGTACGACCTCGACGACGTGAGCGTCGTCATGGGCGCGTACAACGAGGCGGAGGCGATCGGCCCGGTGCTGGACGACATCGAGGCGGCCACCGAGGGTCGGGCGGAGGTCGTCGTCGTCGACAGCTCGGACGACGGGACCGCCGACATCGCCCGCGACCGCGGGGCTCGCGTCGTGAAGCAGCCGCCGAAGGGGTACGGCGCGGCGGTCCGGCGCGCGCTGCTGGAGGCGTCGAACCCGGTCCGGGTCACCACCGACTGCGACGGCACGTACCCGATGGAGCGGATCCCGGACTTCCTGGACCTGGTGAACGAGGGGTACGACGTGGTGAGCGGCGACCGCCTCTACCACGGCGCCGACACGATGCCGCCGCTGAACCGCCTCGGAAACAGGGTGTTCGCCGCGACCGCCAGCCTGCTCGGCGGCGAGCGCCTCCACGACGTGACCACGGGGATGCGCGCCTACCACGAGGACGTGATCGAGTCGGTCCGGTGGACCGAGAACACCGGCCTGTCCGCGGAACTGCTGATCCGCCCCGCGATGCGCGGCTACCGCGTCCGCCAGGAGCCCATCGAGTACGACGAACGCCTCGGGGAAACGAAGCTCGACCCGTTCTCCGGCGGCGCCGAGATCGGCAAGTCGATCCTGAAGTGCTGTCTGGAGGAGCGGGTCCGCGCGCTCCGGTAGCGCCGCGCCCGCCCCGTCTTCGAGAGGCGTCTACCGCCGCGTCGCCGGAACGACGGGCTTTTTGCCGGCCCCGGGGCTGTGAGCGTCCATGAGAGACGAGCGGAGCGGCGAGGAGAGCGTCCGCGACGCCATCGAGCACTCGCGCAGCGGCGCGCCGGCCGTCGGCGGCGTGGTGCGCGACCAGTTCGAGACGTACGAGGTGTTCCAGCGGATCGTCGCCGTCGCCGACGAGGAGGCGACGACCGGCGCGCGCGAGCTGTTCTTCAGCGCGCTCGCGGCGGGCTTCTCGATCACCGTCACGTACCTCCTGTACGCGTCGCTGACGGCCGCGACCGACCGCGACCCGATCGCCAGCGCCCTGCTGTACCCGCTGGGGTTCACGTTCATCATCCTCGGCGGCTACCAGCTGTACACCGAGAACACCCTCCCGCCGGTCGTGCTCCTCCTGGAGCGGCTGATAAGCGTCCCGAAACTCCTGACCATCTGGGGGCTCGTCCTCGCGGGCAACTTCGCGGGCGGCGGCCTCGGCGCGCTCGTGCTCGCACGGACGGGCGTGCTCTCGGCCGAGAGCGCGGCGGCGGCAACGTACCTCGCCGAGAAGGGCGTCGGGACGCCGTTCTGGGACCTCTTCTTCAAGGCCGTCTTCGCCGGCCTCATCGTCGCCGGCGTCGTCTGGCTGATGTACGCCGTCCGCGACAACGTCTCGCGCGTGCTGATCGTGTACGTCTCCTTCCTCGCGGTGCCGTTCGGCAACCTCTTTCACGTCGTCGTCTCGTTCACGGAGGCGCTGTACCTCGTGTTCACGGGCGCCGCCGCGGTCGCCCCCGTCATGCTCGGGTTCGTCCTCCCGGTGCTGCTCGGGAACACCATCGGCGGCGTCCTCCTCGTCACGGTCGTCAACTACTTCCAGACGACCGAGGAGCGCCTGGACATCGCCCGCTCCGACGGCACCGAGCGGAAGTTGACCCCGCGGGAACTCGTCTTCGGCGAACGCGCCGGGCGGTCGTACGTGCCGAGCCGTCCAGGCGACGACGACTGACGGACCGGCGACGGACGGTCGGCGGTCGACGGGCGGCCGGCGTGGGGGTCCTCCCGCGCCCCTCCCTCACTTCGTCGCCGTCCCGTTCGAGAACGTCACGTCGATCCCCCGGTCCGGCGGCGACTCCCCGACGCCGTCGGGGACACACCGCGTCGGCACCGGGCACCGCTCGGCGGTCGCGGTCAGCGCCCGGACCGTGCCGTCGATCCGCTCCAGCGGGAACGACAGCCGGTAGCTGTACCCGCTGGCGGGCCCGGTGGAGACGAACACCTCCACCTCGATCTCGTCGCCGTCGTCCAGCGGGAGGGTCGCGGCCCCTCCCTCGTCGCCTCCGTTCTCGGCACCGCCCCCGTCCCCGCCGCCGGCGACGACGAGCCCCTCGCCCGACACCCGGAGTTCGTCGCCCTCGACGACCAGCGACAGCGACAGCGGGCCGCCGCTGTCGGTCGCGACGAGGTACGTCGACCCGCGGTCGCCGGTGACGCGGACGGTCGTCCCCTCGACCGAGGCGGGGCGGCCGAGCGTCGCGTTCAGGTATATCCGGTCGCCGGCGACGCGCTCGACCTCGCGGATCCCCCCGCGGACCGTCGAGCCGTCCGTCGGCACCCACGTTCCCGTGTAGACGTAGCGGTAGAGGTCCCTGTCGGGGTACGTCCGGGCGACCGCCAGTTCCCGGACGCCGCCGAGCGCGTACACCCTGGGGCCGTCGAAGTCGGGGTCGTTGCGGAGCGCCTGGAACGGGTGGTTGAGCCACGGGCCGTACGGCGTCGGGAGGAACACGACCGAGCCCGGCGGGACACCGGCGCCGGCGTTGCCCTCGGCCACGAGCGGGCCGTAGCCGGCGCGGAGTTCCTCGGTCACCTCGGCGTTGCGCTCGACCGTCTCGCCGACGGCGCCGGCGGCGACGCCGCCCGCGGCCGCGCCGGCGACGAGTAGCGCGACCGTCGCGACCGCGCGGGCGTGTGTCGGGTCGATCCGACCCCGCCGCTCCGCGAGGGCCGTCGCCGCCGCGCGCAGGCCGTCCGCGAGCGCGACGCACGCGACCGCCGCGAACACCGCCGTCGGGACGATCAGGTCGTAGTGGTAGTACGGGCCGAGATAGTAGATCAGGCCGTCCGTCCGCACCTCCAGCGCCCCGAGGACGTTGAAGTTGCCCCAGAAGGCGACGTTGCCGGCGGCGACCGTCGCGAACGTCGCCGCCAGCAGGCCGCGCCGGACGCGCCCGCCGGGCGCGCGCCGAGCGGACCCCGGGGCGCCCCTGTCCGGTCCCGGGACGCCCCGGCCCGCGAGCGCGAGCGCGACGCCGACCGCCGCCGCCGCGGCGCCGAGCGATCCGGCGACGACCCAGTCGGTGAGGAGGGTGTCCAGGACGATCCGGTTGGCCTCGACCCCGAGGTCGACGGTGTAGTTCACCTCGTGGCCGAGGATCTCCCGCTCGCCGAAGCCCACGCCGTCCTCCGGCGCGAACGCGAGGTACGGGAACACCAGCGGGTCGCCCGTCACCGCGGCGTTGTAGCCGAGCGTGACCAGCACGCCCGCGCTCCCCAGCGCCGCGGTGACGGCGCGGCGGACGAACAGCCCCCGCGCGTGCCCGTTCGCGGGCGATCGGACGAGACCTGCGGCCGCGAGGGGGACGCGCCACGCGCCCGAGGCGGCGAGCGTGACGACCGCGTGTGCGACGAACGGGAGCGCGAACAGCACGGCCGTGTACGGCCGCGCGAAGAACGCGAGGCCGACGGCGACGCCCGCGAGCGTCGCGTCTCGCCGGCTCCCGCGACGTTCGCCCCGGAGATACGACACCGCGAACGCGACGTTCAGCGCCGTCGTGAGCGCGTACGGGAGGAACACGCCGGCGTGGACGACGAACAGCGGCGTCGCGAGCAGGAGGACGCCGGCGAGCAGGCCGACGCGCGCGTCGAACAGCTCCCGCCCCAGGGCGACCGTGCCCGCGACGAGGCCCGCCGCGATCCCCGCCAGCGCGACCGTGTAGCCCCCGAGGAGCCGACCGAGCGCGAAGACGGCCGCCGGGACGGGCGCGTACTTCGAGTACAGCCCCCGCGGGCTCTCGACGAAGAACCACGGCCGGAAGGCGTCCTCGACGGGCGGGCGCAGGAACAACCGACCGGCCAGGAGCAGCTCGGCCTGCTGGAGGTACACGCCCTCGTCGTGGTTGAGCGAGCGGAACGGGAACACCTCGCCGGCGACGACGAGGGCGACGAGGGCCCCCGCGAGCGCGAGCACCCCGGCGCCGACGCGGGCCGGGTCGACCGACCCGACACGCTCGGGGAGCGCCCCGACGGGCGACGAACGCCGCGCCCCCCGGGCGTCGCCCCCCTCGGGTGGTGACCGGTCCGACATCTACTCCGCCGGGTACCACGCGAGCGCGTGGTCGGCGACGAGCGTCACCGCGACCGGCTCGCCGACCGCGAACTCCTCGGTGTGGTTGTGGAGACACCTGACGACCGTTCCGTCGTTCAGCCGGACGTGGTAGACGAACGACGGGCCGGTGTACTGTCGGCGGATCACCTCGCCGTCGGCGTCGCCCTCGGCGACCGGCGTCGCCCGCAGGTCGTCCGGCCGGACGAGCACGTCGACGCCGGTCCCGACGTAGGCGTCGTCGAGCCCCTTCAGCCGGTCGCGGTCGTAGGAGCCCACCGCCGTCTCGACGCCGTCCCCGGTCACGCGCGCCGGGAGGAAGCTCGCCTGCCCGAGGAAGGAGGCGACGAACCGCGAGGCGGGGTGCTCGAACACCTCGCCCGGCGTCCCCACCTGTTCGACGGCGCCGTCGTTGACGACGGCGACGCGGTCCGACAGCGACAGCGCCTCCTCCTGGTCGTGGGTGACGGAGACGGCGGTGACGCCCGCCTCCTCGAGGATCCGCTTCACCTCCTCGCGCATCCGCACCCGGAGGCTCACGTCGAGGTTCGAGAACGGCTCGTCCAGCAGGAGCACGTCCGGCTCCGGCGCCAGCGAGCGCGCGAGCGCCACGCGCTGGCGCTGCCCGCCCGAGAGGTCGCCCGGCGAGCGGTCGCCGTAGTCGGCGAGGCCCACCAGGTCCAGGAGGTCGGCCACGCGCTCGTCGGCCTCGGCGGAGTCCGGGTCCTCCAGCCCGAAGGCGACGTTCTCCGCCACCGTGAGGTGGGGGAACAGCGCGAACTCCTGGAACACGAGCCCCACGTCGCGCTCCTCCGGCGGGACGACGGACCCCTCGCCGGCGACGACCTCGCCGCCGACCGAGATGGTGCCCTCGGTGGGCGTCTCCAGCCCGGCGACGAGCCGGAGGGTCGTCGTCTTCCCGCACCCGGAGGGGCCGAGCAGGGTGACCAGTTCGCCCTCGCGGACCGTCAGGTCCATGCCCGACACCGCCGTCTCGGAGCCGTACCGCTTCACGACGCCGTCCAGTTCCAGGACCACGTCCGGCTCGGCGCGGTCGGCCGACCGGGACGCCCCGTCGTCGGCGACGACGACGGGGTCGACCGCGTCGGCCGCGTCGCCGCCGTCGGTCCCCGCGCCCACGGCCGTCCCGCCGTCCGGCGCGGCGGTCGAGGCGGCCGTGTCTCCCCCGCCGGGCGGGGCGCCGTCCGTCCGGGCGTCGCCGTCGGCGGTCGCTGGCTCCGTGTCGCTCGCGTCGCCGTCCCGGGGTACTGTGTCGTCAGGCATCGTCGTTCGATCGCAGCAGCGGCACCATCGAGAGGCCGGAGACGGCGACCAGCACCAGCGCCGGCAGCGCGGCCCGGCCGTAGTAGCCGGCCTCCTGAACTCGCCAGATGTAGGTCACTATCGTTGTAAACCCTGTCGGATGGAGGATGAGCGTGGTGTCGAGCTCCTTCATCGTCGTGAGGAACACGAGCGCGGCGCCCGCGAGCAGCCCCGGCGAGATGAGCGGGAGCGTCACCCGCCGGAACGCCCCGCCGGGCGACTCGCCGAGCAGGCGCGCCGCGCCCACCAGGTCCCGGTCGACGCCCAGAACCGACGAGCGCGTCGCGCCCACCGCCTGCGGCAGGAACCGGACCACGTACGCGAACACGAGGAGCGGCAGCGACTGGTACACCACCCGCGCCGCCACCGGGCTCACCGTGTCGCGGAGCCACTGGCTGGAGAAGAACACCAGCGCCAGCCCGAGCACGACGCCCGGCATCGCGTACCCGAGGTACGTCGCCCGCTCGGAGAGCCACGCGAGGGTGGAGTCGGAACGCCCGGCGTAGTAGGCGACCGGCAGCGCGAACAGCACCGTCACCGCCGCCGCGAGCGCCGCGACGTACACCGAGTTCGTGGCGAACGCCGCCCGGAACGCCAGCCCGCCGCCGCTGTACCCCGGCCCCGAGCGCACGAGCCACATCGCCAGGATGCCCACCGGGAGCGCGAGCGTGAACAGGCTCACCAGTGCCGGGACGAGCGCGGCGAGCCACCGGAACGGGCCGAGCGGGACGACCGCGCTCGCCGACGACGGCGTGCCGTATCCGGCGGCGGTATCGCCGCTGACGCGCGATTCGAGCGCGAGGACGACGGCGGTCACCGCGAGCAGCTGGATCGACAACAGCGTCGCGTTCGCCCGTCCGATGCCGAAGCTGTTCAGCTCCACGTAGATGACGCGCGTGAACACGTCGAAGCGCATGATCGCGGGCGTCCCGAAGTCCGAGAGGGTGTACAGCGCGACCAGCAGCGCCCCCGCGGTGACGCCCGGCGCGATCTGCGGGAGGATCACCCGGCGGAACGCCTCGGGGTAGCTCTGGTTCAGCGTCCGCGCCGCCTCCAGTTGCGCGGTGTCAAACGACAGCAGGGACGCGCGCGTCGTCAGGAACACGTAGGGGTACGTGAACAGCGTCAACACCAGCGCCGTCCCCCCGAGGCCGTACACCGTCGGGAGGTACGGCGTCACGAACCCGAGCCCCGACTGCGTCAGCAGGTCCGGCAGGGCGCCGCTGGGGCCGAACGCCGACACGTACGCGAACGCGCCGATGTAGCTGGGGACGACCAGCGGGAGCGCCGCGACGACCGTCCAGAAGCGGCGGAACGGGAGGTCCGTCTGCACCGTGAGCACGGCGAGCGGGACGCCCACCGCGACGGAGGCGCCGGTGACGACCCCGACGAGCACGAGGCTGTTGGCGAGCACCTCGGTCGTCGTCCCCGAGGCGACCAGCGAGAGGGCGTCGTCGAGCGACAGCGACGCGGCGCTGACGAGCAGCCACGCGAGCGGGGACACCACGGCCGCCGCGACCGCCGCGGCGAGGACCGCGACCGCCACCCCGGGCTCCTCGTCGCCGTCGGCGACCAGCCCGCGGACGCGGCCGAACCCCCCGCCGGAGCTCATCTCAGCGACCCTCCCGCATCACAGCACCCCGACGTCGCGCATCAGCTCGAGGGTCGGCTGGATGTTCGACAGCTCGGTCAGGTCGATGCTCGGCGGGTTCAGCTCGTCGATGGTCGGCAGGCCTCCCACCGGCGGGACGCCCGGGATCATCGGGTACGCGTACGTCCGGGTGGCGAAGAACTCCTGGGCCTCCGCCGACAGCAGGTGCCGGAGGAAATCGAACGCCAGTTCCTGGTTCTGGCTCGCCGACAGCACCGCCGCGCCGGCGGCGTTGATCAGCGCGCCCGCGTCGCCGCTGGTGAACGCCAGGTCGATCGGCGCGTTCGGGCGGGCCGCCTGGACCCGCAGCGCGTAGTAGTGGTTCGCGAAGCCGGCGTCGAGCGCGCCGTCGGCGACGGCGTTGGAGACGAGGAACTCGTTGTTGAACTCGGTGACGCCCGCGTCGAGCATCCCCCGGAGCCACTCGCGGGTGGCCTCCTCGCCCTCGATGATCCGCATCGCCGTGACGAACGACTGGAAGGCGCCGTAGGTGGGCGCCCAGCCGATGGCGTCGCGGAACGCCTCGGTCTCGGGGAACTCCATCACGCTGTCGGGCACGTCGTCACGGGACAGCTCGGCGGTGTTGTACGGCACGGCACGGGCACGCCCCGCCGTCCCCACCCACTGGTCCTCGGGGTGGAACTCCTCGGGGACCGGGTCCACGACCTCGCCCGGCAGTTCGGCGGTCAGGCCCTCGTTCGCGACGGCCGCCAGCGACCCGGCGTCGACCGACCAGAACACGTCGGCGGGCGTCGCCGAGCCCTCGCTGATGATCGTGTTCGCGGCGTCGGCGGTGCCGGACTCGCGGAGCTGCGGGTCGAAGTCCGGGTAGATGTCGCGGAACCGGGCGACGAGGTCGCGGTAGAGGCCGCCCTCGCCGCCGCCGAGGTAGACGGTCAGCTCGCCGCTGAGGTTCGGCAGGTCCTCGATACGGGTACCGCCCAGTTGCCCCCGGCCGGAGGCGAGCGGGCCGGAGCCGCGGAAGTCGTCGAACGCCGCGCCGACGGAGTCGCCGGTACCGTTGCCGGCGCCTCCGCCGCCGGCACCGCCCCCGCCGCCCCCGGAATCGTCGCCGCCGAGGACGCCGTTACAGCCGGCCAGTCCGGCCGCCCCGGCCGCGCCGAGGCCCGCGAGCACCTTCCGTCGCCCGTACGCCCGCCGTCCGTCCGTGTGCGTGTCGTCGTGGGTCATGTCGGTGTCGGTCGTGTCGTCAGTCATCCGCGACCACCTCCGCGGCCTCGCCGGCGGCTGCGCGCGTCGCCGCCCCCTCGACGCGGTCGAGGCAGTCGAGCCAGTCGCGCATGTACTCGCCGCAGTGGTTGAGGAACGCGCCGTTGTTCCACCCGGAGAAGTCGCCCTCCGCGAGCGCGTCGGCCATCTCCGCGAACGCGCCCTCGAAGGAATCGGCGTCGTCGCCGACGCCGTCGAGCACCTCCCAGACGTGCTCGTTCAGCTCCAGACCGGCGACCTCGTTCGCGAGGTCGTCGAACGTCGAGCGCGGCGCCTTGTTGTGCTCGCACAGCGGGCCGCCGTTGTACACCTGCTTGCCCAGCACGTCCGCCGCCCGCTTGAGGAACAGCCCGGACCAGATGTCGTCGAAGCGGCCCACCTCCCACTCGTTGTCGTCCATCGGGAGCTGGTAGAACGCGGGGATCACCTCCCGGCGGAACGCGAGGTTCATCGAGCAGACGGTGAGGTACTCCCCCTCGGCGGCGACGAAGTCGCGCCGGAAGTCCTCGCGGGTCGTCCGGGTCTCCGCCTGCCCCCGCAGGTCGCCGTCCATCAGGATGCGCACGGCGTCGAGGTCGGGGACGTTCGTCCACAGCCCCTGGGAGGCGACCACGCTGTCCACGTACTCGGTGTCGGTCTCGACCGTCTCGCCCATCGCCGCGTAGGGGTAGCCGCGCGGGTAGAGGTCGGTGTCCGACTGGTAGAGCACGTTCACCCACGACTCGTCGGAGCTGACGGACTCGATCTCGCCCTCGAACGCGAGGTTCGCCATGTGCCCCCCGAAGAAGTCGTCCTCCGGGTGCGGGAGGGTGTCGTCGTCGATGAAGACCCCGTACTCGAAGCGCTCGTGGGCCCACATGTACAGCAGCCCGAAGGACGTCTGCGCGTGGCTCGCGGCGGGCACGAGGTGGGAGAACTCGGCGGCGTCGTGCGACTCGAACCACGCCTCGCGCGCGCTGCCGTCGAAGACGGCCCCGTCGACGCCCTCCTCCTCCAGCATCGCGCGCATGTCGGCGGTGTCACAGAAGTCCTCGGTGACGAGGACGAAGAACAGCCGGTCCGTGTCGAAGCCGTGCTCGCGCGCGTTGTCGACGTACGCCCGGAGACACTCGTACTCCCTGATAGTCGGGATGACCACGCAGATGTCCTGCGGTGTGCTCATTCGCCGCCAACATCGATTAGGGACGCCTAAAGCCTGTCGATGTTTCGGCCGGCCGAAATCCGGGGCTACCGCGGTCTGGTCCGGCGATCGCGGGGACGGACCCGGCGCCGCCGCTCAGTCCGTGACGTCGACGGTCGCGCCGGACTCGGCGGACTCGTAGACGGCCGCCAGCGCGCGCATGTCGACCAGCGCGTGCCGGCCGTCCGGGCGGATCCCCGCCCCCGCGAGCAGCTGGTGGCCGAAGTAGGCGAACTCCTCCTCCAGTTGGTGGACCTGCTCGAACGACACGTCGGCGCGGACGCCGTCGCGCTCGACCGCGAGCGCGCGGTCCTCGCGCTCGTAGAACGCCGGGTCGAGGATCAGCCGGCCCTCGGTCCCGGTCACCTCGAACCGGCTGGCGTGGCCGGCGTTCTGGCTGACCGTGCACGTCGCGTCGACGCCGTCGGGGAACGTCAGCCGGAAGGAGGCGTGCTCGTCCACGCCGGCGAACGCCCCGTGTTCGGTGCGCGTCCGGCCCGCCGCCTCGACCGGGTCGGCGTCGAGCACGAACCGCGTCGTGTTGAGCGGGTAGACGCCCAGGTCCATGAGCGCACAGCCGCCCGACAGCTCCGGGTCGAGCCGCCACTGGTCGTGGTCGGCCGACAGCTCCCCGAGCATCGTCTGCGACATCGACGCGTGGACGTGGACCGGGTCCCCGACGAACCCGCCCGCGAGCAGCTCCCGGACGCGCCGGACGGCCGGCTCCGTCTGCATCCGGTAGCCGACCATCAGCGGGACGTCCGCCCCCTCGCAGGCGGCGACGAGCCGCTCCGCGCGCTCGACGGTCGCCTCCAGCGGCTTCTCACACAGGACCGCCTTCCCCTGCTCGGCGGCGGCCTCGACGTACTCCAGGTGCGTCGCGTTCGGCGTCGCGACGTACACCGCGTCGTACTCGTCGGCGACCTCGCCGGCGCGGAACGCCTCAGGCGTCGCGCCGGTCAGGTCGTGCTCGTCGGCGACTGCCGCGACCGCGTCGGGGTTCACGTCGGTCGCGACGGTCGCCTCCGTGTAGGCGGAGCGCTCGATGCCGGGCAGCGCCCACTCCCGGGTGAACCACCCCGCGCCGACGACCGCGATCCGGATCGGGTCCTCGACCGCGGCCGGGTCCAGCGTCTGCCAGTCGCGTCGCGCGAAGTCGTCGACGTAGTCGGCGAGGCGTGTCTCCATCGTCACGGACCGTCGCCCGCCCCGGGCATAAGTCCGGGCGTCATCGGGTCCGTCTCGGTCGGGACCGCGGCGTCGAGCGGGATCCGGTCGGCGCGACGGTCCCTCGCGGCTCAGGGCGCCGCACGCTCCTCGCCCCCGTCGCCGACGACGTACCGTCGTAACCGGTCGACCGCGGAGTCGACGACCTCCCCGGTCGTCCGGGCCACCGCGCGGTCGACGTCGACGTCGCGGAGGGAAACGACGGCCCAGGGCGAGACGAACGACTCGCGGTTCAGCCGTCCCCGCCGGAAGCGCCCGGCGAGCGGGAGGCTCGCCTCGTACTCCTTCGTCGTGATCCCGAGTCCGATGTACTGTTCTCCCGCGAACGGGTGGCTGTCGTCGCTGACGACGAGATACGGGCGTCGCGGCGTCCGTCCGAACGGGTCCGCGGCGACGACGACTGTCCCCCGCGCGTACGCCGGCGCCGTCACGCGTCGCGCTCCCCGTCGTCGCCCCCCTCGCTGTTCAGGTCCGGGAGGTCGGCGTCCCAGTCTGGGTTCTCGTCGTAGTAGTCGCCGGCGAACTCCTCGGCGACCGTCCGGAGGCCGACCGAGCTCGCCGCGTGGGCGTCGAACGCCGTCGGATCGATCGCCCAGTACTCGCCCTTGTGCCGGACGAGCCCCCGCTCCTCAAGCCGGCTCAGCGTCGTTCCGACGCTCCCGCGGGGGATGTCCAGTTCCGCCGCCAACTCGCCCGCGCGGTACCCGAGGTCGGGTCGGTCCGCGAGGAACTCCAGGATCCGCCGCCCGTTCGTCCCCTCGTCCGGAAGGTCCGTCGGACGGTAGCTCTCGAAGTCGACCGGCATACGTAACAGTACGTAACGGGCTGTAATAACGACACCGGAGGACCGCGGGTCCCTACAGCCGCTCCGCGACGTGGTCTGCCGCCTTCAGCGCCAGCGCCGCGATGGTGAGCGTCGGGTTCATCGCCCCGCCGGTGACGAAGGCAGAGCTTCCCGCGATCGTGAGGTTCCCGAGGTCGTGGGTCCGAAGCTGCGGGTTCACGACGCTCTCCGCCGGATCGGTGCCCATGCGCGTCGTGCCCATGTGGTGGTACGCGGGGCCGGTGTTGTCCGGCCCGACCGTCCAGCCGATGTCGGCGCCCAGTTCCGCAAGCACCTCGCGCTGGATCTCGTTGGCCCGCTCGATGGTCCGGCGTGTGATCGGATCGAGGCCCCAGACCACGTCCGGGACGGGGTTGCCGTGGTCGTCGGTCCGCGAGGGGTCGAGCCGGATCCGGTTCTCCCGTCGGGGCAGTTGCTCGACGAGCGCGCCCATCGCGACGTGGGTGCCGTAGGCGCCGCGGATCTCCGCCAGGAGCTCGTCGCCGAAGGTGTCGGCCGTGAGCGCCACGTCCGCGGGCGCCGGGCCGGCGTAGTTGAGGAACTCCAGCTTGATCGCGGTGCGGGAGTCGTCGGGCCGGTCGTAGAACTGGTGGCTCTCGGAGGTGTTGAACCCGACGTGCTTCTGGCGCGTGGGCTCGTCGATCGTCCCGCCCGTCCCCGCGAACAGGTGGTCCATGAAGTACCGCCCCACGAGCCCCGAGGAGTTGGCGAGGCCGTCCGGGTACGTTTCGCTCTCCGAGAGCAGGAGTAGGCGCGGCGTCTCCACGCCGCCGGCGGCGACGACGAACTCCCGGGCCTCCTGTCGGTGCTCCCCGCCGTCGGGCGTCGCGTACACCGCCGCGGTGACGCGGTCGCCTGCGTCGTCGTGTTCGAGCCGCTGGACGGGCACCCGGTCGAGCACGCGCGCCCCGTTCGCCTCCGCGGCGGCGACGTGCCGCGTCGCGTCGTACTTGGCGCCGGAGGGGCAGACGGGCTTGCAGGTGCCGTACCCGACGCAGGCGCCCGCCTCGTCGGTCGGCTCGGAGTTGCGCGCGTTCGGCACCGAGTGGGTGGTCACCCCGACCGCCTCGCACGCCTCCGCGAACAGCGAGTCGCTGTAGGAGGGCGGGAACGCCGGGAGCGGGTGGGGCCGCTCGCGCGGCGGCGCGAACGGGTTGTCCGAGGCGCCCGCCACGGACAGTTCCTCCTCGGCCTCGGCGTAGTACGGCCGGAGGTCGGCGTAGTCGATGGGCCAGTCGTCGCCCAGCCCGACCGACGAGTCCAGCTCGAAGTCCTGCTCGTGCAGCCGCATCACCATCCCCTGCCAGTGGAGGGTGCTGCCGCCGATGCCCTTCACGCGGGCGACGTTGAGCGGGTAGAACCGGTCGCCGCTGGCGCTGAAGGCGTCGCGCTCGCCGCCCATGTCCCACACCGGCGCGTCCACGCCGGGGCGGAGGTGGCGCTCCATCCGCTCGTCGCGGTCGGCAGGGTCGAACCGCGGGCCCGCGTCCAGGACGACCACGTCGTGGCCGGCCGCCGAGAGCCGCGCGGCCACGAGCGCCCCCGCGGGGCCCGCGCCGACGATACAGACGTCGGCCCGCGGCGACGGCGTGCGGTCAACCTCCGGGGCGTCCGCGCCGGCGTCGCTCATCGGTCGGGCCCCCGTCGGTACGACTCCGTCCCGCCGGGGTGGCCGGGCGGGTTCTCCAGCCCCGCGAGCCCCGCGCCCGTCGGCGACGTGTAGAAGGCGTACAGCAGTTCGTTCACGACGTAGTGACGGACGCGCTCGGCGTCCGTCCCCTCCGGATCCGGGTCCACGTCGTCCACGCTCATGTACCCGAGCGCCTCCGCCCGCGTCTCGGTCGACAGGGCCGCGAACCGCTCGTCGTAGAACTCCTCGGCGTACTCGTCGAGTTCGCGGACCGCCTCGGCGACCCCGCGCGCGTAGGCGTCGCCGCCGTCGACCCGGCCGCCGGTGTACGTCCGGACGAACTCCGGGATCCCCTCCACGTCCGACGGGTAGACGGCCTCCGCGACGGCGACGAGCGTCGACAGCTCGTGCTCGCCGACCGGCGTCCCGTCCGTGTCGCCGTCGGCGCCGTCGCTCGCGCCGGCGTCTCGGGACGCCGTCGGCGCTCCGCACCCCGCGAGCGAGCCGGCCCCGGCGGCCGAGAGCGCCGCCAGCGCGTCGCGTCGGGACAGCTGCATTCGACCGCTAATTAGGGCGACCTAAACAAGAGGGTTGTGCTCCGCGCCGGTCCGGGTCGCGACGACGCCCCGGCGGGCTAGTCGTCCGGTTCGTCCGGTTCGTTCGACTCGTCCGACCTGTCCGGACCGATCCCGCGCTCCCGAACGCCGCGGCGGACCTCGGCGGCGCGCTCGCGAACCCAGCCGGCGTACCGCTCGACCGTCGCGGGGTCCTTCCCGAAGTAGGAGGCGACCCACTCCCGCGAGCCCCACGGGCGGGTCAGCAGGTACGCCGCGAGCGTGTCCCGGCCGGCCTGGACGACCTCCGGGGGGATCCCCCGCTCGCCGGTGTCGGCCTCCCGGAACCCGTTCGTGTCGAAGTACACGTCGGCGTACAGCTCCGCGTCGTCGGCGGACTCGAACGCGGCGCCGCGGTGGTCGGGCGCCTCGAAGCGGTATGTCTCGCCGTCCGGACCGCGGTCGACCTCGATCCGCACGCCGAGTACGTACTCCCGATGGACCGACAGGGACCCGTCGGGCACCCCGGAGTGTCGCGTTCGGGACACCGTGATCACCACAGGGGGCCGACGCGGCCCTCCCCGTCGTCGTCCCCGTCCTCGGCGTCGTCCGTGCCGTCGCCGCGGCCGTTTCCGTTGCCGTCGTCGTCCTCGTCGTCGGATCCGCGTCCGCCGTCCCGGCCCCGGCCGGGTCCGCTGTTTCCGTTCGGCTCGTACACGTACAGGCAGTCGTTGCTGTAGGTGCGCCCGAGCTGATCGGCGTCCTCACAGCAGAGGACGCGGCCGTCGTCCATGACGTAGACGTTGTCGACGTTGATCAGCGCGTCGTCGGCCACGTCCGCGGGGTCGGTGCCGTCCGGGCCGACGATGACCGGCTCCAGCTTGGAGACGTTGTAGTCGCGCTCCAGACGGGCGCGGTACACGATCCCGCCGTCGACGCGGTCGAGGCGGACGTCGCCCTCGTCGTTCGCCAGGTCGTCGTTGAACTCCGAGATGCCGAAGTAGACGTAGTCGCCCGGTCCCGCCCCGTCGACGCTGTCGACGCCCTCGGCCTTGTTGAACTCGATGCTGGCTCCGATCTCCTTTGCGGCCGCCCGCGTCTCCAGGAACGGCACCCGACGGAGTTCCTCGTCGACGCCGTCGGGGCCGTTCGCCTCGTACTGCTCGGCCCACCGCAGTATCTCCTCGTCGGTGACGTAGTCGCGGTTGCCGTCCTCGACCACCGCGCGGTCAGCCTCCGCCAGCGCCGCCTCCAGATCGTCGCGCCAGTCGGTCTCGGCGTGTGTCTCCAGGTAGTCCGCCTGCGTGAGGCCATCGTACTCGGCGATCCACGACTCGACCTCCGCGTTGCTCGCGTGTCCCAGTTCGAGCCACTCGACGTGCAGCGGGATCCGGGCCGGCGAGAGCTTCTTGCCCGCCGCGGGGTTGGCGATCTTCGGGGCGTACAGCGTCCCCGAGACGTCCATCGGGTCGTCGTACTCGTCGATCGGCTCGTCGGCGACGAACTTGTAGATCCCCTTGCTGTCGCCGTCGGAGCACTCGTAGACGGTCCGCCGGTCGCTCTGCACGTCCGGCGCCTCCCAGGCGGCACGGCCCATCACGTAGTACTTCACCGGGGTGGGCTCCTCGGCGGTCGGCTCGCGGATGTCCACGTGGTAGCCGTAGCGGTAGGGGTTGGGGTACACGTCCGTGATCGGATCGAGCGTGTTCCCGTCGTCGGCCTGATCGACCGGCTCGGCCCCGAGGTAGTACGCGAGGAACTCGGTTCCCGTCAGCGCCCAGTAGCCCTGCACGTACCAGCTCTCCTCGCCGTACAGCTCGTCGACCGCGTCCTGGATCCCGGAGGGGTTCGGCCGGTTCCAGAACTCGTGTGCGCCGCGGATCCCGACTCCAGAGCCCGCCTCGGCGACGTCGCCGACGGTCGCGGTGAGCGACACCCGCGGGTGGGCGTAGTTCTCCTCCGAGGAGATCATCGTCCCCCACGGGCTCAGGTCGCCGTAGCAGTTGATCCGGGTCCCGCCCACGGCCCGCATCGCGTCCGTGTTCGCGAGGTTCAGCGCCCCGTTGAGGTCGACCGACCACTCCCCTTCCTCTGTCCGTTCGAGCGGGATCCGGGTGACGTTGCCGGGGCTGTTCTCCCAGTTGGTGAACAGGTAGCCGGCACGCCCGTCCTCGTCGGTCGGCACGAACTGGTTGCAGTCCGGGTTCGTCGCCGCTCCGCCGTACTGGGTCCCCCGGAAGGTGTCGAGGGTGATGTCGGTGCCGTCGGGCGTCTGCACCACGCCGAGGCGTTCGTCGCCGCCGGCGATCGGGTCGCCCCCCTGCGCGAGGAGGTCGTAGTCCCCCTCGCTCACGCGGACCCGTTTCCGTTCGGCGTTGTCGGTCGGGACGCTCAGCTCGTCGAAGTCGTCGTTGCTTCCCCCCATTGTGAAGGTGAAGCCCCTCACGACCCCGATCCCGGCGGTGTCGTACGGCGGCGTGTTCTCCCCGCTCGGGTGCTGGAGGCTGTACAGCAGGGTACCGTCCGCGAAGACGAACGGCCCGGTCACCTCCGCCCCGAGCGCGGTCGTCGAGAAGCGCTTGAGGTCGCCGCGGACGCTCGGCGCGCCCTCGGTGTCCGACTCCTCGTACTCCGCGCTCGCCACCCCTGTCCCGGCCACGCTCGCCCCCAGCGCCGCGGCCACTGAACTCTCCATCAGCGTTCGGCGGTTGAATCTCGCCAATTATCCGCCATCTATAACCGATACGTACTGATTATTTATATTTGAACAACTGTGAACGCATGTGGGGTACGGAGCGATACGTTCGGCTCCGTATCCCCCGATCGCCGCTCCGACCGTCACGCCGCGTGTCGAACACACGTGTAGGGCTTTTATCACACACAGCTAACTAATTCGAGTGTATCATGGTACCAATGCACTCGAGTGACCCGACCGCCGACCGCCTCGACCGCCGGAGGACCACGTCGCCCGGGAGGCGCGGTCCGTCGACGGGGCCGGACGACGGGGCTCGATGACCGACGGCGCGAACGGGGACGGGAACGGGACCGGGCGCGCGGACCGGCCGGCCCGCCGGGAGGGACAGTCACGGGTCGCGGACGAGTCGTCGTTCCGCGCCGCCCTCCGGTCGCTGCTCGGCGAGGCGGTCGCCGCCGGCGTCGACGTGGAGGGGGAGTGGCGGCTCGCGGGTGCCGGCGACGCGACGACCTGGTCCGTCACGGTCGACGGGGCGACCACGACGACGGTGTCCGACCTGCGGGACCACTCGGAGTTGACCGTCGGGATCACCGACGCGGTCTGCGAGCACACCGGCACCGACCCGAGCGACCTCCCGCCCCTGTACGACGCGGTGGACCCGGAGGTCCTCGCGGCGGTCGTCGACGGGGAGGACGTCCCCGACGCCGACGCGACCGCGCGACGGTTCGTGTTCGAGTACGCCGGCCACGAGGTCGTCGTCCGATCCGACGGGACGGTCCGTGTCCGCGAGTAGCGCCGTCGCCCGCGGTCGCTGTCGATGCACAACGGATAAGTGATCCGTCGAGAACTAATCGACGAGCGACTGCTATAGCTCAAATTACTACCACCGTCCCGCCACCGCCCGGGACCGACACGGCCGACGGGCTCACGAGGCGTCGAGGTCCTCGACGGCGGCCTCGACCTCGCGGACCTGTCGACGTCCGGCGTCGGCGGCCTCGGAGGCGCTCCGGAGCCGGTCCTGCAGCGACTCGATCTCCGAGACGGCGGTCCCGACCGTGTCGGCGACCTCCTGTGCGGAGCGGGCGTGCTCGTCGGTCGCGGCGGCGACCTGCGCGGCCCCGCCGGCGGTCTCCTCGACGGCCTCCGTGATCTCCTCGAACACCGCCGCGACGTTCCCGACGCGGTCGCGCGCCTGCGCCACGTCGTCGGTCGTCTCCGCGAGGAGGTCGTCCACCTCGCGGCCGCGCGAGCGCACCTCCCCGACGAGCCCCTCGACGCGCTCGGCGTGGCGCTGGCTCTCCTCGGCGAGCGCCTTCACCTCCTCGGCGACGACGGCGAACCCCTCGCCGGCCTCGCCCGCCCGCGCCGCCTCGATCGAGGCGTTGAGCGCCAGCATGTTCGTCTGGTCGGCGATCCCGTCGATGAGGTCGATCACGTCCCCGATCTCCTCGGCGTGGTCGGTGAGCGACCCCACCGCCTCGCGCATCTCGGCGGCCGACTCGTCGACGCCGCGGATCGCCTCGGCCGCCTCGTCGGCGGCGTCGTCGCCGTCGGCGACGAGGTCGTCTGCCCGCTCGCTCGCCCGCTCTACCTCCTCGGCGCTGGCGGCGATCTCCTCGACGGCGGCGCTCTGGTCGGTCACCTCGTCGGCCACCCGCCTGAGCCGCTCGGTCTGCTCGCCGGCGAAGGCGTCCGCCTCGTCGGTGAACTCGTCCACCTCCTCGACGACCGACTTCAGTTCGGCCGTCTGTCCGGACACCTCGTCGCCGACGCGCTCCTGCAGCGACTCCAGGCGCCGCCGCCGCTCGACGTGGTCGGTCACGTCGTTCGCCACGGAGAACGCCCCCACGGGCTCCCCGTCGGGGTCGCGAAGCGGCACCGCGTACACCTGTAGCGCCTTGTCGACGCGATCGATCTCCCTGATCGCGTCCTCGCTGACCGTCTCGTTCGTCCGGGCCACCTCCTCGGCGAGCGTCTCGTCGGTGCCCTTCGTCCCCAGCAGGTCGTGGGCGTTCCTCCCGAGCGCCTCCGACCGTTCGATGCCCGTCATCTCGGTGTGGGCCTGGTTCCAGTGGGTTATCTCCCCGCCGTCGTCGACGACGAGCACGCTCTCGGGAAGTTCCGCGACGAGCTGATCGAACGCCTCCCGCCAGAACGACGCCTCGCGCTCGTGGCGCTCGGCGGCCGTCTCCGGCGCGGCCCGCTCGACGTACGCCTCCGCGAGCCGTTCCGCTCCCGTCGCCTCGTCCGCCGTGGTCCCGCGTTCCGGCGTCTCCTCCCCGGTCGCCTCCGTACCCGGTTCCCCCGTCCCCGTCGACGCGTCGCCGCGTCCGGGGCCAGCGTCCTGTGGCCTCGACATTCGTCCGGACCGTTCGCCCTTCCCCTTGTATACGTTCCCCGCCGGTTATCACGTCGGATACCTCTCGGGCGGCGATGCGAGGGGGCGTTTCGGGGCGGGCCGCGGGTCGCGTCGGTACCGGGGGGGTTTATGCCGGACGGGGTGTGATCGGGACGCATGGTGCTAGAGGACGACCTCTCGGAGCGGCCGGAGTCGCCGGAGGAGCTGCGCGAGCGGGCCGCCGCCGCCCCCCGCTCGGAGGACATCGACGTGACCGACGTGTTCGACGACGGGTTCGTCGCCGCCAACACCGACTTCGAGACGTTCGACGCGATGGTCGCCGCGAGCCCGTCGCCCGCGGACTCGGCGGCCGACCTGGAGCTGATCCCCGACGGCGCCTGGGACGAGTTCGTCGCCGAACACACCGTCTTCGAGGACGAGGAGGAACTCGTCGTGGAGGCACGCGACCACTGGGTCGCCGTCCAGCTCGACATCGAGGAGTAGCGACGGGGGGGCGCCGGGGTCGGCCGCCGGTTCGGGCGGCCGGACCCCGATCAGATCAGAACGGGTACTCGCGCGGCTCGTGCTGCAGCGAGATCCACTTCGTCTCGGTGACCTCGTTCAGGAACTCGTCGGTGTTGTACCCGCCCATCCCCGAGGCGTTGGTGCCGCTGAACGGGACGTGCGCCTCGTCGTTGATCGGCTGGTCGTTCACGTGGACCATCCCCGTGTCGAGGCGGTCGGCGATGCGCCTGCCCGCGCCCACGTCGCCCGCGTGCACGGATCCGGAGAGCCCGTACTCGGTGTCGTTCGCGAGCTCCACGGCCTCGTCGACGTCCGAGAACGGGATGACCGGCGCGATGGGGCCGAAGTGCTCGAAGCAAGCGGCGGACATGTCGTTGGTCACGTCGGAGAGCACCGTCGGCGCGACGACGAGCGAGTCGTCGACCCCGTCCAGGTCGACGGTGTGGCCGCCCGTCTCCAGCGTCGCGCCGGCGTCGAGCGTCTCGTCGACGTACTCCAGCATCTCGTCGCGCTGCGACTCGTCGATGATCGGCCCGACCACCACGCCCTCGTCGTGGGCCGACCCGACCGGCAGCGACTCGGCGCGCTCGGTCAGCCGCGCGACGTACTCGTCGTACACCGACTCCTGGACGAGGTGGCGGTTGATCGAGATGCACACCTGCCCCTGGTGGACGAACGAGCCGAAGACGGCCGCGTCGATCGCCTGATCGAGGTCCGCGTCCTCGGTGACGAGGTGGACGTTGTTGCCGCCGAGTTCCATCGCGGGCGTCGCGAGGTTCTCGGCCGCCTTCGAGGCGACGCGCCGGCCGACGGGCGTCGATCCAGTGAACGCGACCACGTCGCTCTCGGGGTGGCCCGCGACGCGGTCGCCGATCTCCGACCCGCGGCCGGTGACGACGTTGAGGACGCCCGCCGGGAGGCCCGCCGCCTCGAACAGCTTCGCGAACAGGAGGCCGCCCGTGATCGGCGTGTTCGTCGCGGGCTTGAGCACGACCGCGTTGCCGGCGGCGATGGCGGGCGCGACCGCGCGCATCGACAGGTTCAGCGGGAAGTTCCACGGGGAGATGACCGTGACGACCCCCGAGGGGATCCGCTCGACGACGTTCTCCTTGCCGGGGATGTTCGAGGCGGCGTGCTCGCCCTTCATCCGCCGGGGGACCGTCGCCGCCTCGGCCGCCTGGTCGGCCGCGAGGTGGACGGAGGTGCCGCCCATCGCCGCCGGGACGCCGCCCGCTTCGGTCGCGAGGAGGCCGACGATCTCCTCGTCGTGCCCCTCCAGCAGGTCGAGCATCTCGTGGATCACCTCCTCCCGCTGTGCCGGCGGCGCCTCCGCCCACTCCTCCCCGGCGGCCGCGGCCGCCTCGTAGGCGGCGTCCACGTCCGCCTCCGTCGCGCGGGCGACGCGGGCGAACGTCTCGCGCGTCGAGGGGTCCTCGACGGCGATGGTCTCGCCGCCCTCGGCCGATCGCCACTCGCCGTCGATGTACAGTTCGCTCCAGTCAGCGTCGGGTGACAGGTCTAGTTCCATCCCATAGAGGGTTCGGCCGTGCGACAATAGTGCGGCTGAAGCCGGATCGTTTCTCCGGTATTCGTGACCGAGTGACACGCGGGTCCGCGGTCGACCGACGCGCGAGCGGCGGGCGTCCCCGACGGGTCGCGTCCTGGCTGAAGGGGTCCAGCGCGTCCTACCTGAAGGGGTCTAGCGCGTCCTACCTGAAGGGGACCATTTATACCGATATCGGGCGCACATGCTCGCGTGAAGTTCGTCCGTTTCAACGAGGACCGTCTGGGCCTCCTGACCGACGACGACGGCATCGTAGACCTGACCGACCGCCTGGGCATCGAATCGCACGACCCGCTGCAGACGTACATCCGCGGCGACTACGACGCGAGCGAGTACGCCGACGCGGACCCCGACTTCGACCGGTCGGAGGTGACGCTCGGCTCGCCGGTCCACCGGCCGGGCAAGGTGATCGCCGCGCCGCTCAACTACGAGAACCACATCGAGGAGGCGCTGGCCGACCGCGACATCACCACCGACGAGTGGTTCTCCATCGAGGACAAGGGCTACTTCCTCAAGGCGCCCTCCAGCGTGGTGGGCCCCGACGACGGCGTCGAGCTCCCCTTCTCGGACCGCCGGACGGACCACGAGATCGAGCTGGCGTTCGTCATGGCCGACGACGTGAAGGACGTCGACGCCGAGGAGGCGTGGGACCACGTCTTCGGGTACACGATCCTGCTCGACATCTCCGTCCGCGGCGACCAGGACCGCTCGAACCGGAAGTCCTACGACACCTTCACCGTCATCGGGCCGTGCGTCGTCACCGCCGACGAGATCGACGACCCGCAGGACCTGGAGATGGAGCTGCAGCTCAACGGCGAGACCCGCCAGCGGGAGAACACCGGCGACATGGTGTACACCTGCGCGGACGTGGTGCAGTACGCCTCGCTCGGCGCGACGATCGAGGCCGGCGACGTGATCACGACCGGAACGCCCGAGGGCGTCAGCCAGCTGCACGACGGCGACACGATCGACGCCGAGATCGAGGGCGTCGGCGCCATGACCGTCGACGTGACCGAGCGCGACGTGCGGTTCGCCGACGTGAACGTGAACAAGGGCGGCCAGGAGTAAGGCCCGCCGCGTTCGGTCCCTCGACCCGACCGGCCGCGACCCGTACCTTTTCGTCGTCTCATCGGAGTGAGACCGTATGGCGCAGTCATCGACTGATCGGCTCCGTGATCTGACCGACGACCTGCTCGTCCGCGACGCGGACGCCCACGCCGAGGCCGTGGCGGCGCTCGCCGAGGAGGGCGACGAGCGCGTGATCCCGCACCTGTTCGAGGTGCTCGTGATCGACGCCATCGCGAACGACTGGGGACGGTTCGGCTTCCCGGCGGTGCTCCGCGGGCGGGACCCGCCGCGGTACCTCGACCTCCCCGAGGTCCGGTGGCCGGGCGTCCGCGACGCGCTCGGCGCGCTCGCGGAGCCGGACTACGACTCCGAACACGCCTGGGTGGAATGGGAATCGTGGTACTCTCAGCGGGACATCGCGCCCCTGGCCGGCTTCGACGAGTGGAAGCTCAGGCTGTACCGCTCGTACCTCCCGCCGGTCGGCGCGCTGCTCGACCGGGAGCCGCGGGCGTTCGACCTCCGGGACGTCCGGTGGGGCAACTGCGACCGGTCGTTCCTCGCGGCGCTCAACGCGCCCGACTTCGTCGCGGGCGACGCCGTCTCGACGGACGCGGCCGACGGCGACCGTTCCTCGGGTGCCGACGCCGAGCACGGCGACGCGTCGGTCGCCGGCGACGACGCCCCCGAGCGCTACCTCGACGACGACGACGTCGTCTTCGGGTTCGAGATCGACGGGGTCGCCTACGCGGTGCCGCGGTGGGTGATCTTCCCCCACGAACTCCTCAACGCCGTCGTGGCGGGCGTCCCGGTGAGCCTCACCTACTGCACGCTGTGTAACGCCCCGATCCTCTATGACCGGCGGGTCGAGGGCGACGTGCTCACGTTCGGGAGCTCGGGGATGCTCGTCTCCGGCAACAAGGTGATGTACGACGAGGAGACCGAGACGCTGTGGGACCAGCACACGGGCACGCCGACGGCCGGACGCTACCTCGAGCGCGACCCGGACCTCGCGCTCGACCAGCACCTCGTCACGCAGACGGACTGGGGCTCCTGGCGCGCCGAACACCCCGACACGCGAGCGCTCGACATCGACACGGGGTACGGGTACGACTACTCCCACTACGAGGACGACGTCGGCTTCTTCGAGCACTACTGGACGAAGGAGTCGGTGATCCAGCCGGGCGTCCGGAGCGAGTCGGGTCCCCTCCCGGAGAAGGCGTCAGTCTACGGGGTCACCGAGGGCTCGCGGGCGGCGTGGGTGATCCCGGTCGACGACCTCGACGACGAGTCCGTGATCGCGGGGGAGGCGGCCGGCCGCGAGGTCGTCGCGCTCCTCGACGCCACCGGCGACGTGGCCGTCTACGAGGCTCCGCCGCTCCCGGTGGAACGAACGGACGGGCGGCTGGTCGACGCGGACGGCACACAGTGGACCGTGACGCGGGAGGAACTCCGGGGCGACGGTGGCGAGACCCGAGAGCGCGTCCCCGGCCGCCACGGGCTGTGGTTCGCGTTCCGCACCCACTACGACGAGACCCACGTGCTCCCGGGGCCGACGGACGACGAGTAGGAGGCGACGGAAGCGGCCGGCGTAGTACGGTCGGGCAGACCCGGCCGGACTACGAGGAGGGCTCCGCCTCGGCGTAGAAGTTGAACGCCTCGAAGACGGGCCGGTCGGTCATGCCGAGCAGGACCGCCTCGTCGTCGGGCTCGTGGTGGTGGGTCGCGTCCGGCGGGACGACGAAGATGTCCCACTGGCCCCACTCCAGCGCCTCGCCGTCGACGTGGGTGGCGCCCTCGCCCTCGATGACGAAGTACACCTCCACGGCGTTGTGGAAGTGCGGGTCGGTCGGCCCGTCGTTCAGGAGCTGCGCGCGGAACGACATCGTCGGGAACAGCGGTTCCTTCCCGGTGGCGGGGTTGACGTACGCCAGCGAGTAGCCGTCGTACGGGTCGGGGTCGTCGTTGTCGGCGCGCTGGCGCAGCGCCTCCTCCATCTCGTCCCAGCCGAAGCGGTACGGCGGCGTCGGCTCCCGGATGCCCTCGAACGGGCCGGGGATCGTCCCGTCGTCGCGCTCGCCGGCCGGCCGACCGCGGCCGTACTGGGAGTCCCAGTACCCCTGCGTCTTCGTGACGGGCTGTCGTTCCAGCTCGTGGTTCTCGAAGACGTTGCTCGCGTTCAGCGAGTCGAGGACCAGCGGCAGGTCGAGCACGTCGAGCCACGCGGCCGTCTCGTCGGACTCGTTGACGTGGTCGTGCCACTCCCACTGCGGGGTCGTGATGAGGTCGTTGTCCTCCATCGGGAACTCCTCGCCGGCGACGACCGTCTTCATGTCCTCGTGGCCGTCGATGGTGTACCGGAGCGCGTTCGCGCCGTGACGGTGCGAGGGAGCGGTCTCGCCGGGCGAGACGGTCTGGACGCCGACGTAGATGGTGTTGGAGACGGCGTTCCCCAGCGAGGTGTTGATCGGGACGGCCACCCGGCGCTGGAACCCCGGAGGGAGCTCCGCGATCGGCACGTCCGCCTCGATGCCGTCGATGGACGCCTGGATGTCCTCCCACTTCCAGATGTCCGCCTCCAGGTCGTCGTAGGTGTTCCCGAAGTCGTCCTCGACCTCCCAGAGGGGACGGAGGCTGTTCTCTTCGAGGAGTTCCCGGGTATCCGCGCTCAGCTCCAGGAGCTCCTCCGGCTCTTGCTGGGCCATGTATCCACGTTCGCACAGATCGAGGATAAGTGTATTGGACGGATCGTCGGCCCGCCTCGCCCGTCACGCCTCCGACCGCCCCGTCGTCTCCGCCTCGTCGACGCGACAGTCGCGGTCGTCGTCGCGGCCGCCCCGCGGTCGCTCGCCCGCTCCGGCCTCCGCCTCCCCGTGCGGGGCTCGGCGTCGCGGTCAGATCTCCGCCTGCGACTCGAACACGTCGGCGGAGGGGAACACGGACCGACAGTCCTCACAGACCATCTGCCCCTGAATGGCGTACTCCCAGAGCTTCCCGCCACAGTCCGAACAGTCGAAGTGCGCTCGCACGAACGGGCTCTCCTCCGCGTACGGGTTCTCGAAGTCCGCCATACACGGGACTATCGACGGGGGAAGCAAAAGGATATCGTCCGTGGGGGCGGTCGGGCCGGCCGAGCGGCGCCGGATCCGCGCGTTCGCCGGTCGACTCGTCACTCCTCGGCGTACGGTGCCATCGCCGCCCGGAGGTCGTCGGGGATCTCGCGGGACCCGGCCTCCCGCTCGGCGCACACGCGCTGTTCGAACCCCGAGAAGGCGACCTCCCCGTCGCGTCGGGCGACGTACTCGAACCGGACGCTCCGTGTGCCGAGATCCGGGGTCAGCGTCACCCGCACGTCGTCGCCGGCCTCGACCGACCGCTCGAACTCGAAGTTCATCTCCACCAGCGGCAGGCCGTACCCGTGTTCCTCGGTGATCTCCCAGAACGGGAACCCGATCTCCTGCATGAACATGTCGGAGGTCTCGTGGAGCGCGTCGACGATCCGCGGGTAGTGGGCGATGCCGAACGGGTCCGTGTCCGAGAAGCGGACCGTCCACACGCGCTCGAAGCGCTCACTCACGGTCGACCTCCGCGGTGCCGCTCCCGTCGCCGACGCGGCCGTTGTCGCCGTCGACACCGTCGCCGACCTCCTCACCCCCGAGTACCACGAGCGCGTCCAGCGCGACCGCCCCGTCGGCCGTCGCGAGCACCGGGTTCACGTCCACCTCGGCGATCGCGTCGTGCTCGACGAGGAGGTCGCCGACGGCCGCCACGACGTCCGCGAGCGCGTCGACGTCGGCCGGCGCGCTCCCGCGGTACCCCGCGAGGAGCTTCGACGCCGTCAGCTCCTCGATCGCCTCGCGGGCCTCCGCGCGGTCGACCGGCGCGAGCCGGTGGCTGGTGTCCTCGAACACCTCCGTGAACACCCCGCCCAGCCCCGCCAGCACGACCGGCCCGAACGAGGGGTCGCGCAGCCCCCCGACGATGACCTCCGTCCCCTCGCCGGTGTCCGCCATCTCCTCGACGAGCAGGCCGGCCTCGATCCCCGCCGCGTCGGCCTCGGACCCGATCCGCTCGGCGGCCGCCCGGACCGCCTCGGCCGAGTCGAGGCCGACGGCGACGCCGGCGCCGCCGCCCCACTCGCTCTTGTGGACCACCGCCGGCGACGACACCTTCACGACCACCGGGTACCCGATCCCCTCGGCGGCCGCGACCGCCCCGTCTGCGTCGTCGGCGACGGCGAAGTCCGTCGTCTCGACGCCCGTCTCCCGGAGCAGGGTCTTCGACTCGGCCTCGGTGAGCGTCGCCCGGCCGTCGGCCAGCGCGGCCGCGACCGGCCCGTCGCCGCCGCTCATCCGTTCACCTCCCCGTCGGCGGCCGGTTCCGGGACGACTCCGTCCCCGCGCAGGGACGCGTACCGCGCGAGCGTCGCGGCCGCCTCCGCGCCGCGCTCGGGCTGGAAGTACACGGGAACGCCCGCCTCGCGGAGCGCGTCCACCTGGTCGTCCATCGCCTCGGGCGGGCCCTCGGAGACGAACAACACCGGCGTGTCCGCAGTTTCGTGGAGCCCGTCCAGCGCCTCGACCGGGAACCCCAGCGCCTCCTCGAACAGTTCGTACACGAGCACCACGTCGATGGCGTCGTCGGTCGCGACCGCCTCGACCACCTCCCCGAACTCGGGCATCGGCCGGCCGGTGTCGACCGGGTTGCCGGAGAAGGTGATCCCGGGGAGGATGCCGTCGATCCGCTCCCGCGTCTCCGCGCCCAACTCCGGGAGCGCGGCGCCCGCCCGCTGGAGCCGGTCGGCGATGATGATCCCCGGCCCCGCCTGCGCGGTGACGACGCCGACGTTCCCGCCGCTCGGCTCCGGTTCGTGCGCGAGCGCGACCCCCGCGTCGAGGAGGGCGGCCGTCGAGTCGACCGTCGGGACGCCGTACTGCTCGAACCCCGCGAGGTAGAGGTCGTGGTCGCCGGTGAGCGCGCCGGTGTGGGACTCGGCGAACTCGCCCACGTCCGACTGCCCCACCTTGTAGGCGGCGACGGGCGTCTCGGCGTCGCGACACGTCTCCAGCAGGCTCCGGGCGTCGTCGGTCCCCTCGACGTGGAGCACGATGGCGTCGGTGTCGGCGTGGCCGTCGAAGTACGCGATCGCCTCCTCGAAGCCGACGTTCGCGCGGTTGCCGAGGCCGACCATCGCCGAGACGCCGTACCCCTCGCGGGTCGACCGGAACGCGAGGTCGTGGGCGACCCCGCCCGACTGGGCGAGGACCGCAACGTCGCCGGCGGGGACGTCCTCGACGCCGCTGGCGAACGAGAAGCGGAGCTCGTCGCCGGGGACGAGATACCCGCTCGTGTTCGGGCCGAGCAGCGCGATCCCGTGTTCGTCCGCGACGTCGACGACCGCCCGCTGGAGTTCCTCGCCCTCCTCGCCGGCCTCGGCGAAGCCGCCGGCGTAGATGACCGCCCCGCCGACGCCGGCCTCGCCGCACTCCGCGAGCACGTCGGGGACGACCGGCGCCGGCACGCACACAAGCGCCAGGTCGACGCCGTCCACGTCGGTCACCGAGTCCACGAACGGCTCGCCGAACAGCGTCCCCTCGCCCGAGGGGTTGACGGGGTACACCGGCCCGTCGAACCGGACCGCGCTCGCCATCGCCTCGTGCCCGATCTTGTCCTCGTTCGTCGAGGCCCCGACGACCGCGACGGAGCCCGGATCGAACAGTCGCTGAAGGTTCACGCGGTTGGGTTCCTCGGGGCACCGCATATCCTTTTCCCCGCCGGCGAACGCGGCGTCGGCCGGTTCTCCCGGCACCGGGAAGTGACAGACGCGGACAGCCGCTCTCCGACCGCCGACGGACGCCGGTCGGCGGTTCCCCTCCTGTCCGACGACGCCGCCCGACGCCCGACGTGCGGGAAGCCCACGTAAGCGGAGCCGACGGGAGGGAAGATTATTGTAGCCGGCGGGCGCGCGGACTCCCACGACGATGTCAGCCCGTTCAGGACCCGGTCCGATCCCCCCTCCCTCGCTCCCGGTCGACGCCGCGTGGCTCTCGGTGCCGGTCGGCGTCCTCGCCGCGGCGGCGGTCCTCCTCGCGGCCCCGCTTCCGGCCGACGCGGCCCGCATGCTCGCGATCACGACCTTCTGCATCGCGCTGTGGGTCGGGACGCCCGTCCCGCCGTGGTTCACCGCGGTCGTCGGCCTCGGCCTCATCGGCGTCGGGTTCTCGACGGAACTCGCGCTGTTCGGCTTCCGGTCGCCGGCGACGTGGCTGATCGTCCTCGGCATCCTCATCGGGGAGGCGACCCGACAGAGCGGCCTCGCCCGGCTCGTCGAGCGCCGCGTCGTCGAGGTGATGCCCGCGGACGCGACCGCCGACCCGCGCGCGGCGTACCGGTACCTCCTGGGGGCCTTCTCGCTCATCGGCGCTGGGTTCGTCTTCCTCGTCCCCTCGGCGCTGGTCCGGGTCCTGATCCTCGGGCCGGTCCTGATCTCCGTCGGCGAGCGGTTCACGGAGCGGCGAGCCCGGGTGGGGCTGTTCCTCGGCCCGCTGTTCGTCACGTACTACGCGGGCGCGGGGGTGCTCACCGGCTCGCTCGGCAACATCATCATCGCGGGCATCGCTGAGTCGGCCGCCGGGCTCTCGATCGGGTGGGTCGAGTGGCTCGTCTGGCTCGGCCCGGTGATGACCGTCCTCCGGACGGGCGTGGTCGCCGCCGTCGCGTACGTCCTCTACCGGCCGACCGACGGCGACGCGCTCGCGGCCGACGCCGGGGAGGTGAGCGCCGATCCGGGGACGGCCGGCGGGGAACGCCGGATGCTCGCGTTCCTCCTGGTCGGCGTGGCGGTGTGGGCGACCGACGCCGTCCACGGCCTCCACCCGCTGTACGGCGCGCTCGTCGTGACGGTGTTGGTGTTCCTTCCGCGCGTCGGCGTCGTCGACCTCGACGCCGCCGGCGACGCCGACTTCACGATCCTCTTCTTCCTCGGCGCGATCTTCGCCATCGCGGAGGGGCTCCAGCGCACCGCCTTCACCGACACCGCCGCCGGCGCGGTGCTGGCGGCGGTGCCCGCGGACGCGTCGCTGCCGGTCGTGCTCGGGGCCGTCTCGCTCGTCACGGCCGCGCTGACGCTCGTGATGGAGGGGCTCGCGGTCGCGAGCGTGCTGACCCCGGTGCTCGTCGCGTTCGCGCGCGACGCGGGGATCCCGCTGCTCCCCGTCGCGATGGTCGAGGCGGTGACGCTCGTGACGTACTTCTTCCCGTATCAGTCCGCCGTGCTCGTCGCCCTGCTCGGACTCGACGTCGTGGACTCCCGCGAGGTGATCCGCATGGCGACCGCCTGCTCGCTCGCGACGCTGCTGGTGCTCTTCCCGATCCAGATCGCCGTGTTCACCGTCGCCTTCGGCTGATATCGTCCCCCCGGGGGACGTCGCGGCCGACCGTGAGCGACTCCCGGGGCCGGACGCGATCCGCGACCGCGTCCGGCCACGGTCGGCGGCGGCGGTGTCGTCCCTCGGTGGCGGCCGCGTCAGTCCTCGATCTCGTCCAACACGGCGTCGCGTTTGATCTTCCCAGTGCTCGTCCGCGGGATGGACGCGCCCGTGCGGACCGCGTAGTTCCGGGGGCGCTTGAAGTTCGCCAGGTCCGTCTCCTCCCGGCAGAACTCGTCGAGGTCGTCGCCGGTCACGTCGGCGTCCTCGTCGACGACGACCACCGCGCTGACGACCTTCCCCCAGTGCTCGTCGTCCTCGCCGTAGACGAACGCCTCCCGCACGGCGTCGTGGTTCTCCAGCGCGTGCTCCACCTCGACGGGGTAGACGTTCTCGCCGCCGCTCTGGAACATGTTGTCGACCCGGTCGACGATGTAGAGGTAGCCGTCCTCGTCGACCTCGGCGACGTCGCGCGTCCGGAGCCAGCCGTCGAAGAACGACTTGGCCTCCGCCTCGGGGTTGTCGATGTACCCGCGCGCCATCCCCGGGCCGCGGGCGATGATCTCCCCCTGCTCGCCGGGGTCGACCGTCGCCTCCGGGTCGGGGTCCTCGTCGATCGGCGCCGTCTCGACGACGCGGAGCTCGTAGGTGTGCGCCTCCTTCCCGATGGTCCCCGGGTGGTCGAGCTGCGCCGAGGGGTGCGCGAAGCTGAGGTTCGGCCCCGCCTCGGTCATCCCGTAGGTGTTGTACAGGTGCTCGGAGAGGTACTCGTGCGTCCGCTCGACGAGGCGCTCGCTCACCACCGAGCCGCCGGTCCGGATGTACGACAGCGACGACGTGTCGTAGTCCGCCTCCTCCTGCACGTCGTTCATCGCGGTGAGCTGGGTCGGCACCGCGAGCAGCCCGGTCACCCCGTGCTCCTCGACGAGCGACAGCGCGTCCGCCGGGTCGAAGTCGGACTGGACGAGCACCGCCGCGCCGGCGACGAGGTGAGGGTAGATCCACGCGTCGCTGGAGACCATGTGGTACCAGGGCGTCGTCATCACGCCCACGTCGGTGTGGTCGATGCCGTGCTCCATCACGCCCTGGATCGCGCCGTACCAGAGCTGTTCGCCGTCGAACGGCACCGCCTTCGGGAGGCTGGTCGTCCCGCTCGTGTAGAAGACGCTCACGTCGCCGTCGGCGGGCAGCGACCCGTCGAGTTCCGGCTCCGCGCCGTCGAGGAGGGACCCGTACTCCTCGGCGCCGTCCACGTCCACCGCGCGCTCGCCCGCGTGAACGGCCAGCGAGAAGTCGCCCCGGTCGAGCATCGCCCGCGCGGTCTCGGCCTTCCCGTCGTCGAAGATCAGCCCGGTGGCGCCGGCGGCCTCGCACATCCGGACCAGCTCGGCCGGCTTCGCGCGGAACGGGAGCTGCACGGTCGGCGTCCCGCGTTTGTGCCCCGCGACCATCGCCTCCACCATCTCCGGGCCGTTCACCCCGAGGGCGGCGACCGGGCCGTCGCCGAGACGCTCCGCGAGCCCGTTCGCGAGCCGGCTCGTCCGGTCGTCGAGGTCCGCGTAGGTGAAGCGCCGCCCGTCGTCGGTCAGGACCGCCGGCTCGGCGCCGTGACACCGAACGCTCCGTCGGAAGGCGTCAATGAATCTCATGCGTTATGGGTAGTGTGAGAGGTTCTCCCGTACCACATTAAACCTTCCATCGGGGTCGCTGCCGCGTTCGGGTCCCCGGCCCGGGCGCGGGCCGGTAGGCTTACTCCGACGGGCCGACGGGTCGTGCGTATGGACGGCGACCGACCGGGCCGCGGGGACGACGCCGACGCCGGGTCAGTCGATTCTCCGGCCCTGCGAACGGTCGAGACCGCCCGGGCGCTGGCAACCCAGATCAAACCCCCGTTCATGCTTCCGGCCGTCGCCGCCGCCGGGTTCGGCGCGCTGCTGGCGCCCTCGGTCGCCCCCCTCCCCGCCGGTCTCCACGGCTGCTGCGTCGCGCTCGCGCTGTACGTCGCGCACCTGCGCGACGAACGCGTCGACGCCCACGTCCGCGGCGAGGAGGCCCCGAGCGTGCCCGCCCGCCTCCTGCCGGCGGCGACGGTCGTCGCCGTCCTCGCGTTCGCCCTGTCGGCGGCGGGGCTGTGGGTCGCCGGCGCGGGACCCCTCGGCGTCGGCCTGACGCTCCCGCCGCTGGCGCTCGGACTGCTCCACGCGCCGTACCTGGACACGAACCCGGTCGCCGGGTCCGCGGACTACCCCGTCGCGATCGGGTTCGTGATCGTCGGCGGGTACGCGGTCCAGACCGGCTCCGTGCCCGGGTGGCTGGTCCTCGTCGCGCTCCCGTTCGTGCTCGTGCTCGCGGGGGCGACCGTCGCGCTCGACCGCCTCGACCGCGACTTCGACGCCCGCATCGGCAAGCGGACCGTCCCGGTGGTCCTCGGCGACGCGCGCGCCGCGGGTGCCTCGGCCGCCCTCGTCGCGTGCGGCGGCGTCTCGCTCCTCGCGTTCGCACTCCTCGGGTCGCTCCCGCGGACGACCGCCGTCGCCGGCATCGTTCCGCTGGCCGCGGCAGCGCTGTCCGTCCGGGCCCGGCCGACGCGCGCCGTGACGGTACAGATGGTCGCGGCCTACCCGTTCGCCGTCGCGCTGTTCCTCGCGACGTGCCTCGGCGTCCCCTGCGCCGTCGCGCGCTCGCTCGGGTGGTGACCGTCCCGGCTCGCCCGACGGCGATGGTCGCGTCCGGGGCCGCTATCCTACCGATAGACGAGGCTCACCTCGACGTCGTCGGCGGCGGCGCGGAGCCGGTCGGCGAGTTCGTCCTCGCAGCGCTCGCGGTCCATCCTGTGAGCCGGTCCGGCGACCGCGAGGGCGCCCCGGACCGTCCCCTCGGCGAACAGCGGCACGCCGACCGCGTGGATGCCGCGCAGGTCCTCGCCCATGTTCAACGCGAACCCGCGCTCGCGGATCCCCGCGAGCTCCTCGTCCAGTTCGTCGCGGTCGGTGATCGTCGCGTCCGTCATCGCGGGGAGCCCGTACCGGTCGACGATCCGGTCCACCTCCTCGGTCGGGAGGTGCGCGAGGATCGCCTTCCCTCCCGAGTTGGCGTGCATGTTCGCCCACGACCCGACGAGGGAGTCGACGTTGATCTCCGGGCCGGTCGCACGCCCGTCCAGGACCATCACGCGGCCGTGTTCGTGGGTCATCAGCCACGAACTCTCGCCGCTCTCCTCCGCGAGGTCCTCGAGGGCGGGCTGTGCGGCGCCGTACACGTCGCGCTCGGAGCGCACGTACTGCCCGTAGCTGAAGAACTCGAGGCCGAGGTGATACTCGCCGTCGCGTCGCACCACGAGCCCGTGGTCGCGCAGCGACGAGAGGTGCCCGTGGACCGTGCTCTTCGCGAGCCCCAGCTCCGAGGCGAGGTCGGTCACGCCCGCCCCGTCCAGCTCCCTCAGCTGTTCGACGAGGGCGAATAGCGTCTCGTCCGATTTTATTCCCCTCCCGCTGCCGTTCTCGACGCCCATACGAACGCATCCGCGCTCCCGATACTAATAGTTGTGACCGCGTGCCACGCTCTCTCGACAGACACGTCACCGTCGGATAGCGCCCCACTTCCTCCACGGTTCGCCGAGGACGAACGTCCGCGCCCGTTCGCCACCGTCGGCGCGCCCGTCCGCCCGTCCCCGGGAGATCGCCGTCCGTCGAGCCGAAGTGTTCGATGACACCGAACCGGTGGATCTCCCGCCGTCGTATTACAACAGTAGGGTTGTCACGCCCGACGACGCGACGGGCGTCGCGGAAGCGGCGGCGCACCGGGGCGCTCACGCCGCCCGATTCGTGGTCGTAGGGCGCCGCTCGACGGCGCACGTCGGCCGATCACCGGTGTTCGACGACAACGAACGAACTGGATCCGACGGAGACGGGGGTCAGCCCCCTCGAACCGAACGGATACTCCGGACACGGTGGTGTGGGTCGGGCCCGACCGGGACGCCGCCCGTCCGCGCCCGCTGCTCGGGCCCGACCGGCTCCGTCACCCGGAATCGCTCCGGGGGGGACAGCGGACCCGATTCGGTCGGGGGCCGCCCGGCCGGGCCGGGTCGTCGCCCCCGACGCAACGCTTAATCCCCCGGTGAGACGAGGGGAACTAGACTCATGAGCACGGACCCCTCGACCCTCACCGACCGGATCCTCTCCGACCACCTCGCGGAGGGCGACCTCATCCCCGGGGAGACGGTCGGGATCGACGTCGACCAGGTGTTGCTTCAGGACGTGCTCGGCCCGCTCGTGTGGATGGAGTTCGAGGCGCTGGGGATCGACCGGGTGCGGACCGGCCCGGTCGTCACCTACGCGGACCACCAGGTGTACGGAATCGACGAGGCGGACGCCGACACCCACCGCTACCTCCGCACGGTGGCGCGCCGGCACGGCGGCCACTTCTCGAAGGCGGGCGCGGGCATCTGTCATCAGGTCCACCGCGAGCGGTTCATCGAGCCCGGCGCCACCCTGCTCGGGAGCGACTCCCACTCGACGACGATGGGCGGGTTCGGCGCGCTGGGGATCGGCGCCGGCGGCCTCGACGTGGCGGTCGCGATGGCCGGGGAGCCGTACCCCCTGGAGGTGCCCGAGGTCGTCGCGGTCGAACTGACCGGGGAACTCCCGGCGTGGGCGGGCGCGAAGGACGTGATCCTCGAGCTCCTCCGTCGGGGCTCCGTCGAGGCCGGCGTCGGGCGCGTCTACGAGTTCGTCGGCCCGGGCGTCGGGACGCTGTCGGTGCCCGAGCGGTGCACGATCGCGAACATGACGACCGAACTCGGCGCCACCGGCGGCCTGTTCCCGAGCGACGAGCGCACCCGCGAGCACCTCGCCCGCCTCGGCCGGGAGGGGGCCTACCGGCCGCTGTCGGCCGACGAGGGCGCCGAGTACGCGGAGCGGATCGGGGTGGACCTCTCGGGGATCGAACCGCTCGTCGCCGCTCCCTCGATGCCCGACAACGTCGTGCCCGTCCGCGAGGTCGCCGGCGTCGAGGTGGACCAGGTGCTCGTGGGCTCCTGCACCAACGGCTCCTACCACGACCTCGCCACGGTCGCGTCCGTCGTGGAGGGGGAGACGGTCGCGCCCGAAACCGACGCGATCGTCGTGCCGGCCTCCAAGCGGAGCGTCCGCCTGCTGGCCGAGGCCGGCGGCACGGCCGCGCTGTACGAGGCCGGCTTCAACGTCTCCGAGAGCACCTGCGGCCCGTGCATCGGCCAGGGACACGTCCCCGCGCCCGACAGCGTCAGCCTCCGGGCGTTCAACCGCAACTTCGCGGGGCGCTCCGGGCTGGAGGAGGACCGCGTGTACCTCTGCTCGCCGGCCGTCGCCGCCGCGAGCGCCGTCGCGGGCGAACTCGTCGACCCCCGAGACACGGATCTCTCCCCGCCGGAGGTGTGCCTCCCCGAGGACATGACCGCCGGCGACACCGACGTGCTCGGGCCGGACCCCGACGTCGCGGTCGAGCGCGGGGACACGATCGGGACCATCCCCGAGCAGACGCCGCTCCCGGACTCGTTCGCCGGCCCGGTGCTGATCGTCGTCGGGGACGACGTGACGACCGACCACATCATGCCGGCGAGCGCGGAGGTGATGTCGCTGTGGTCCGACCCGCAGGCGTGCGCGCGGTACACCCTCGCCCGTATCGACCCCGAATTCGCCGCCCGCGCCGAGGCGGCCGACGGCGGCGTCGTCGTCGCCGGCGCGAACTACGGGCAGGGGTCCAGCCGGGAGAACGCCGCGCTCGAACTCGCGGTCCTCGGCGTCGACGCGGTGATCGCCGGGAGCTTCGCGCGCATCCACCGCGCGAACCTCGTCAACTTCGGCGTCGTCCCGCTGACGTTCCGCGACGGGGGCGACCGGGAGGCGCTCTCCGAGGGCGACGCGCTCGCGGTCGACGGCCTCCGCGCCGCCGTCGCCGGCGGCGACGAGTCGGTGACGGTCCGGACCGACGACGGGTCCTTCGAGGCGGATCTCGCGGTGTCGGACGCCGAGCGCGACGTGCTGCTGGCGGGCGGTCGCCTGCGGTACGTCTCGGAGCGACGCGGGTGAGGCGGTCCGACCGCCGCCGCGGGAAGCAGCGTCCGCGGATCGCTCGCCGCCGGGTCAGTAGTTGCCGGTCGTGACGATCGGCGGCGGCGTGTGCGGGCCGTACGGCGCGTCGTCCAGGTACTCGCCGGCGGGCTCGAAGTGGTCGGCCAGCGCGGCGGCCGCCTCCTTGCGGAGGTTGACGATCGGGTTGTCGCCCTGGAGGTACTCCAGCGCGGTGCCGGCCGCGTTCAGGTTGTACTCGGCGGCCGCCTCGCGGCGCGCGGCGTACAGCTCGACCTCGTCGCGCGCGGTCGGCCGGTTCGCGTCGACGGCGGCCGCGATGGCGCTGGCGGCCTCGTCGGCGTCCGCGATGCCCGAGTTCATTCCGCGGGCGCCGAACGGGGCGAGGAGGTGGGCGGCCTCGCCGGCGAGGAGGACGCGGCGGTGCTCGTCGACGAAGGTGTCGGCCATCACCTGCAGGAACTTGTAGCTGGACACCCAGGTGACGTTCTCCTCGTACTGCTCGCCCATCACGGTGCGCACGAACTCGCGCATCTTGTCGTCCCGGATCAGCTCGTCCGGGTCGTCGTCCTCGTGACACTGGATGTCGAGGCGCCACCCGCCCGTGAACGGCACGAGCAGGACGTTCCGGCCGCCGACGCGCGGGTCGTCGTAGTGGAACAGCCGTTCGAGCGGCCACGGATCCTCCTCTACCTCGTCCACGTCGGCGATGATGAAGGAGTTCTCCGACTGGTCGCCCTCGAAGTTCGCGCCGATCTCCTTGCGGACGGTGGAGCCGCCGCCGTCGGCGCCGACGAGGTACTCGGCCTCCCACTCGCGGCCGTCGCTGGTGCCGACTCGGACGCCGTCCTCGTCCGTCTCGACGGTCTCGACGGCGCAGTCCCAGTGGATGTCGACCCCCGCCTCGTCGAGCGCGTCGAGCATGTACTCCTCGGTGGTCTCCTGCGGAATGCTGGAGAAGTGCGGGATGTCGCCGGACCCGCCGGGGTCGTCGTAGGTCCGCTCGAACACCTTCTTCCCCCGCCACATCGTCCGCCGCGTCGGCCACACCAGCCCCTCGTCGACCAGGTCGTCCGCCAGCCCCGGGTGGACCCTGTCGAGCGTCCGGAGCGTCGACCCGTGGACGTAGATCGCGCGGCTGCCCGACCGGTCGCGGTCCTCGGGTTCGGCCTCCAGGATCGTCGCGGGAACGCCGCGGGCGTTCAGCGCGAGCGCCGTCGACATGCCGGTCGGACCCGCGCCGGCGATCAGCACGGGGTCCTCGGTAGCGTCACTCATAGGTTGGCGTGCTGTCGTACTCCCAGGGGGGCAAAAGCTATTGTGGTCCCGGCGGCGGAGCGACGGGGCGGGACCCCGCCGCGACCCGGGCGTCGATCGGCCGTCGGCCGGCTCAGATGCTGTACCGGTAGTTGAGCGACACCTCGTCGGCGGTCTCCGCGACCGCGCGGATCCGGGTCCGGCGGTACTCGTCGTTCCCCAGGCGGCCGGTCGGACACGCGATGGAGACGGTGCCGACGATGTCGCCCTGCACGAGGATCGGCGCCGCGATGATGCTCACGCCCACGTCCTGCTGGTCGCTGTCGACGGCGTAGCCGTCCTCCCGTATCCGGTCGAGCTCCGCGCGCAACTCCTCCGGTTCGGTGATCGTGTGTTCCGTCACGGGGTCGAGGCCGTGTCGCTCGATGATCTCCTCGACCCGCTCGTCGGGAAGGTACGCCAGCATGACCTTCCCCGCCGCCTGCGTGTGGATGGCGAACCGGAGTCCGGGGTACGTCCCCATGTCGACGGTGGAGGTGTCGCCGTCGTTGTGGAGCAGGACCCACTCGCCGTCCTCCTCGATGCCCACCTGACAGAGGTCGCCGGTCTCCTCCGAGAGCTTCCGCAGCGGCGCGCGCGCGGCGTTGAACAGGACGCTCCGGTACTTCAGCCGGCTCCCGAGCCCGAGGAACCGGTACCCGATCCGGTAGGAGCCGTCGTCGTTGATCACGTACCCCGTCGACTCCAGCGTGGACAGGTAGTCGTGGGCGGTGGCCCTACTCACGCCCAGTTCCGCCGCGACCGTCGACGGTCCGGCCGAACGCTCGCGCTCCAGCACGTCGATCACGTCGAACGCCCGAACGACCGTCTTCAACGGCGTCGTGTCCCCCGGCATACCGACAGCGACCGGGCCCGGATACTTAAAACTGTTCGAGATACTCTGACAATTCGACGCTCCGGCGAGCGGGAAGTGTCGGAGTAATTACATTTCGAGTGTCACGTTCGGGGTCGGAGGCGAACCGCGCACTCCCACGGGAGGCTCCCCGGACAGACGCCGGCGGCCCCGAGAGTCGTTCGTGGTCCGTCGCGCGGACGTTCGAATATATCTGACGCCGACGGCCTCCAGAGGAATTACAGGCGTAGTGTTGTAATGGGGCTGACCCGCCGCCGGCGTCACGTGGTCTCCCGCGGACAGGGACGCGGCGATGCGGCGCCGAGGCGCATGTGAACGCGTGACACGAACGGGGCGGAGGGCCCCGACCACTCGTTCGAATATCTCTGACAACCGCCCCGATCGGGAACGCGAGCGGCCCCGTCCGGGCCGGTCCGCTCGACGGCATCCACGACTCCGGCGCGACACTCGTCACACGCCGACTCCGCCGAGCGCTGGATATAACTGGGAGATGGGCGAGGGGACAACCGTCATGGGTCAGTCAACGCTCAGGGAGCAGATCGGGTTCGAGGACGAGGTCGTGTGCGTCACCGGCGGCGCGGGGGGGATCGGGACGGCGATCGGCGAGACCGTCGCGTCGCTCGGCGCGGACGTCGCGCTCGCGGACGTGGACCGCGAGGGGGCCGAGGAGAACGCCCGGGCGCTCGAGGCGGAGTACGGCGTGGAGGCCGTGGCCGTGGAGACCGACGTCTCGTCGTACGCCGACGCCGAGGCGATGGTCGAGACGGTGGCGGACGAGCTCGGGCCGATCACCGTCCTCGTCAACAACGCCGGCATCGCGAGCAACGAACGGTTCGCCGACACGGAGCCGTCGGACTGGGAGACGTGGTTCGGCGTCGCCACGTTCGGGACGCTGAACTGCACCCACGCCGTCCTGCCGACGATGCTGGCGCGCGGGAGCGGCCGGATCGTCAACTTCGCCAGCGGCTCCTACCGGGGGAACGACCCGGGGCTGTCCGTGTACGGTGCGGCGAAGGCGGCGAACGTCTCGTTCACGAAGACGCTCGCGAAGGAGGTCGGCCCGGACGGGATCCGCGTCAACTGCGTCTCCCCCGGGACCGTGCGGACGCCTGCCACCGAGGAATGGGTCGAGCAGTACGAGGACACGATCGCGGAGTCGTACGCGCTCGAACGCATCGGCGAACCCGAGGACGTGGCGAACGTGGTCGCGCTCCTCGCCAGCGACGCGACGGGGTGGGTGACGGGCGAGGTCGTCCACGTCGACGGCGGCTACCTCCGCCGGTGAACGGCGACGGGAGGTCGGTTCGGCCTCCGTCCGGCCACGGGATCGGGCCCCGTCCGGCTACGGGATCGGGCCCCGTCCGGCTACGGGATCGGGCCCGACGCCGATCCGCCGTGTGACTGCCGCACAAGGTGGATTTTTATGCATGGGTACCGTTGCCACGGGTACGATGGCAGCCAAGAGCCCACCGGAGAGTGAGGAGAAACTCAAACGGCAGATCCAGAACGGCCGCATGATCGAGTCCGTCTCCGAAATGACGCCCGGCTACAGGGAGGCGGTCACGATGCCGCTGAAGGTGAACGCGGACATCGAGCTGATGAGCGCGCCCGCCCTGTTCGAGCAGGCGATGAACGCGCCGAGCCTCGACGCGCGCAACGCCGAGCTGTCGACCATTCAGGACGAGGTCGGGCACTCGTACATCTCGCTGCGGCTGCTACGCAACCTCGGCGTCGACGTCGACGAGTACCTCTACGAGCGCGAGCCCGAGGAGTGGCGCTCGGCGTACGCCTTCGAGATGTACCTCGACGACTTCGCCGAGCAGACGGTGTTCCACGCGTTCCTCGACCGCGGGGGGCTCGTCCTGCTGTCGGACATCTACGAGAACACCTCCTACGCCCCGTGGAAGCGGGCGCTGCTGAAGGTGGAGAAGGAGGAGCAGTTCCACATCCGCCACGGCGAGACGTGGTTCCGCCGCCTCGCCAACAAGGACGGCCACACGAAGGAGAAGGTCCAGGACGCCGTCGACTGGCTGTTCCCGATGGGGCTCGAGCTGTTCGGCTTCCCGGACGACCTCAAGACCCACTCCGAACAGCTCGACTACGGCATCAAGGGGATGACGAACGACGAGCTCCGCCAGGAGTGGATGAGCCACGTCGTCCCGCTGTGTGAGGAGCACGACATCGACGTCCCGGCCCACTACGACGCCGAGGCCGACGAGTACGTCCTCGAGTTCGACTTCCCGGTAGCCTTCAGTGACGACGAGAAGCGCTGGCATTTCGACGACCCCGTGTCGTGGGACGACGTCCTCGACCGCTGGCGCAGCGGCGGCCCCGCCCGGGACGACTTCGTCGAGATGATACAGACCGGCGAGATCTACGACGGCGTGATCGGGCACGGCGCGTGAGCGACGCAACGAGTTCGACGACCACACCACGACAATGAGCACACAAAACGTACGAGTGACGGGGTCGGGCGCGGATCCCGACGGGGACGTATCGGAGCTGGAACGCCGCCTGGTCGATCGGATCGACGCCGAGGTGATGGACCCGCACATCCCGGTCAGCCTGGTCGAGATGGGGATGATCTACGACGTCCGGTACGACGACGGCGACGTGACGGTCGACATGACCTACCCCTGCATGGGGTGTCCGGCCTATCAGATGCTTCAGGACGACGTCAGGGACAGCCTACTCGCCTTCGAGGAGGTCGACGACGTGTCGATCGAGGTCGTCTGGGACCCGGTCTGGTCGAAGGAACGGCTCGACGAGGACGTCCAGCGGAAGCTCCGGGAGTCGGGGACGGCGATATGAACTACGAGGTGTTCACCCGGATCAGCCCGGGAGACGACCTGAAGCACATCGGCAGCGTGGAGGCGCCCTCGGACAAGCTGGCGAAGAACTACGCCGACACGACCTACGACGAGGAGGACTGGTCGGTCATGGTGCTCGTCAGGCGCGAGGACCTCATCGAGGTCACCGGCGACCTGGACGAGACCGTCGAGATGGGTGAGCTGGTATGAGCGAGGACTGGCCCCCAGAGGCGGTCGACTACGTCCAGGCGATCGCCGACACGAAGCTGCTGCTGTCGCACTGGTACGCCGAGCAGGCGTTCATCGGCCCCACCATCCAGGACAACATCGCCCTGTTCAGCCTCACGCAGGACGAGTACGGGCAGGTCCGCCAGTTCTTCCTCCAGCTCGAGGGGCAGGGTCGCGACGGCGACTGGCTCCGGAGCGACCGCGAGGGCGAGGAGTTCCACAACGCCGCCACCACCGACGAGGCGGCACCGGACTGGACCCGCTTCGAGGTCCGGATGGGGCTGACGGACCGCGCGGCCCACCTCATGTTCGACGCCATCGTCCACGAGGACTTCGCGGGGCTCACGGACAAGATGAGCGAGGAGGAGTACTCCCACTTCGACTTCCACGACGGCTGGCTCGAACACCTCGCGGACTCGAAGCCCGAGGAGTTCGAGGCGGCCCTGGAGGAGTCGCTCGCGGACGTGCTGGCGTTCATCGGCCCGGCCGAGTACGACGACGAGTCCGACCCGCTCCTCGAGGCGGGGTTCACGGACCGCTCGGTCGCCGAACTCCGCGGGGCGTTCCTCGACCACCTCGCCGGGATCACGGAGGGGACGGACGTGACGGTCCCCGATCCCCACCCGGTGCCCGTGAACGAGTGGGACGAGCGCCGCCGTCGACTCGTCGGCGGCGGGATCGGCCCGGACGTGATCGACTCGATCCGGGGCACCCGGAACGAGGAGTTCGCCGTCGAATGACCCGGGAGAACGGGGACGACGGGTCCGCCGACCCCGACTCCGACGAGGAGGGGCTCTCGTGTCCCTTCTGCGATTCGACGGACGTGGTCAAGGACTCGGACTTCGGGCCCGAGATCTCGAAGAGCCAGTACTACTGCCGGGGCTGTGAGACCCCCTTCGAGCGGATCAAGTTCGGGGAGTCGAGACGCCCGGAAACCGGCCGCTGAGCGCGCCACCCGGGCTCCGAGGCTTTAATACGCGGGCGGGTTGTGACGACTGTATGGATATCACCGTCCGCGAGGCGACGCTGGAGGAGGGGGACGCGCTCCTCGACCTGTGGTACGAGTTCACCGCCCACCTCTCGGCGTTCAACGACCGGTACGAGGCCAAGGAGGGCGCCGACGAGCACTGGCTCTCGTACTTCGAGAACCAGCTCGTCGACTCGAAGTACAGCGCGGTGCTGCTCGCCGAGAACGGCGACGGGGAGTACGTCGGCGTCCTGGAGGTCCGGATCGTCGGCGAACACCCGATCTTCCAGCTCGAGCGCCACGGTCGCATCCACGGCATGTTCGTACGAGAGAGCGCGCGCGCCGAGGGTGTGGGCCGGGCGCTGCTGGACGCGGCCGAGGACTGGCTGCGCGAGGACCCCCGCGACGTCGACTTCTACCGCATCGACGCCATCGAGGGCGACGACGAGGCGGCCGCGGCGCTGGAGGAACTGGGGCTGACCCCGGTGAAACACACCTACGAGGGGAGGGTCGAGTGATGGTGGAGACGTACGAGGTGGAGTTCGTCGACGAGGGGGTCACCATCGAGGTCCCCGAGGACAAGTCCATCCTCGACGTCGCCGAGGAGATGGGGCTCCAGCTTCCCTATCGCTGCCGACGGGGGATCTGCGGCGTCTGCTGTGCCGAGCGCCAGGAGTGCGGCGAGGTCGACCAGTCCGAGGGCATGTTCCTCTCGCAGTCGGAACAGGAGGAGGGGTACGTGCTGACGTGCGTCGCGAAGCCGCGGTCGGACCTGCGGATCGAGACGAACTCCGGCCCCTGACACCGGGGGCGGCCGGACCCGCCCCGACGCGGGTCGACGCTCCGTCGGTGCCGTGGTGACGGGTCGGTTCGATAGCATCGAACGGAAGGTCCGGGGTCAGTCGCCGCCGTGACACCCCCGCCCGGTCACGCGATCTGAGGGCCCGCTCGGTGGAGCCGGATCGCCACGTCCGTCGGGCCCCGTTCGACGTCGAGCGATCGTATTTACACTGATATCGCTGTAATCGAAATTAATGTTCACGTACGTTACCGAGTTCCGAGTACCGGTGTTCGACTCGGAGTCGTCCGACCCGAATCCGGGACGGGGACCACGCCGGCGGGACACGGGCGGCGACCGTCGACCCTCCGGGTAGGGACGTTACTTCCCGACGTACTCGGGCTCGCGGTCCTCGGCGAACGCGGCCATCCCCTCCGCGAAGTCCTCCGTCTGCGAGAGCGACACCCAGATGTGTCCGCCGTACTCCAGGGCCTCCTCGTAGCCGACCTGGCGGGTCATGTTCGTCGCGTCCTTGATGCCGCGCAGGGCCAGCGGGGGCTGGCCGGCGAGCGTCTCCGCGAACTCCTCGACGGCCTCGTCGAGGTCCTCGGCGGGGTGGACCTCGTTGAGCGCCCCGTACTCCAGCGCCTCCTCGGCGCCGATCTGCTTGCCGGTCATGCACAGCTCCTTCGCGTTGCTCACGCCGATGATCGTCGAGAGGCGCTGTGCGGCGCCGCCGCCGGGGAGCAGCCCGAAGTTCACCTCCGGCTGGCCGAAGGTGCTCCGCTCGCTGGCGTAGCGGAAGTCGCAGGCGATGGCGAACTCGAACCCGCCGCCGAGACAGAGCCCGTCGACCTTCGCGATCACGGGCGCGTCGTACGACTCGATGGCGTCGGTCGCCTCGCAGAAGAGGTCCGGGATGAGCTTCCGGTCGTCGTGGGTTTCGAGCCCCTCCATCTCGTTGAGGTCGAGCCCGCTACTGAACGCCTTCTCGCCCGCGCCCTCCATGACCACCACGCTGACCGCGACGCCGTCGGCCTCGCGGTCGAGTTCCTCGAACCGCTCGAACACCTCGATCACCTCGCGCTGCATCCGCTCGTCGATGGCGTTCATCGCCTCCGGTCGGTCGAGGGTGACGCGGCCGATGCCGCTCTCGTCGTCGAAACTCCACGTTACGGTGTCGAACTCGTTCTCGGACATCGGATCCGGGTTCTCCGTGTACCCACATAAGATTCGTGGGTGCGGCGACCGCTACCCGGCGGCCGATCCCGTCGCCGGTCGGGGTTCGGACCCGCAGCCGGCGGTCGCCGCTCACTCGCCGTCCACGACGTCGACGGCCTCGGGTGGGAACGCGACGCGCCGGCCGTCGCCGTCGAAACAGCCGTAGGTGAAGTCGGCGCGGATGCAGACGTCGTCGGTCGACGGGCGGCGCAGCTCGTAGGCCACGTCGACCGCCCGCTCGGTCGCGTCGAGCACCCGTCCCTCGATCGCGATCTCGTCCTCGAAGCGGATCGAGTTCTCCAGGGCGACGTCCCAGCCGACGGGGGCGAACGGGTACGTTCCGTCCGTCAGCGACCCAAGCGATCGACCGCGGCCCTCCAGGAACGTCTCCAGACATATCGACAGTTCCCGCGCGTAGTCCTCGAAGTAGCCCAGCCCGGCCGCCTCGATGTGCGGGGTCCTGAACACCACGTCGCGCGCGAGGCGGGCGCCGTCGCCGTCCGGGGCGCGCGGTTCGATCCGGACCGGATCCCGGTCGGCCGACCCGAGCGACGACAGCTCCGCCCGGAGGTCCTCGGAGACGGGCTCGGCGGTTCCCTCCGGAGTGATCGTCACCTGCACCATCGTGGCGCGGCCGAACTCCGCCCCGTCCGCCGCCCGCTCGAACCGGTAGGCGAACTGGACGTGGCGCTCCCCGATCGAGACCGGCTCCGCGTCGACGACGACCGTGTCCTCGTATCGGGGGTACCGCGACATCTCCGCGTGGATCGCGACCGGCGCGTACGGGACGCCGCCGGCCTCGACGATCTCCTCGACGGTGTACCCCAACTCGTAGGACAGCTCCTCCGTCGCCTCGATCAGGAGGTCGAAGAACGTCGCGTTGTGCAGCAACGGCCCGTAGGAGAGTTCACCGAACCGGACCTTGTGTCGGAGCAGTTCGACCATGAGCCCCCAAACTCCCGTCCCTATGAAAAGCCGTCGGGAACCGGTATTCCCCGACAGGGTCGCTCGGCCCGCCGACTGACGGGTCCGGAACGGGGGGATCGCCGGCGTTCCCCGCGTGTGGCCCGGCGCGAGCTGCCGACCGTGGCCGTCCGACGCCGAGGATATCGGCTCGTTGTCGGGTTCGCGGCGATGCAGGCAGGATTTATGGTCGGTGGGGTACGTCACCAGGTAACGATGTTAGAAGTCGATGACGTCACCAAGAACTTCGGCGGTCTCGTCGCCGTCGACGACGTCGATTTCGAGATCGGCGACGGGGAGATCGTCGGGCTGATCGGGCCGAACGGCGCCGGCAAGACGACGCTGTTCAACACGATCACGGGGATCCTGGACCCGGAGCCCGGCGCGTCCATCGAGTTCGACGGGCGCGACCTCGTCGAGCTCGAGACCCACGAGATCGCCCGCCACGGGGTGATCCGGACGTTCCAGATCGTCCGCGTCTTCGACGAGATGACCGTCCTGGACAACGCCGCCGCCGGCGCACTGTTCGGATCGGAGGAGTCGCTCTCTCGCGCCGAGGCGCGCGAGCACGGCCGCGAGGCGCTGGAGTTCATCGGGCTGGCCGACAAGGCCGACCTCGAAGCCGGGTCGCTCCCGATCGCCCAGAAGAAACAGCTCGAGCTGGCTCGGGCGCTCGCGGCGGACCCGAAGCTCGTCCTGCTCGATGAGATCGCCAGCGGGCTGACGCCGGGGGAGATCGAGGTGCTCACCGAGACCATCCGGCGGATCCGGGACGAACGCGGCGTCTCCGTGTTCTGGATCGAACACATCATGGACGCCATCATGAGCGTCGCCGACCGGATCATCGTGTTGAACAGCGGGCGGAAGATCGCCGAGAACACCCCCGACGCGATCCGGCAGGACGCCGACGTCGTCGAGGCCTACCTGGGTGAGGAAGCATGATCGAGGCCGAGGAGATCGAGGCCTCCTACGGCGGCATTCAGGTGCTGTGGGACCTCTCGATGTCCGTCTCCGAGGACGACGGCGTCGTCGCGATCGTGGGACCGAACGGCGCGGGCAAGTCGACGCTGCTGCGGGTGCTCTCGGGGCTGCACCCGATCGACGACGGCCGCGTGACGGTGTGGGGCGACGACATCGGGACGCTCGATCCCTCCGACATCGTCCGGAAGGGGTTCGTCCACGTTTCCGAGGAGCGCAACCTCTTCGGCGAGATGTCCGTCCAGGAGAACCTGGAGATGGGGGCGTACACCCGCCGCGACGCCTTAGCGGAGAACCTCGCGGAGATGTACGACCTGTTCCCGGTCCTCGAGGAGCGCAAGGACCAGCGGGCCGGGTCCCTCTCGGGCGGGGAACAGCAGATGCTCGCGATCGCGCGGGGGCTGATGGCCGAGCCGAAGATCCTCGCGCTGGACGAGCCGAGCGAGGGGCTCGCCCCGCAGATCACGAGCCGAATGTTCGAGAAGATCGAGGAGATCAGCGAGGACGTGACCGTCCTCGTCATCGAACAACACGTCCACCGCGCGCTCGAGCTGGCCGAGCGGGCCTACCTCCTGGAGAACGGCGAGATCGTCGCCGAGGACACCGGGAGCGCGCTCCTGGAGTCCGAGCACGTCGAGAACGCGTACCTGTAGCGACGCGACGGTCGCGTCGCCACGGTCGTTCGAGAAAGAGTTCCTCCGCGACTACTCGGCCGGCTCCTCGGACGCCGTCTCCTCGGGCGTCGTCTCCTCGGCAGTGTGTTTCTCGGATCCGCCGACCTCGTCGAGCGCACGCGACGCCAGGTCTCCGAGGACGGGGACGACGCCGCTTCTGAAGTAGAGGAACAGGAAGATTAGCAGCAGGCCGAAGATCGGCGACCGCCAGTCCGTGAACGTCGTCACAAGGATCTCCTCGATGGCGACGACGATACCCGCCCCCACGACGGGGCCGAGCGTCGTCCGGAGGCCGCCGACGATCAGGACGATCAACACCAGCACGTCGACGGTGAGGAACGAGAAGGCGCTCGGGAGGATGTACGCGGACTCCCTGGCGTAGAACGCCCCGACCAGCCCGAAGACGAAGGCGGCGACGAATCCGGCGATCACCTTGTACCTGACCACGTCGATGCCGATCGACGCCGCGGCCGTCTCGTCCTCCCTGATCGCGGCGAACGCGACCCCGAACTTCGAGTTCACGAGCCAGACGTAGAGCACCAGGAGCGCGACCAGCAGCGCCAGCATGACGTAGTAGAGGACGATCTTCTCGCCCACTCCCGCCGGGCCGGCGATCGCCCCGAGCGAGAAGTACTCGTAGGGGAACCCCGTGGAGCCGCCGGTGAGGTCGCGCGCGCCGACGAACACCTCCGTCAACACGATCTGGAGGTTCAGGGTGAGAATGGAGATCAGCACGACCGTGAACTTCCGCTTGGCGGACACCCAGCTGACCGCGAGGCCGATCAGGCCCGCGACGAGCGCGGCGATCGGCACCGTGATCCAGGCACTGACCCCGACGGAGTCCGCGATGAGGGCGGTGCCATAGCCACCGATCCCGGCCAGCCCGCCCATGAACAGGAACAGCTGGTCGGTCTGGCCGAAGACGATGTTCAGCGCGACCGCGAACATGGCCACGACCACCAGGTGTGCGAGGATGCTCTCGTAGTAGCTGCTGCCCATCACGGGCAGCGGCGCCAGCGCCAACAGGACGGCGACGATCCCCACGTTTCGGAGCTCGTCGGTCGGGAGCGCGTTCGCGTTCATGCTATCGCCTCCGGCTTCGCCAGCAGGAAGACGATCGCCGCCCCGAACAGGATGATCGTCGCGACGTACGAGCCGATGAAGAAGTTCGCGAACTGGTTGACGAACCCGAGGAGGACGCCGGCGACGATCGCGCCGCCCAGGCTCCGCACCCCGCCGACGATCGACACGATGAGCGCGAACGTCGTGTACTGGAACCCGTCCGCGACGGAGATGGTGTGGCCGAGCGACCAGACGACCCCCGCGATACCCGCGACCGTGACCGACAGCACGAAGATGAGCGTCCGGATCCGGCGCGGATTGACGCCGACGAGGCGGGCGCCCCGCTCGTCCTGAAACACCGTCCGGGTGGCCTTCCCGAGGTACGTGAACCGGAGGAACGCGAACAGGACCGCGAGCGCCACCGCGCCGACCCCGATCACGACGATCGAGCTCCCCCTGACGAGGGCCAGCCCGACCGACACCGTCGGCAGGTCCACCGGGATGCTGTAGCTCCCCGGGAACGACGGGATAGCGAGCCAGCCGGCGATCGACGTCAGGTCGACCCCGTTGATGAAGAAGCCGTCCAGGAACACCGCCAGCCCCAGGGTGACGAAGATACCCAGCAGGATGCGCTCCTCCCCGCTCGATCGGTACACGAGCGAGAGGAGGGTTCTGTCCACGAGCAGCCCTATCGCGGCCGCGACGACGACGCCGATCACGCCCGCGACGATCGGGCCCTGCCCGCTGGTGACCGCCCACGAGGCGATCAGGACGGCGATCACGGAGAACACGCCGATAGAGAGGTTGAGCACCTCCCCCAACCCGAAGACGAGCGTGATACCGACGCCCAACAGTGCCAGAAAGACACCGAAGGCGAGTCCGTCGATGGCGACCGCGGCCATCGTGCTGATTGTTACCATAAACGTGTTCTCACCAGCGTCGGTATAGTCCGTATAAGTTTCGGCTTTTCACTGTCAGGTGTCCCGTCGATATCGGCCGTACGGCACCGAAATAAACGGGGCGTCCCGCGGGTCGATTCGCTACTCCCCTGGGACGCGGGCCGGGACGGGCTCGGACCGGAACACTTCCGCGTAGCTGTGGTCGCCGTTCGAGTCGTACGACGGCGCCTCGAGCTTCAGGTTGCTGAACAGCACGACCTGCTGGTCGAGTTCGCCGTACTGGTTCCACTGGATGGGCTCGGCGAACAGCGTGTCGACGGAGGTGTTCCGAACGGCGTCCGCGATCGCCGTCGGATCCGCCGACCCCGCCTCCTCGATGCCGGCCGCGAGGATGTACGCGGTGACGTACCCGTAGGCCGTGTGGGTGTTGAACTGCATCTCGTACTCCCCGGCGAAGTTGCTCCCCGCCTGTGCGAACGCCTCCTCGTAGGGATTGGAGTTGTGGATGTGGACGAAGTCCTGGATCGCCCGGTCGCTGAGCGCGCCCGCGAGCAGTTGCGGCGGCGCGCTGGCGCCCGTGACGACGTCCGGTTCGAGCCCGAGTTCGTACGCCTGGTTCGCGATGCTGACCGCGCCCGGCGGGTGGCCGCTCGCGATGAGCATCTCCAGGTCGCTGTCGAACTGTCTGATGTACGAACTGAAGTCGCTCGCCCCGACCGGGGCCACCTTCACGTCCACGTCGACGTCGAAGAACTCGTTGATGGCGCTCTGGGCGGACCGGCCCCACGCGTAGTCGCCGATGATCGCGCCGACCTTCGAGTAGCCGGCGTCGGAGAAGGCGCTCGCCTGCGCCTGGATGTACTTCGACGCCGGGAGGAGCCCCACGCGGAACACGTGGCGGGTGTCCTGGCTGATGATCTCGTCGGCGCCGGCCATGTGCAGCAGGTGTGGCACCTGCAGTTCCTCCGCCGTCTGGGACACGCGCAGGCCCACGTCTGAGGACACCGAGCCGGTGGTGGCGACGGCGCCCTCCTGTTCGACCAGGCGCCGGAAGCTCGAGTCCGCCTGCGACGGGTCCGCCCCCGTGTCGGTCACGTTGACGGTCAGCTCACGGCCGTCCAGCACGCCCCCGTTGGCGTTGATCTCGTCGACCGCGAACTGGAGTCCGTCCCGGTGGGGCGTCGCCCACGCCGCGAACGGACCGGAGACCGGTTCGAGCGCCCCGATGGTGATCGGCTCCGAACTGCCGCCGTCGCCCGAGGTTCCGGTCGTGGCGCCGCCGCCGTCGCCGCCGCCTCCGCCGTTGCCGTCTCCGCCCCCGTTGCCGTCGCCGCCGTCCCCGCCGCCCGCACAGCCCGCGAGGACGCCGAGGGTCGCTGTGCCGCCGCTGCTCTTCAGAAACGCACGCCTGCTTATGCGTGTCATTACCATGCGGTCGGAGTGGGGGAGTTTAATAGTGTCGGTCGGAACACCCGTGACCCGCGCTTCCGTACTGCAATTAACAGGACGGGCGATTCAATCTACGCGATCGATAATTGATGAAACGGCGTGCGGCGGGGTCCGGGACGCAGCGGCCGTGAGACCCCGCGGATCGGCGTCCGCGAAAAGCTTATGCGAGTCACTCACAGTCGATCGCCAATGTCCGCGGAAGACGGCCTCAGCCGCGCGGAAATAACCGACCGTATCGCCCGGGCCAGATCGCTCATCCAGGAGGTCCGCGACGAGGCTCCGATCCCCGTCGTCGCGCACTCGGCCCATCAGGCCGACATGTACTGCCACCGCCTCATGTGGGAACTCGGGGAGGAGACGGCGAACACCCCCGAACTGGAGGAGCCTGTCGACCCCGAGGGGGACGAGTGATGCGCGACAGCTACCGCCCCCGGTACAACGACGCTGCGGCGGGCAGCGACCACTGGAACGAGTACATGGAGACGATGCCCCGTGAGGAGCTGGACGACCTCCACCTCAGGCGCATCCGGCGGAACGTCGAGTACGCCTACGAGAACATCCCGTTCTACCGGGAGATCTACGACGACGCCGGCGTCGAGCCGAGCGACATCAGGACGCTGGAGGACTTCAACACGAAGGTCCCGATCATCGACAAGCCCCAGCTGATGGAGATCCAGCGGGAACACGGCGGCGATCCGTTCCGCGGGCGCGACCCGGCCGGGGCCGAACACCACATCTACCGGTTCCAGACGAGCGGGACGACCGGTACCCCCCTCCAGGAGGCGGTGACGCAGCCGGCGACGATGGCCGTCGGCGACGCGTGGAACTACGGCTTCTGGCGGTGCGGCGTCCGCCCCGACGACACGTTCTACTTCGCGTTCCCGTTCGGGACGTTCCTCGGCTTCTGGAGCGCCTACTGGGGCGTCCGGCGGCTCGGGGCGACCGTCAGGAGCGGCGCCGGTCAGTCCACCGAGGAGCGCATCGACGACATCGTCAGCGTCGACCCGGACGTCGTCGTCATGACCCCGACGTACGCGATGTACCTGCTCGAGAAGGCCGACGAGATGGGGGTCGACCTCTCGGACACGAGCGTCCGGCTCACCGTCCACGCGGGGGAGAAGGGGCCGTTCGTCGACTCCGTCCGCTCGCGGATCGAGGACGGCTGGGGCGCGGAGGTGTGGGACGCTTACGGCCAGTCGGAGTCCATCTTCCTCGGGACGACGATGGACGTGAACGCCGGCGGGGTCAACCCCGTGGAGCCGTACTACTACTCGACGATCGTCGACCCGGACACCGACGAGGTCATCCACGAGGACGGCGCCCGCGGGGAGCACATCATCACCTGTCACATCCCGACCGCCCCCGGCCTCACGCTCCGGTACCGCTCGCACGACATCGTGGAGATGTACCACGACTCGCGGGACGTGTTCGACACCGACCTCACCTGGAAGTTCTTCGAGGGGAGCGTCCTGGACCGGACCGACAACATGCTCACGCTCCGGGGGACGAACATCTACCCGCGTGCGGTCGAGGAGATAATGACCGGCGTCGAGCACGCTACCCCCCACTACGAGATCCACGTCGACCGCGTCTCCGGCAACGACCAGATGACGGTGAAGATGGAGGCCGACCCGGACCTGGACCGCGACGCCTACGACGACCTCGCACACGATCTCCAGGCGGAGTTGCGGGAGGCCGTCGGCGTCAGGATCGACTTCGAGATCCTGGAGCCGCGGAGCCTGCCGCGGTACGAACTCAAGTCGCGGCGGTTCTTCGACCACCGGGACGAGTCGTGAGCCGCCCGCACGGAGCCGTCGGTGTTCGATCACACCCACCAGAACGTTCAATGCGAACAGCGTTGCACGCTAGGGCATGACATCCTCGGTCAGGAGGCTCGACGCCGACGCGGAGGTGCCGCCGGAGGCCTTCGACGACTACATCGTCGACATGGACTTCCACGTCAACCCCGTGGAGGAGGAGCTGCTCGCGTACGTGGAGGACGACCGCGCCCTCGACAAGCTGACGACCGAGTTCGGCGCGACGCCGATCATGGGCAAGTGGGACGCCGCCTACGGCATCGAGGAGGGCCAGGAGGGGCTGTTCACGCAGGGTCGGGCCAAGTACGCCGAGGACGTCCGGGAGGCCTGCGCGGACATCGCCGTCGACGACCCCGTCGTCAACCCCGGGATCAACAACCTGAACCTGCAGCACCACCCGGTGCTGAAGAACGCCGTCTGTCAGGCGGCCAACGACTACATGCTCGACAACTTCGCCGACGAGGGCATGTACACGGCGATGATGGTGCCCAAGTGGGACCCCGAGTACGCCGTCGAGGAGATCGAGCGCGTCGGGCGCGAGGACGGCATCGTCGCGGCGTACTCCTGGTTCGACCCGAAGGTGCCCTGGGGGAACGAGCGGTTCGACCCGGTGTTCGAGGCGCTGGTCGAGCACGACCTCCCGCTCCTGCTCCACGGGTCGCTCGCGTACTGGCCGCAGCACTCCTACGTCGGCGACGACATGCTCACGTGGACAGAGGTCCTCGGCTTCGACTGGCCGATCCACGGGATGGTCAACCTGGTGAACATGATCATGCGCGGCGTGTTCGACACGTACCCCGACCTGAACGTCGTCTTCCAGGAGGCGGGCCACTGGTGGACGCCGTTCCTTCGCTACCGGATGGACGAGTTCTACGAGATGCACCCCGACGACGTCCAGATCACGCCGCGGAAGATGGAGTCGGGCGAGCGCTACCTCCGGCGCGCGCCCAGCGAGTACCTCCGGGACAACGTCTCGCTGTGCACGCAGCCGTTCGCGCTCCCGCGCAACTCCGGGGAGGCTCGCAAGCTGTTGGAGCTGTCCATGGCCGAGGACCTGTTCACCTACTCCAGCGACTGGCCCCACCAGACGCTGGACCCGCCGACGTGGTTCTACACGTCGAACGCCTTCGACGACGACCTGCGCGACCGGATCCTGCACGGCAACGCGGAGGAGGTCCTCCGGATCTGACCATGAGCACGAACGATCCCGCCGACGGCGGCGTCGGCGACGACTTCACGAGGGTGGCGGCGGCCGACGAGATCCCCGAGGGCCGCGGGATCGGGGTGAGCGTCGACGGCATCGAGGTCGCGGTGTTCAACGCCGGCGACGAGTTCTTCGCGATCAGCAACCGGTGTGCCCACCAGGGGGCGCCGCTGTGCAAGGCCGGCGAGGCGAAGATCAACGCCGACGACACGTGGACGGGGACGCGCGGCGGCGTCGACGTCGAGGAGAACACGGTGGCGTGCCCGTGGCACCTCTGGTCGTGGGACCTGGAGACGGGCGAACACGAGCCGTCGGGCAAGCGGATCGGCACCTTCGACTGCGCGGTCGAGGACGGCGACGTGTTCGTGCGGATCTGATCGGGCGTCGCCGTCGAGGGCGCCGCGGTCGCCGGCCGGTCGCGCCCGTCCTCGTCGGTGCCGCCCGCGTCGCCGGAGGCGTGGCGTGGCCGGCCGGCTCTAGCTTTATGGTGGCCGCCCGCGCGGGTCGGGACGTGCAGCGCGACAAGACGACGGGGATGGCCGAGGCCGTCTCCCGCATCGACGCAGGGAGCTCGGTCGCCGCGGGGCTGGCGCTGGAACACGCGATCCCGTTCGCGGCGGGCCACGAACTGATCCGGCAGGGTATCGGCGACCTCACGCTCGTGGGACCGATCAGCGACGTGCTGTTCGACCAGCTGGTCGGCGCGGGACTCGTCTCCCGCGTCCGCGCGGCGTGGGTCGGGAACGTGAGCGCGGGCAGCGGCTACAACTTCCGCCGGGCGGTCGAGGACGGGGGACTGGCCGTGGAGAACCACTCGAACTACTCCATCGCGCTCGCCCTGCAGGCGGCGGCGATGGGGGTCCCCTACCTCCCGACCAGGTCGCTGCTCGGCAGCGACATCGCGAGCGAGCCGCAGTTCGAGACCGGGGAGGACCCCTTCGAGGGCGAGCGCGTCGTGCGGGTGCCGGCCGTGTCGCCGGATTGGGCGGTCGTCCACGTCCAGCGGGCGGCGCCGACCGGCGACGCGCACCTGTGGGGCAACACCGGGGTCACCTACGAGGCGGTCCGGGCCGCCGACCGCGTCCTCGTCACCGCAGAGGAGGTCGTCGACGAGTCCGTGATCAAGCGCGACCCGAGCCGGACCCGGATCACCCGCGAGCAGGTCGACGCCGTGGTCGAGGCGCCGTTCGGCGCGCACCCGTCCCCAGTCGCCGGGCACTACGACCGCGACAACGAGTTCTTCCTGGAGTACGCGGAGCGGACGCGGGACCCCGGGGGGTTCGACCCGTGGGCCGAGGCGTGGGTCCACGGGGTCGACGACCGGGAGGAGTACCGCGAGCGGTACGAGCGCGAGGTCGGCCGCGACCTCGCCGTGACGGAGCCGACCGTCGCCGCGGAGGTGCGCTATGGGCAGTGAGGACTCGGGGGACGGGACCGGCGCGAGCGGCGTCGGGGACGACGCGGGCGGTGTCGCGCCCGATGCGACCCCCGACGGCGGTGAGGCGGTCGCGCCCGACGACTACACGCCGCGCGAGCAGATGGTGAGCGCGGCCGCCCGCGAGATCGACGACGGCGACGTGGCGTTCGTCGGGATGCGCCTGCCGCTCATCGCGTTCCAGGTGGCGGTGAGCACGCACGCGCCGAACGCCACGTCCGTCTTCGAGAGCGGCGTGGTCAGGGACGACCCCGCCGACGGCTTCCTCCACACGATGTGCGACCTGCCGAACCTGAACCGCGCCGTCTCGCTGACCGGGATGACGGACGTGATGGGGCGGCTGGCCCGAGGCGACGTGGACGTGGGGTTCCTCGGCGGCGCCGAGATCGACCGCCACGGCAACCTCAACACGACGCGCGTCCGCGCCGGCGACCGGGAAGTCAGACTGCCGGGGAGCGGGGGGGCCTGCGACATCGCCTGCATGGCGGGGCGGACGGTGATCCTCATGGCCCACGAGCCGCGGCGGTTCGTCGAGCGCGTGGAGTACGTCACCAGCCCGGGCCACGGCGCAGACGGTGACCTCCGGGACGGGGACGGCCCGCCGGGCGGCGGCCCGGACGCGCTCGTGACGACGAAGGCGACGTTCGGGTTCGAGGACGGCGAGCTGTACCTGCGAAGCCGGCACTCGGGCGTCGAGGCCGGCGAGGTCGCGTCCGACTTCCCCTGGGACCTCAGGACGAGCGAGGACGTCCACGGTACGCCCGTCGGCGAGACCGATCCCCCGACGGTCGAAGAACTCGACCTCGTCCGGTCGTTCGATCCGGACGGGTTCTGGACCGTGTGAGCGCCCCCGGATAGGTGAGCAACTCCGGGCGAGGTAGCGCCGCCGGGGTGTTTCGAGCATTCGTCGGGCCGTCAGGCCGGACCGGCCGACCATCATAAACGACGCGGTAGGAACTTCTATAACGTCCCCGTCTACACTGTCCATTGCTATGCAAGCCCACGTTCCGGACGGGAAGCTACCGGACTCTGCGGCCGGACCGGATCTGGTCCACGCCGTCCCCGAGGTGCACTACCCGAACGAGATCAACGTCGCGACCGAGCTCGTCGACTGCCACGTCGATGAGGGCCACGGCGACGACGTGGCGATCCGGTTCGAGGACGAGGAGATCACCTACGCCGCGTTGCGGGAGCGGGTGAACCGCCTCGGCGACGCGCTCGCCGGCTCCGGGGTCGGTCCGGGGGACCGCGTGCTCGTTCGGTTCCCGAACCGACCGGAGGCGGTGATCGCGTGTCTGGCGGTCCAGAAGATCGGCGGCGTCGCGCTCCCCTCGATGAAGCTGCTCCGGGCGAAGGAGCTGGAGTACATCGTGAACGACGCGGGCGCGACCCACGCCGTCGTCTACGACGACCTGCTCGACGAACTGGAGAACGCGATGCCGGAACTCGACACGCTCGAGGAGGTGATCGTGGCCGATCGGGGCGCCGGCGTCGACCACGACCACCGGCGGTTCGACGACCTGCTGGAGGAGGGTGACCCCGACCTCGACGCCCACGACACCGAGCGGGACGACCTCGCGCTGATGCTGTACACGAGCGGGACGACCGGGCGCCCGAAAGGCGCGGTCCACACCCACCGACAACTGCTCGCGACGGCCGACACGTACGCCCGGTACTGTCTGGAGCCGACCCGCGACGACGTGTTCGGCGGGAACCCGCCCCTCCCGTTCGCGTACGGCTACGGCGACCTGGTGACCTTCCCCCTCCGGTTCGGCGCGACGACGAGCCTCGTCGAGGACGCCACCCCGGAGGACCTCCTCCACGCCGTCGAGGACCACGGGATCACCGTGCTGTGTTCCATCCCGACGGCGTTCAACCAGATGCTCTCGGGGCACCCCGACGCCCCCGACGAGTTCGACCTCTCGTCGCTCCGGGTCGGGATGAGCGCGGGCGAGCCGCTGGCGCCGAGCACCTTCGAGGCGTTCGAGGAGGACTACGGGATCACGCTGCTCGACGGGATCGGGACGACCGAGATGCTCCACATCTTCGTCAGCCACCGCCACGACGAGGAGGTCGACCCGAGCGCGACGGGGTTCCCCGTCCCCGGCTACGAGTGCAAGGTGGTCGACCCCGAGACGAGAGCGGAGGTCGAACGCGGCGAGGCCGGCCTGCTCGCCGTCCGCGGTCCCACCGGGATCAGCTACTGGGGGCGCCCCGAGAAGCAGGAGGAGGCCGTCGTCGACGGCTGGAGCTACCCGGGGGACATCTTCGTCCACCGGCCGGACGGTCGCCTGGAGTACAAGTCCCGGCGCGACGACCTCATCATCTCCTCGGGGTACAACATCCCCGGACCGGAGGTGGAGAACGCCGTCCAGGAACTCGACGAGGTCTCGGAGGTCGCGGTCATCGGCGCGCCCGACGAGCAGCGCGGGAAGATCGTCAAGGCGTTCGTCGTCACCGCGGACGGGGTCGAGGGGAGCGACGACCTCCGCGAGTCGATCCAGGATCACGTCAAGAACACCCTGGCGCCGTACAAGTACCCGCGGGCCGTGGAGTTCGTCGCCGAACTCCCGCGGACGGAGACGGGGAAGATCCAGCGCGTGAAGCTCCGCGAACGCGAGCAGGGGGCGACGAACTGATACTGTCAGACGTACCTTCGTGAAGAGATTCGCCACCTCGGGGTGGCGAAATTCTCGAAGTGCGTACGTCTGACAGTATGACCCGTCGGGTGACCCCGTTCGGCCGGAGGGGCGACGCGACTCCCGCACCTGAGCCGCCGTGCGCCCCGCGCCGCTATCGGGTGTGTTTTTATCGGACGCCGTGCCACGTGTGACCGCATGACGAAACGAACCTTCGAGGACATCGAGGAGGGCGCGGTCCACGACGTCGGGAGCTTCGTGGCGCGCGAGGAGGAGATGCTGGCGTTCGCCGAGCGGTACGACCCCCAGCCGATCCACGTCGACCCCGAGGCCGCGGCCGACTCCGTCTTCGGCGGGATCATCGCCAGCGGCTGGTACACGGCGTCCTGTTGCATGCGGCTGGCCGTCGACGGGTTCTTCAACGACACGGTCAGCATGGGGTCGTTCGGGATGGACGAACTCCGCTGGCGCACGCCCGTCCGGCCGGGCGACGAGATCGACGTCGAGTTCGCGGTCGTGGACAAGACGGCCTCCGAGAGCAGGGACGACCGCGGATACGTCGACAACGAGATCACGGCGACTAACCAGGACGGCGACGAGGTCGTCTTCTGGCGGGCCACCAACATCTTCGGCCGCCGCGGGTGACCCCGGAGGGGCGCCGCCCCGGCTCACCTACTCGCCGGTGAACTCCGGGTCCCGTTTCTCGCGGAACGCCTCGATCCCCTCGGCGTGGTCCGCGGTCTCCAGCAGCGTGCTCTGTGCGAGCGACTCCAGCAGGCCGGCGGTCCGGCGGTCGGCGTCCGCCGACGCGTCGATGACGCGCTTGGCCAGGCCGAGCGCCTGCGGGGGCTTGTCCAGGAGCGTGTCGGCGTACTCCGCCGCCGCGGATTCGGGGTCCTCGGCCACGCGCTCGACGATCCCGAGGTCGCGGGCCTCCGCGCCGTCGAGCAGGTCGCCGGTGAACACGAGGTCCTTGGCCTTCCCCGGGCCCACGAGGTCGACGAGGCGCGAACACCCGCCGAGGCCCGGGATGAGTCCGATGTTGTGCTCGGGGAACCCCAGGGTCGCGTCGGGGGCGGCGATCCGCACGTCGCAGGCGAGCGCCAGTTCCAGGCCCCCGCCGACGCAGGTCCCCTCGACCGCGGCGACGGTCGGCTTCTCCATCGACTCCAGGCCGTCGAACACCCGGCCGAGCACCCGGGAGTTCCGCCTGAACTCGGCGGTCGTCCACTCGCGGGCGGCCTCGAACAGCGACACGTCCGCGCCCACCGAGAACACCTCGCCGTCGCCGAGGACGACGACGACCCGGACGTCCCCCTCGCGGAGGCGGTCGAGCGCGTCGCGCAACTCGAAGCGCATCTCCTGGTCGATGGCGTTGACCGGCGGGTTCCGCAGGCGGACCGTCGCGACGCCGTCGGTCACGTCCACGTCGAGCGTGTCGTGCGACATACCCCGGGATCGGCGTACCGCCCGATAAGTACTCCGCAGGGACGAACGGCCAACCATTTATCCGGTCGACGGTTCCACCCTCACGTCACCGGAACCGACCATGTCATCCATCGAGACCGCTCCGCGGCGACCGACGAATGCCCGCTGAACGGATCCCGGTGAGCGCCGGGGGGCCCGAGGGGACCAACAGCGCGTACGTGCTCCCCGAGCGCGGCGTCCTCGTCGACCCCGGGCCGCCCGGCGACGACGCGTGGGCCGAGCTTCGCGCCGGCCTGCGTGACGCGGAGGTCGCGCTCGACGCGCTCGACCACGTCGTCGTCACCCACTGGCACGCCGACCACGCGGGACTGGCCCCCAGGCTCGCGGACGCGGCGGACGCGACCGTCCACATGCACGAGCGCGACGCCCCGCTGGTGGCCGAGTATCGGGCCGAGCGCGAGCGCCGGCTCCGCCGCGACGAGCGGACCATGCGCTCGTGGGGCGTCCCCGCGGACGTCGCCGCCGCGGTGGTGGACGGCGACGCGCCGTCGCCCCTCCCGGCGGAGACGCCCGTGGAGGCGCACGCCGACGGCGACGCGATCGCGGGGGCGACGGTCCTGCACACGCCGGGGCACACGGAGGGACACCTCGCGCTGGCGGCCGACGGCGACGTGTTCGTCGGGGACACGCTGCTCCCGATGTACACGCCGAACGTCGGCGGGAGCGATACCCGCGCGGGGAACCCGCTGGCCTCGTTCCTGTCGTCGCTCGCCCGCCTGGAGGGTCGCGAGGGGACGCTCCGTCCGGGCCACGGGACGGACCTGGCGGTCCCCGGGCGGTTCGAGGCGATCAGGGACCACCACCGCACGCGGAGCCGTCGGGTGTTCGAGCGCGTGCGGCGGTTCGAGCGCCCGACGCCGTGGGAGGTCGCCGCGGACCTGTTCGGCGAGATGCGCGGCGTCCACGCCAAGTTCGGCGCCGGGGAGGCGGCCGCGCACCTCGCGTACCTCGCGGACGCCGGCGACGTCGTCGCCGTCGCGGACGACCCGGTCCGCTTCGAGCCCCGCCGCGCGGCCGACGAGGGGCCGACGGCGTTCGAGTAGGGACACCGGTCCGTCGGTCCGGGCCTCCGGCGCCGGCGTCCCGCCGCGAACGCCGGGACCGTCGACTATCCGACCCCGGTCACCTCACAGGTCCAGCGTCTCGGTCGCGATCGTCGTCCGCTGGATCTCGGAGGTGCCGCCGATGATGCTGAGGATCTTCGCGTCCCGGTAGTACCGCTCCACCGGCGTCCCCTTCCGATACCCCTTCCCCCCGTGGATCTGGATCGCGTTCCGGGAGACGAACTCGGCGGCCTCGCTGCCCGAGAGCTTCGCGACGCTGGAGGCGCGGGTGTCGCCCTCGTCGGCCGCGATGGCCGCGGCCGAGGAGTAGACGAGGTGGCGCGCCCCCGCGAGGTGCTGGTACATGTCGGCGACGAGCACCTGCACGGCCTGATACTCCCCGATGGGGCTCCCGCCCTGCTCGCGGGCCCCCGCGTACGCGGTCGCCTCGTCGAACGCCGCGCGGGCGATCCCGACGCCGATCGCGCCGAGGCCGGTCCGGGCCATGTCGATCGTCCCCATCGCGATGCGGAACCCCTCGCCGACCGAGCCGAGGAGGTCGTCGGCGGGGACCTCCACCCCGTCGAGCGTGGTGTCGCCGGTGACGTGGCCGCGCATCCCCATGTACTCGACTCGCTCGAACTCGAAGCCGGTGGCGTCGTCGACCCCGGGGACGAGGAAGACGCTCACGCCGTGGGAGTCTTCCGGCCGTGGCCGCTTCCGGGCCACGACCAGATGGACGTCCGCCACGCCCGCGTTCGTGCCGAACGCCTTCTCCCCCGAGAGTCGGTAGCCGTCGTCCGTCGCCTCCGCCACCGTGCTCAGTTCCGACGGGGAACTCCCCGCGTCCGGTTCGGTCAACAGCATCGCGCCGACCGCCTCCCCCGACGCCATGCGCGGGAGGTACCGCTCGCGCTGCTCGTCGGTCCCGAACCGCGCGATCGGCAGGGCGGCGAACGTGTGACCCTGGATCGTCTCCGCGACCGCGCCGCTCTCGGCGGCGACGCGCTCGACGGCGAGACAGTAGCCCAGGAAGTCGGTCGTCAGGTCGCCGTACCCCTCGGGGAGGAGCAGTCCGAGCAGCCCCCGCTCGCCGGCCTCCTCGATCACGTTCCGCGGGAACTCGTCGGCCGCCTCGATCTCGGCCGCGCGGGGGGCGACGACCTCCGAGGCGAACGCGTCCGCCCGGTCCAGGACCTCACGATGGGTGTCGCTCAGCGCCGACTCGATGAGGTGCATACGCTCGCGAGTCCGTTCCGAGTCAGATAAACCTACGCGTCCGACAGGCATCCGGCCGTCCGGCCCTCCGGGGTCACTCGTCGCCGTCCGCTCACTCGTCGGCCAGCGCGTCCACCAGCGAGTCCAGCGAGTACGACGACAGCGCGCGGGCGTCGTCGTACAGCGTCTCGATGACGTACGTCGAGTTCGTCCGCTCGACCGCGGGGACCTCCTCGAACTCGCGGAGCAGTCGCCCGACCGCCTCGTCGTCGGGGAGGTGGGCGACCGCGACGAAGTCCGTCTCCCCCATCGTCGACAGCAGCGTCGTCACGCCCTCGATCTCCGCGATCGTCCCGGCCACGTCCTCGTGTGCGCCGGCGTAGTCGGCGAGCACCTCCACCAGCACCGTCACGCCGAGGCCGAGCGCGTCCAGGTCGAGGTCGTAGAGGTCGTTCCTGATCACGCCGGCGTCCCGGAGGTTGTTCAGCCGGTAGTGGACAGTCGACACCGGGATCTGAGTCTCCTCGTGGATCCGCTCGGGACTCCCGGTCCCCAGGTCCGCGATCGCCTTCAGGATGCGGAGGTCGCGTTCGTCCATACCGCCACCGGGGCCCCCACCCAAATAGTTCCAGTCCTCTCCGACGTCGCCCCCGCCGTTTCGGACGGCATCCAACTGTCACGATGGTAAATGAGTGATAACTTCGAGCAAACCGCGTCTGTGTAGAAGGGCTTATCAATATAAGTGGCTATATCCGGAACAAGAACAATGGAACGCGCAACTCTTTGGACGAAGCTCTCGTCCACACCGGTGTTGTTCGTGCTGCTCGCCACGCTGTGGGGCGGCTCGTTCGTCGCCATCGAGGCCGGCGTGAAGGAGTGGCCGCCGCTGCTGTTCGCGGCGGTGCGGTACGACGTCGCGGGTGCGCTCGTGCTCGGGCTCGCGGTCGCTCGCGGCGGGCGGGCGCTGCCCGGCACGCGCGACGACGTCGCGGCGGTCGCCGTCGTGAGCGTGTTCGTCGTGTTCGCCCACCACGCGCTGTTGTACGTCGGGCAGGGAAGCGTCCCCGGCGCCGTCGCGTCGGCGGTCGTCGCGCTCGCGCCGGTCGTCTCCGCGCTGCTGGCCCCCCTCGTGCTCGGCGACGAGGGGCTCGGCAGGACCGAGGCTATCGGCGTCGGGGTCGGCTTCCTCGGCGTCGTCGCGGTGACGAACCCCGGGGGAACGGGCGGCGTCCCGGTACGGGGGACCGCGCTCGTGTTCGCGGCGACGGTCGCGTTCGCGGTCGGCACGCTGCTCCTGCGCCGGGTTCGACCGACGCTGTCGACGGCCGCCCTGCAGGGATGGGGGATGCTCGCGGGCGCGCTGTTGCTCCACGCCGGCAGCGGCGTCCTCGGCGAGCCGCAGGTCGTCTCGCCGTCGCCGGCGGGGCTCGCAACCCTCGCGTTCCTCATCGTCGGCCCCGGTGTCGTGGCCTACCTGCTGTACTTCCGGCTCCTCGACGACGTCGGCGCCACCCGGACGATGCTCGTCGGCTACGCCGAGCCGATGGCGGCCGCGGGCCTGTCGTTCGCCGCGTTCGGGTACGTGCCGACGACGGGGGCCGTGCTCGGGTTCCTGCTCGTTCTCGTCGGCTTCGCGCTCGTGCAGGGACACGCCCTCCGCGTCGCGGCCGACGGCGCGGTCGGCCGCGTCCGCGCCGCGCTCCCGTAGTCCCCCCGACGCTCGGGTCGGCCGCCCCGACCCCAGTCGGTGTCCGGGTCGTCGCCGACCCGCACGGAAGGCGGACGGTACCGGGCGTATGCTCCCCCATTTCTATCGAAAACGGACCGACTAGCGGCCGTACGTCCCGCCTACGGGGTCGACATCGACGCCGAGTGTCGACCGCTCGCGACGGATCCGCCGGCGACTGGAACGCGGACGGTATGGGGGCGGCTACCGACCCGGGCGACCCCAGTTTCCCGTTCCGGGTGATCGGACGGGCCCCTCGTCGGCGGCGCACCGATGTCGTCCGGTACGCGCCCGTGGATCGTGCGCGACGACGGTTCCGTCGTGTTCCGGCCGATACGCCCCCGGGCGAGAGGGCCGACGCGTCCGTGTCGAACGACGCGCTCGGCGCCTCCCTCGTCGCTCGGTACGACGCGGGGCCTCGCTCTCGCCCCTGTGGGGGACGGGTAGGCGGCGTACTCTGGGGAGCGGAGTCACGAAACGACTATATAACTTAGTCCGATAGAGTGAAGATCAGAGATATGAGCACTGCCGACGACTCCGAGCGCGGTTCGTCGCCGGACGGCGCTCCGGAAGGGGCGTGCGAACGGGTTCGCGCGCGTGACCGACGGGCCCGTCCGTGAGCGACGAGACCCCCGGCGGACGCGTCCCCCGCGGGCCGTGCGTTCCCCGCGACACGGCCGCGCCGGTCCCGAACCTCGGGACCCGGTCACCCGACGCGGTCGACCCGCGGAGCCGGTGGCATCCGCCGTCGGAACAGCTCCTGCTCCTGTTCGATCGTGTGGGCGTGGAGCCCGAGACGGAGCCGGCCGTGCTTCAACGGGCGGTCGACGTCGACGCGCTGAACGCGATCGGTCGGCAGTCGACCGCGGTCGTCACCTTCGAGCTCTGGGGGTACTGGGTGCGGATCACTCCGGAGGTGATCGAGCTGTACGAGGAACCGACCTGACGGTCGGCGGCGAACCCGACGAACGGGAGGGACGTGGGCCGTCGATCCGCGAAGCGGGGGAGGGAGACCGACGCGGTCGATCCGGCTTACTCGTACGTCTCGACGACGAGGCGACCGCTCCCGGAGACGTGTACGGTCGCGTCGTCGTACGTGAAGGAGATCTCGACTCGGTTCGACGAGCCGGAGACGAGCGCGTCGAGCGCGTCGCCGTCGATGTAGTCGTTGAGCACGGGCGTCGACTGCTCGTCGCGGCCGGTCGCCTCGGCGACTGCCACCACGACCGCCGTGCTCGGGCTCTCGAAGTCCGTCCATTCCGTCTCGTACGAGCGGTGGTCACCCTCCGCCCCCCCAATCGAACTGTCCACAGTCATCTATTGTCGTCTGCCCCGTACTTAGGGCTAACACTGTTAAAATCACCGAATTCCGGCGGACGTTGTATCGTTCTACGTATAACTGAGACCACGAAACTCCGTCGTCCCTATCCTATCGTTTCGAGCGGTTCCGTGCCTCCGGTGTTAATTCGGTCCTCGATTTGAAATATATCTGATACTCCGAATATTGTCGGTTCCCCACTTTTAAACCCCGGCACGGTCCCGGACCTCCTGCCCCCCGCAGAACGGAATTACCTATTCTACCTATTTTACCTATTTTACCTATTTTACCTCGTCCACAAATCTCCTAATAGGTGTCTACGCTACCTTTCGGGATGCTCCGGACGCGACGCGGTTCACCGCCGGGCCGGTCGCGGGTATCTCGTATCGGGGGCCGGGCGACGGGCGGGATCAGTCGTCGGCGCGTGCGCGTTCGAATCGGTCGGCCGGCAGCCGAAGCTCCTCGAGTCCGGGGAGGTGCTTGACGTTGAACACGACCCGCAGGTCGTCGGTGACCGGCTCGCCGATGCACGAGAGCCGGAAGCCGTCCGCGGTCATCTCGTCGGTGAGGACGTTGTCGACGGTCGCGCCCAGGTCGCCGTCGACGACCGCGACCGCGCAGTTCGCGCACGCGCCGCCGCGGCAGGCGTACGGCCACTCGAACCCCCTGTTCTCGGCGGCCTCCAGGAGCGTCTCCCCCGGCTCGGCGAGGAACACGCCGTAGTCGTCCGCGTCCAGGTCCGCCTCGCCCGCCTTCTCGAAGAGGTCCGGGTCGTCGAGCTCCCAGCCCCTGTCGGCCAGCACCTCGTAGTCGAGGTACTCCACGCGTGACTCGCGGGCCGCGCCCGACCCGGCCGGCGGTGACCGGTCCCGTCGGCGCCGCCCGCGACCCGCGGTCCCGGCGTTCGACCCCGGACCGCCGCCCTCGCCGGCGGCCCCGTCCCGTCGGGGCGACGCCGCCGGCCCGGGATCCGTCGGCGGTGCCGCCTCCCCGGACACCGCCGCCTCGTACGCCTCGCGGACGCGCTGGAACTCCGCGGCCGACCCGCCCCTGTCCGGGTGCGCCTCCTTGACGCGGCGGCGGTACGCCCGCTCGATCTCCGTGTCGTCCGCGTCGGCGTCGACCCCGAGAACCTCGTACGGAGAATCCACGGACCACGGTAGGGGCGAGGGCTTTATATCGCCTTTCCCCGACCGCCCGTCGCTCCGGAGCGCGCGGACGACGCACGACCGCGACGTGATTATGAGCGGACACGACCGACTCCGTACGTCGGGGCGACACGGGGCGGGTGAGACGTCAGAGGGCCCCGTGCACTCCCGCCATCGGTTCGTCGGCCGGGTCGACCGCCGCCGTCCGACCTGAGGAATACAACGTAACTGACACGTCAGCCCCCCGAGACAGCATTTGATGTGTTGTCGCGGGAACAGCTACACTGTGCTATGACATCACCAAGCACGGAACGGCTGCGACTGATGTACGAGGACATGGTCACGGCGCGGCTCTACGAGGAGCGCCTGCAGGACGAGTACATGGAGGGGAAGCGGCCGGGCTTCGACATCAGCGCCGGCGAGATCCCCGGGGAACTCCACCTTGCGGCGGGCCACGAGGCGGCCGCCGTGGGCGTCTGTCACCACCTCCGCGACGACGACACGGTGACCGCGCCTCACCGGCCGCACCACATCGCCGTCGCGAAGGGGGTCGACCTGAAGCGCATGACCGCCGAGATCTTCGGGCGCGAGTCGGGACTGAGTTCCGGGAAGGGCGGGCACATGCACCTGTTCGACCCGGACGTGAACTTCGCGTGCAGCGGCATCATCGCGCAGGGGTGCCCCCCGGCGGTCGGCGCCGCCATGGCGGCGAAGAAGCGTAACACGGACGCCGTCGCCGTCGCGTACCTCGGCGAGGGCGCGCTCGACCAGGGCGGCTTCCTGGAGTCGCTGAACATGGCGAGCGTCCACGACCTGCCGGTCGTGTTCGTCGTCGAGGACAACGACTGGGCGATCAGCATGCCAAAGGAGCGCGTCACGAGCCCCCGCGACGGCTCGAAGCGCGCCGACGGCTTCGACATGCACGGGGTGCGCGTCGACCGCGACGACGCCCGGGCGGTGTACGAGGCGGCCGGCGAGGCGGTCGGCCGCGCCCGCGACGGCAACGGCCCGACGCTGCTGGAGGTACAGGTCCACCGTCGGATGGGCCACTTCATGGGCGACCCGGAGACGTACCGCCCGGAGGCGGACCAGCGGCGCGCGGAGGAGCGCGACTGCATCGAGCGCCTCGCGGCCGACCTGCGGGACTTCGGCGTCGACGACGACGAGATCGAGGGGATCCGCGAGCGCGCGGCCGACCGCGTCGACGAGGCGGTCGCGTGGGCGAAGGAACAGCCGCTCCCGGAGCCGGAGGCGGCACACGAGGACGTGTTCAGGAGCCCGCCGTCGGGCGTGACGGACGAGGAGCCGGAGCGGCCGGGCGCCGGCACTGCCGCCGGAGGTGACGACTGATGAGTTCCCAGGAACAGCAGCAGGCGGGACGTACCGCGACGATGAGCGACGCGATGGTGGAGGCCATCGCGACCGAGATGCGGGCCGACGAGGAGGTGTTCTACATGGGCGAGGACGTCGCCGACTACGGCGGCATCTTCGACTCCACGGAGGGCCTGCTGGAGGAGTTCGGCCGCGACCGCGTGATGGACGTGCCGATCAGCGAGACGGCGTACCTCGGCGCGGCCGTCGGCGCCGCCCAGGCCGGGATGCGGCCGATTGCCGAGCTGATGTTCGTCGACTTCTTCGGCGTCTGCATGGACCAGATCTACAACCAGATGGCGAAGAACACGTACATGAGCGGGGGCTCGTTCGGCGTCCCGATGGTGCTCACGACCGCGGTCGGCGGCACCTACAACGACGCCGCTCAACACTCCCAGACCCTGTACGGGACCTTCGCGCACCTCCCCGGGATGAAGGTGGTCGTGCCCTCGACGGCCTACGACGCCAAGGGGCTCATGCACAACGCGATCCGCGACGACGACCCGGTCGTCTACATGTTCCACAAGCGCCTGATGGGCATCGGCTGGATGCCCGCCCCGGACGGCCCGAAGACGCCGGTCCCGGAGGAGGAGTACACCATCCCCTTCGGGAGCGCCGACGTGAAGCGCGAGGGCGAGGACGTGACGGTCGTGACGCTCGGCCTGCACGTCCACCGCGCACTGGAGGCCGCCGAGACGCTCGCCGAGGAGGACGACGTCGACGCGGAGGTGATCGACCTCCGGACGCTGGTCCCGCTGGACCGCGAGACGGTGATCGAGTCAGTCCGGAAGACGGGACGGCTCGTCGTCGTCGACGAGGACTACCGCTCGTTCGGCGTCACCGGCGAGGTGGTCGCCAGCGCCGCGGAGGCGGACCCGGGCGCCCTGGAGGCGGTCGAGCGCGTCGCCGTGCCGGACGTGCCGATCCCGTACTCGCGGCCGCTGGAGGAGGAAGTGAACCCCGGCGTCGAGGACGTCGCCGAGGCCGTGCGGGCGGTCCGGGAATGAGCGACGGGGACCGCGTCGCCGTCGACAGCGGGGCGCTGTGGCCCGGCGAGACGGACGACGACGTGGGCCTCGTCCTCGACTGGTTCGTCCCGGAGGGGAGCCGCGTCGAGGCGGGCGAGCGCATCGCGGAGTTCCAGGTGGAGAAGGTCGACGTGGACGTGCCCGCGCCGGCGACGGGCGTGCTCGCGGAGGTCGTCCGCGGGGAGGACAGCGAGTTCGAGCGCGGCGACGTGCTCGCGTACATCGAGCCGGAGGGGTGAGCGATGACCGACGACACCGCCGCCGACGACGCGGGCGACACGGCCGACGAGGACGACGAGTCCGGGGGCGGGCCGCGTTCGGAGCCGGCGCCCCGGACCGTCGCCGAGGAGCGGACGCCGAGCCCGATGCGGCGCACCATCGCGAAGCGGCTCCACGAGAGCTACAGCGAGGCGGTCCACGTCACGGCGACCCGCGTCGTCGACGCGGAGGACATCCTCGCGGCCGTCGACGCCGCCGACGAGCGGGTCGACGCGTCGGTCTCCGTGACCGACCTCCTGATCGCGGCGCTGTCGGAGGCCCTGGCCGAGCACCCGGCGTTCAACGCCACCTTCGAGGACGGGACACACCGGATCTACGAGGAGCACAACGTCGGCTACGGCGTCGACCTCGACGCCGGCCTCGTCGCGCCGGTGATCCCTGACGTCCGCGGCCGCACGGTGGGCGAGATCGCCGACCGACGGTCGGCGCTGGTCGGGCGCGTCCGCGCCGGCGACTACGACGCCGCCGACCTCCGCGGGGGAACGTTCACGGTCTCGAACCTCGGCCCCCTCGGCGTCGACTCGTTCACCCCGGTGATCAACCCGCCCGAGGTGGCGATCCTCGGCGTGAACCGGATCCGCGAACGGGCGGTGCGGGAGGCGCGCGGCGACGCCGCCGACGCGGGCGGTTCCGCCGGCGCCGACCGCGGGGCCGACGACCAACCCGGGACGGACGGCGTCGCGTTCCGCCGACAGCTCCCGCTGGACCTGAGCTTCGACCACCGCGTCGTCGACGGCGCGGACGCGGCGCGGTTCCTGGACACGCTGGCCGACCGGATCGAGGTCGCGGGAACGCTGGTTGACGAGTGACAGGCCCGTCCGGTCGCGCCCGGGGGGCGCGACCCTCGCCGCGGGTGGAGCGGGGTCCCGAGTCACAGATGACTTATACCCCTTTCAGCAATCCCCACCATGGCACGCGAACTGGACAGCGTCGACAGGGGGGTCCTCTACATGCTCCAGGTGGACGCCCGGAACACGACCTCACAGGAGATCGCGGACAAGCTCGGCGTCTCCGCCAGCACCGTCCGCAACCGCATCGACCGGCTCGAGGAGGACGGGATCGTCACGGGGTACCACGTCGAGTTGGACTACGAGCGGGCGAACCTCCCGTTCCGCGTCGTGTTCGTCATCACCGCCGACCCCTCCGAGCGGGAAGACGTCGTCGACTCTCTCATGGACGTCCGCGGCGTCGTCGACGTCCGGGAACTGCTGACGGCACGTCGGAACGTCCAGGCGGAAGTCGTCGGGAGGACGAGCGACGACGTCGTCCGGGTCACCGACGCGATCCACGACCTCGGCGTCGAGGTGGAGAGCTCGGAGATCGTGAGACAGCGACGGACGCAGCCGTTCAACCACTTCTACTTCTCGAAGGACGCGGACGACGACGACCGGTTGGACCCGGAGAATCTCGGGGAGTGACTCCGCGATAGATTGCTAATTGAGCAGTATATCGTGTGTATTCTCTTCTTTCGTCCCGATATGTGTCGGAGTACGCCAATGTAGCTTCGAGGATATTGCTATTTCGACATCACATACTGGAGGTGTTAAGAAAGTCATTTCCCGGTGTGCCCGCTACGTCCGGGCATGATCGACCCCCGGTCGCGTGGTCCCGATGGGTGACGACCGCACGGCGGGATCGGCCGGGCGGGGTGCTCCGGCGAGGGAACCGTACCGAGCCAGTTTCGACCCAGACTCCGAGTCCGCGAGCGACGCCGTCGACGCGGCGGTCTCGGCCGTCCGCGACGGGCCGGACGACGAGGGCCCGGGGATCGACTCGGTGTTCGACCCGATCGTCCTCGACGCGCTCGTCCGGCGGCGACGGGGGACCTTCCGGCTCACCTTCGACTACGACGACCACGTCGTCAGCGTGCGCAGCGACGGGGAGGTATCGGTGTGGACCGGCACGGGGTCGAGCGACCCGAGCTACACGTACCGCGTCGGCCCGGACGAGTCGCCGTCCGACGCGGTGATCCGGGCCGTCTCCGACGTGCGGGGGACCGATCCTTCCTCTTCCTCGGAGCCGCTGTACTCGTTCGTCGGGCCGGACGCGCTCGATGCGATCCTCGAGGGGACGCGGGGGGCGGAGGACCGGCGCGTCCGGGTCTCCTTCGAGGTCGACGAGCTGCGGGTCGTCGTCTCCGACGACGGCCGGGTCGTCGTCCACCCGCCGCAGATCGTGTAGCCGAGCCGACGGCGGGACCGCCGGCGGACCGTCGCCGCCCGTCTCACCCGGTCGGGTCGAGGGCGTCCCGGAGCGCGTCGGCGGCGAGCTTGAACGCCAGCGTCGTCCCGGCGAGCGCGGCCACCCCGGCGCCGGCGACCCACCACTGCGCGACGACGCCCGAGTCGACGCCGTTTGCGATGAGCGCGCCCCACGACGGCTGGTCGATCGCGTTGAGGTCGAGGTAGGCGATGGCCGCCTCCGTCACGAGCAGGAGGGGGACCTGCTGGCCGAAGGCGGTGACGACGCCGTGGGAGACGTTCGGGAGGACGTGCCGCCGGAGGCGGTAGCGCCTCGTCCCGCCGAGCCCCTCGGCGGCGCGGACGTACTCGGCGTCCCGACGCTGTCGCGTCTCCGCTCGGACGACGCGGGCGACGCCGCCCCACGAGAACAGCCCGAAGACGAGCACGAGCATGAACAGGCTCTTCTCGATGACGAGCACGAGCACGACGTACGCGACGACGGCGGGTATCGTCTGCTGCACGTCGATGTATCGGCTCAGCACGCGGTCGACGCGACCGCCGTAGAAGCCCGCGGTCGCGCCCACCAGCGCCCCCACGGGGACGACGATGGCGGCGGTGATGACGGCGACGTACAGCGCCAGCCGGGTCCCCGCGACGAGCAGCGTCGCCACCCCGTAGCCGTACGTGTCCGTTCCGAGGGGGTACGCGAGCGACCCCCAGCAGCGGCCGGCCGACACCGTCCCCGCGCAGTTGGCGACGGCGTTCGCGTCCACCGAGAGCAGCGGCGGGGGCTGGCCGCCCAGCAGGAACCGCGACTGCGGCGACCCGACCGCGAGCGGTCCGACCAGCCCGACGACGAAGAAGGCGCCCAGGACGGCAAGCGCCGCCATCGCACCGCCGTCGTCGCGGATCCGCGACCAGTACCGCTCGGCCAGCGCCCGGTTCGGGACGACCCGCGTCGCGAGCGTCGCCAGCAGCCACAGCGACGCGAGGAACAGCCAGTCCGAGCGCGTGGGGTCCCACTCCCACGACTCGACGAGGTAGACGTGGACGACGAACACGTCGTACAGGAAGACGGCGACCAGCGCGAGCCCCAGCGCCGCCATCGCGAGCGTGTGTCGGGCCGGCAGGGCGGAGCGGAGTCCCTCCGCCCGGTCCGCTTCGTCCGTCCCCGGCCCGTCCGCTCTCGGCCCGCGGCCGACGCGTCCGACGGCCTCCCCGTCGCGGGCCTCGGTCGCCGGGCTCCCATCGTCGCTCCCGACAGTCGCGCGGTCGTCGTCGCCGAACCCGCGGACGACCGGCCCGCCGTGGCCGTCGCGGGCGAACCGACGCGGCGCGTCGGCGTCCGGGGCGGGGGACCCGTCGTCCCGATCGGAGGGCATCGGCCGTGCTGCGCGCGGTGACGACCTAAATCCGGCGGTAACTGCACTCGTCGCTTCAGCAAACAATTTGGTGTGAGCGGGTCGAGGGACGGGAGACGTGGACCGAGTCCCCGCGGCCCCCGCGCGGAGGTGCGACCGATGAGGCGCCGGTGGCTCCTCGCGCGCCTCGCCGGCGCCGCCGTCACGGTGCTCGTGGGGCTCTCGGCGACGTTCCTGGTCGTCGCGCTCGCGCCGAATACGGCCGTCGAGGGTGCCGTCGCGGGCGCGTCCTTCGCCTCCGGCGGGGAGCTGAACGAGTCGGAACTGGCAGCGCTGCGGCGGTCGTACCTGGAGGCGCGCGGCCTCGACCGGCCGCTCCACGAGCGGTACCTCGGGTACATGTACGACATGGTCACCCTCCGGTGGGGCGTGTCGTTCACGCTGGGCGCGCCGGTGACGGCGCTCGTCGCCGACCGCCTGGAGCGGACCCTCCGGTACGCGCTCCCCGGGTTCCTGCTGGCGGTCGTCTTCGGCGTCGCCGGCGGGCTGTTCACGACCGCCCGCGACGGCACCCGGCTGGCCGCCCTGGTCCGCGTGGGCGGCTACCTCTCGTTCGGCGTCCCCAACTTCTGGCTGGCGGCGCTGTGCCTGTGGGCGGTGACGCTCCCCGGCGTCTCCGCCCGGATCGGTCAGGGCTGGTGGCTCACGAAGTTCCTCGCGCCCGCGCTCCTGCTGGCGACGACGCTGTTCGCCAGCCAGTTGGCCTACACCCGCTCGGAGACGCGGGAGGTGGTCGGCGCCGACTTCGTCCGCTACCTCCACGCGAAGGGGCTCCCCGGACGGCAGGTCGCGCTGCGGGTGCTGAAGAACGCGGCCGCCCCCGTCGCGGCGCTGTTCGTGACCGACCTGCTCGCGGTGCTGGTGCTCGCGGTGTACGTCATCGAGTTCGCCTTCGACATCCCCGGCATCGGGCGCCTGTCGTACGACGCGGCGATCGAACGCGACATGCCGCTGCTGCTCGGGACGGCAGTGGTCGTCGTCGTCGGCGTCGTCGGGAACCTCCTCAGCGACGTCGTCGCGGCCGCGGTCGACCCGCGGACCAGGGACGGGGGTGACGAATGACGCCTCGCGACGGCCGACCCGACGGGACCGCGGACCTCGACGGGGAGGGCACCGAAGACCGCGACGGCGACGCGGTCGCCGGGCCACGTCTCGACCGGCGTCGCTTCCTCGCGGCGGTGTCGGGCGTGGGTGCCGCGGCCGCGACCGGGCTGGCCGGCTGCCTCGGCGGCGGCACCCCCTCGGAGGCGACCGACGCGTGGCGGGACGTGACCCGCGGCGACCCGCCGGGGACCATCCTGGAGGGGCGGGCAGTCCTCCGCCCCGGCCAGTACGCGGCCGTCCCGATATCCTGGCCCGAGTCCGAGGGGGCGGGACTGCTGTCCGGGCGCATCGTGGAGCGCCTGTCGCTCCCGCTCGACGTGCACACGCTCACGGCGGAGGCGTTCGAGGCGTACCGCGCGGGCGAGGCGCTCGACGGCATCTCCGCCGCCTCCGCCGCGGGCGGCCCGACGGTGCTGTTCCGCGACACGCGGCTCCCCCACGGCGAGTACACGCTCGTCGTCGACAACACCCGACTCGGGGGCGAACCGCCGTACGACGAGCTGTCCGTCGGTGTCGAGCTGTCGCTTGAGTTCTGATCGGGGGGCGGGGGACGGCTCCCCCGACCGCGCCGGCGCCCTCGCCGTCAGTCCCGCCACAGCGACCGCACGCGCGCCTCGCCGTCGATGTCGTCGACCACGGCGGCGACCGCCCGGGGAACCTCGTCGCGCCACGCGCCGTTCCCGGCGGCCATCGACTCGCGGATACCGGTACCGCTCACGGTCCGCTCGGCCTCGACGGTCCGCACCGCCCGCCCGTGGTCGCGGAGGCGGTCCGCCTTCACCTCGTGCCACTCCTCCAGCACCCGCAGGAGGTGGAGCGCGTCGGCCGGGGCGTAGTGCTCCCACAGTTCCGGCCGGTTGATGGGGAACGGCAGGACGCGGACCGGGACCGGCAGGTCCGCCGCCGCGAGCGCGTCGGTGGCCATCCGGTGTCGCTCGTGGTAGCGGAACGGGTTGTTCCTCGGGTCGTCGCGGTCCGGGTCGGCCGCCTCCCGCTCGACGTGGGCGGGGTCGGCGTTCGTGATCCCGACCAGCAGTTCGTCGCACTCGCCGGCGGCCCACTCGCAGTACGCGCGGTGGCCGTCGTGGAACGGCTGGAACCGGCCGTGGACGTGGCCGACGACCCGCCCGCCGGGGCGTCCGTCGGTCGTCACCGCGAATCACCGGCCGTCGGCCACCGCGCTGCCGGCTCCACCGCGCGGGCGAGCGCGCCGTCCGTCGCGTCGAGGATCGCCGGCCCCACCTCGTCGAGGGATCCGACCCGTCGTGGGTCGGCGCCGTCGACGCCGCGGAGCCCGTCCGCCAGTTCCCCGAGGACGGCGGGCGCCGCGAACACGGCCAGCGGGCCGTTCGTCTCGACGGTCGCGTCCGGGACCGTCCACGCCTCGGCCGCGGCCTCGGCGCCGGTCAGCAGCGGGAGCCGGCGGAGTCGCAGGGACCGTCCCTCGGCCGCCGCGAGCCGGCCGAGTCCGGCGATCCCCTCGCCGGAGACGTCAGTGACGCGGGCGACGTGTCGCGCCGGGTCGAACGCCTCGCCCGACGCCGGTCGGAGCGAGTCGACCGCCTCGGCGACGGGTCGGGTGTCGCGGCGGAGCGCCGCCAGCCCGCGCTCGCGTCGGTCGCCCTCGCCGGCGACGACGCCGCGGGCGAAACACGCGAGCCCGCCGAGCGGGCGGGTCAGGAGGACCTCACACTCGCCGGGCAGCGCGGGAGGCGTCGCGCCCTCCGCGACGTGACCCCCCGCCGCGGCGACGCTCGCGCCGAGCAGCCACCCGTCGCCGTCGTGCGAGACGGTTGACGGCGGCAGGACGGTCACGTCAGCCGGCACGCCCTCGCGATACCAGCCCGTGACCCGGCCCGGTTCCGGTTCCCCGCCGTGCGGCGTCGCGACCAGCGGGCGGACGGTCCGCCGGACGGTCGCGCCGACGGCGTGCGCGTCGTTCAGGGCGTTCAGGACGGCGATCCGCGCCTGCGTCGGCGGGTCGAGAACCGGGAACGCGTGTACGGCGTCGACGTTCGCGGCGACCGCCCTCCCCTCGTAGTCCGAGTCGGCAGCGCTCCCGTCGTCCGGGACGGCGCCCCCGCCCGCGTCCGGTTCCGGCCGGAGGTGTTCGACCCAGAGCCGACCGCCGCTCGCCCCCGGGACCTGGACGGCGTGTCCCTTCCCGATCCGCACGTCGGGACCGTCGAGCCCGCCGTACGCCGTCGCGAGCGCGTCGCCGAGGCGGTCCGGGTCGGCGAGATCGTCGCCGAGGACGGCACACGCGAGGGTCACGACGGGGGCCGATCGGTCGCGCTCCGCCGCGCTGTGGGCGTCGTCCCCGTCGTCGAACGGGACGGACAGCGGGGTGCCGTCGAGCGCGACCGCCTCCGTCGCGCGTTCGATCCGGGTCGGACTGTCGGCCGTCGGGAGGACCGCCGCGTCGGCGTCCGCCCCGAGTTCGACGCTCGTTCCCCCCAGCGCGTCGGCGACCCGGTCGCGGGCGGGCAACACCACCCGTCGGAGCGGCGTCTTCCCGGCGCAGCCGCACCGGGTCGGGTCCGCCCCGTCGGCGGGCGTCCGGTCGGCCCGGTCGTCCCGGCTCACTCGGTCTCCGGCCACAGGGGCGTCACCTCCGTCGTGGGGTAGTCGCGGACAGCGGGCGTGCGCCGCAGGCCGTCGAGCAGCACGCGGTCGGCGGCCGCGCGGGCGACGCGCAGGAGGTCTCGCCCCCCGACCCCGCGCAGTCCTCCCGTCGCCGCGGGGCGCTCGCCGGCGGCGTCCACGTCGTCGACGCGGACCCCCTCGGCGACCATCGTCACGGGCACCGGCTCGCCCGAGTGGACCACGTCCTCGGTGCTCGGGGTCGTGTGGTCGGCGGTGGCGACGGTGACCAGCTCCGGATCGGCGAGCGCGCGGTCGACGACCGGCCCCAGAGAGGCGTCGATGGCCGCGAGCTCGTCGCGCTTGGCCGCCGGACCCGCGGCGTGCGACACCTCGTCGGGCTCGGGGTAGTGGACGTGGAGGAACTCCCGCTCGTCGAGCGCCGAGAGCGCCCGCTCGGCACGCGCCCCGTAGCCCTCCGGCGGCGACTCGTGGGACAGACCGACCGTCCGCGCCAACCCCGTCAACACCGGCTTGGGCGTCAGGCTGGCGCCGTCGAGCCCGTGTCGCTCGCGGAACGGTTCGGGACCCGTCGCCGCCCCGGCCCACTTCGAGAGCACCACGTCCGCCGGCCCGTCGGAATCGGCGTCCGCGAGGGCGTCGCGGGTCGACCGCGTGTACGCCCGCAGCGCCTCGGCGGTGCGTCCGGCGGCCGCCGGGTCGGCCGCGTCCGCGACCGGTTCGCTCGCGACGACGGGCAGCCCCTCGGCGAACGGGTCCGCGTCCGTGACCGCGGGGGACACCACCGTGTCCGCAGTAACCGTGACCAGTCCCCGGTTCTTCCACGTGTACTCGAACGAGACGCGGCACCCCTCGACGCCCGGCACGTCCACCTCGGCCACGCCCGGACCGTCCGCGAGGGCCGGGAAGTCGGCCGCGTCCGCCGGGAGGTGACGGTCGGCGACGGTCCCGTCGCCGTTCAACGAGGCGAACGAGGCCGAGCAGACGACGCTCTCCGGGTCCGGGTCGCGACCGAACCCCCGCGCCTCCAGTACGCCCCGCCCCGGAAGCTCCGCGGGGTCGTAGCCGAACAGGCGCGCGTGCGCGAGGTCGCTGGAGAGGGGAACGCCCGGGTCGGCGACGTGCATCGTGCCGTTGATCCCCGCGGCCGCGAGCCGGTCGAGGTTCGGCGTGTCGGCCGCCTCCAGCGGCGTGCGGTCGCCCAGTTCGGCCGCCGGCCGGTCGGCCGCGCCGTCGAGCAGGAGCAGCAGGATCCGCCGGTCCGCCCCCCGCATCACTCCAGTCCCAGCGTCTTCGCGATGGTCCGCTTCTGGATCTCGGTCGTCCCCGCGGGGATGCGGAGGTTCCGGGCGACGCGGAACACGCGCTCGACGCCGCCGGCGCGCATGAGGCCGTAGCCGCCGAGCACCTGGATCGCGCGGTCGGCCCAGTCGAACAGCCGGTCCTCGGGGTAGTACTTCAGCATCGAGAGCTTCCGGCGCGCGCTCGCGGGCTGGTCGAGGTCGTGGAGGCTCGCCTCGGCGTCGTAGGCGCCGAGCAGCGCCGTCCCGAACTCGCGCACGGCGTGGATCTCGGTCGCCGTCTCGACGATCGGCCACTGCACGGCCTGGTTGGTTCCGATGGGTTCGCCGAACGTGTCCCGCTCCTTCGCGTACGTGAGCATCCGGTCGAGGAGGTATCGCCCCATCCCGGCGCACATCCCCGCCCGGCCGGCGCGCCGCCAGTTCACCCACGAGAGCGCCAGCGGGAGCCCGGCGCCCACCTCACCGACGAGCTGGTCGCCGTCGACGCGACAGTCGCGCAGGTGGACGTCGGAGGTGATGCCGTCCATCATGATGTTGAGGTTCGGCTGCCCGACCTCGTATCCCGGGTTGTCGGTGTCGACGAGGAACATCCCCATCGTCTCGTGGGCCGGGCCGTCGGCGCCCTCGACCCTCGCGAGGATCTGTGCGGTGTCGGCGAACGGGCCGTTCGTGATGTAGCGCTTGTCGCCGTTCAGGACCCAGCCGTCGCCGTCGCGTTCTGCGGTCGTGGAGACGGCTGTCACGTCCGACCCCGCCCCGGGCTCCGTGATCCCGATGCAGGCCGTCTCCCGGCCGTTCACGAGCGGCTCGAGCCACTCCTCGCGCTGTGCCTCGTCGAGGTGGAGCAGCGCGGGCGAGGGGCCCTCGGTCCAGGCCATCATCGCGCGGGCGACGCTCGACCCGTGGCCGGTGCCGTAGCGGAAGACGGCCTCCTGCACGTAGAAGTGTTCGCGGTTCGAGAGCCCGCCGCCGCCGACCTCCTCGGGGAGGTGGAGGGCGTACAGCCCGGCGTCCGCGCTCCGCTCGCGGATCTCCTCTTGCATCGCCCGCGTCTCGGGCTTCATCAGCCCGTCGTCGTCGAGGTAGTCGAGCGGGCCGCCGATGTCGTCGGCGTGTTCCTCCTCGTACGGGAGGACCTCCTCCTCGATGAACGAGACGACGCGGTCGACGACGGGTCGGACGTCGTCGGGAACGGTGAACTCGCCCGCGAGCGCGTCGTCCTTCGGGAACGTCGGCATGTGCTATCGCATCGCGGATGCCCGGATAAGTGTTCGGTCGACGGCGGCCGTCCGTCGAGGTCGCCCGGTGTTCCGCCGGTGTCGCCGCGTGGAACGTCCCCCCGTCACTCCCGCAGCGGACCGATCGCCTCGTTCCTGTCGGGGGCGTCGGCGCCCTCCGACCGCCACTGCCAGTAGGCGTACTCGTACCCCTCCTGCGGCTCCTTCACGCTGACGTACGCCCGCTCGGGCACGCCGTCGTAGTCGTCCGGGTTCGCGGAGTGACCGCTCGCGCGGACGCGCTCGCGCAGGCGGCGCTGTCTGTCGGGATCGCGCTCGGTCGCGTCGACGCCGCGGGCCGCCTTGTGCGAGGCCAGCCGCGCGGCCCACTCGGCGATCGCTCGCAGGCGCTCGGGAGACTGTCTCCGGAGCGGGTCGACGACGTAGGCGGGCGCGTCCTCGGGCGGGTCGGGCGGATCGCTCCCGTCCGCCGTGTCGTCCTCGTCGAGGACGTCGGGCCGATGCGAGTGTTCGTCCGGGCCGCTCATCGGCGGACGTTGGAAGCCGACCGTGCTAACGGTGTCGGCGGTCGGGGGCGGTGCCGCCCGCGCGGGTGCCCGCGCCCGTCGTCAGCCGTCGACCCACTCCAGCACGGTCGCGGCCCACGTGTAGCCGGTGCCGGCCGCGAGGAACAGGACGACGTCGCCGTCGTCGACGCGCCCGCGGTCCAGCCCCTCGGTCAGCGCGAGCGCCTGGTCGGCGCTCTGGACGTGGCCGTAGTCGTCGAGGTAGTAGCTCCCGCCCTCGCCCACGCCGAGTTCGTCGCACAGGTACCCGTGAAACGAGCGCTTCATGTGGGTGAGCGCGAGGAAGTCAACGTCGCCGCGGTCGCACCCCGAGGCCGCGAGCGCGTCGTCGGCGACCGAGAGGAACGCCGGCGCGGACGCGTTCGCGAGGCGCTCCTTCATGCCCTCCGGGTCGGGGACGGTGAGCGCGTGCTCGCCGGCGTCGACCGTCCCGTGGCTCGGCGGCCGCGCCGACCCGCCCGCCGGCATCACCACGTCGCGGGAGAAGCTCCCGTCCGTCGTCGCCGCGGACTCCCGGACGACCGCGCGCGTGCGGTCGTCGGCCGGGTCCGCCTCCAGCACCGTCGCCGCGGCGCCGGAGCCGAAGTTGAACATGAAGCTCGCGTCCTCGTCGCCGTAGTCGACGAGGTCCTCCTCGCGGCTCGCGGCGACGAGCAGCGCGCGGTCGAGGTCGCCGACGCGGATCTGTGCGGCCGTGTGGCGGAGCGCGACCGGCGCGCCCGCACACAGCGTGTACGACTCGTGGGCGTACGCGTCCTCGGCGCCGAGGCGCTCGCACACGTCGGCGGCGGCCGACCAGACGACGTGGTCCTTGTACTCGCTCCCGTGATAGAGGACGAGGTCGAGGTCGGCGGCGTCGACGCCGGCGTCCGCCAGCGCGTCCCTCCCGGCGGCGACGCACATGTCCGACACGTGGTCGTCGTCGGCCGGGCAGACGTGCTTCTCGCGCATCCCCATCTTCTCGGTGACCACCCGCTCGGGGATGCCGCTCTCGGCGGCGATCTCCTCGCCCGTAACTACCTCGTCCGGGACGTACGTCGCCAGTCCCGTGAGGCCGACCCGGCGGCCGGGCGACCCCGACCCGTCCGGCTCCGGGGACGCGTCGCCGCCGTCGGCCGGATCCCGGGCGTCGCCGCCGGCGTCTCCCTCAGCCATCGAACCACCGCCGGACGTGGCGCGGGGCCGCCTTCGCGAGTCTGCCGCCCAGTCGGTCCCGGAGGGTGCCGAGCAGGCCGTTCGGCACGTACAGCACGAACAGCACGAACATGAGCCCGACGTACAGCGCAGCGTGGCCGTTCAGGAACGTGTCGATGGCCTCCGCGACCGTCAGGCCGTTGTAGAGTTCGGTCGCCAGCGTCGCGTCGCCGACGTTCGCGCGGAGGTACGGGAGCAGGCCGCCCCCGCCACCCTCCTTCGAGAGGAACTCCCTGACCGTCTCGTCGAACAGGTGGCCGAACAGCGGGCCGGCCAGCGTCCCGAAGCCGCCGATGATCGACGCCAGGAGCGCGTCGCCGGCGACGAGGAAGTAGAAGCCGTTCTCGGGCGTCACCGAGCGGCGGAAGCCCGCGAACAGCGCGCCGGCGACGCCGGCGAAGAAGCCCGACCCGACGAACGCGCCGAGCTTGTACACGTAGGTGTTGTACCCCACGGCGCGGGCGCGTTCCTCGTTCTCGCGGATCGCGATGAGCGTCCGCCCGAACGGCGAGTGGACGAGCCGCTGCATCGCGAGGTAGCAGGCGAGGACGACCGCTCCGACGGCGTAGAACGACACCTCCGTCGTGGACAGGTCGATGAACCCCAGCAGCCCCTCGATCGAAGCGCCCGTCAGCTGGCCGATGGCGACCGAGAGCCGGTCGACGCCGGGGACGCCGATCCGGAACCCCTCGTTCGTTCCGGTGACGGCGACGCCGTCGCGGGGGGCCGAGCTCACGAAGTCCCAGTCGCGCACGAACACGTACAGCACCTGCGAGAAGCCGAGGGTGATCATCGCGAAGTACACCCCCGACAGCCGGAAGGAGACGCTCCCGATGGCGAGCGCGAGGACGGCGGCCGCGAGCCCCGCGAGCACGAGCAGGAGCATGTACGGCGTCTCCGGGCCGAGCAGCGGGAGCTTCCCGTTCGCCGCCAGCACCACCAGGTACGCGCCGGTGCCGTAGAAGGCGGCGTGGCCGAACGAGAGGTAGCCCGTGTAGCCGCTGACGAAGTCGAACGACATCGCGAACAGCGCGAAGAACAGCACGACCACCAGCGTCTCGATCCGCGGCAGCAGCGCGGTGAACTCCGCCGACAGCGGCGAGTTCACGAGCAGCGTGTACACGCCCGGGTACGCCGCGAACGCGAGCACCACGACCAGGTGGACGAGGTGGTCCTCGGCGTACTGGCGGTACCAGGCGATCCCGTCGTCGGCGGCGGCCTCGCCGCCGTCGGCGGCCGAGTTCGAGGGGTTCCCGCCGCCGGCCTCGGGGTCCGGGTCGGGGTCGCTAATGGCCCCCCACCTCCGAGACGCCGTACAGCCCCTGCGGCTTCACGATCAGCGTGATCACGAGCACGAGGAACACGACCATCTCCGGCAGGCCGGTGAAGTCGACGAAGTTCTGGAACCACCAGGTCATCGAGGAGTCGACGAGGCCCACCAGCAGCGCGGCGACGACGGTGCCCCGGAACGTCCCGAGGCCGCCGACGATGACGACGACGAACGCCGGGAGCAGCGTCTCGGCCGCCAGGGGGACGGACGCCCCCCACGCCGGGTCCCACGCGAGCAGGACGCCCGCGGCGCCGGCGATGCCCGTGCCCAGCGCGAACACGACGGTGAACACGCGGTTCACGTCGACGCCCAGCGCCGACAGCATCTCGCTGTCCTCGCCGCCGGCGCGCACGAACAGGCCGTAGCGCGTCCGCGTGAGGAACAGGTGGACGCCGACGACCGTCGCGAGGCCGAACAGGATCTGGAACAGTTCGAGCCCGCTGGCGGAGACGCCGGCGACTCCGATGGACTCCGCGAGGAACGTGGGCTTCGTCCCGAGGACGTCCTGCCACACCGTCGACGGCTGGAGGCCGTAGAACAGCACGAGGATCCGCGCGAGTTCGTCCAGCACCAGCGTGACGCCGAAGGTGAGCAGGATCTGATACAGCGGCGGCCGGTCGTAGACGGGCCTGACGAGCCCGACCTCCAGTCCGGCGCCCAGCGCCGCGAGCGCGCCGAACGCGACGACCACGGCCACGCCGAACGCCAGCAGGCGCGCGCCGCCGCCGCTGGACCCTGCGACGACGGTGACGAGGACCAGGCCGCCGAGGTACGCGCCGAGCATCGTCACCGAGCCGTGGGCGAAGTTGAGCACGCCCATCAGCCCGAACACGAGCGTCAGCCCGGCGGCGATCATCACGTAGAGGCTCGCCTCCGCGAGCCCGCGCACGAGCACCTCCGCCAGCGTCGACGGCGAGAGGAACTCGAACAGCGCGTCGAGGAACTGCAGCGGGAGCGTCGCGTCCGGCGACGCGACCGACCCCGCCGCGAGCGCGAGGCTCATGCCGACAGGTACCTCCGGAGCCGCTCGGCGTCGGCGTCCACCTCGCTCGTCTCGCCCTCGTCGACGACCGTCCGGTGATCGAGCACGTAGAAGCGGTCGGCCAGGTCGAGCGCGAGCGGGAGGTTCTGCTCGACGAGCAGCATCGTCGTGTCGGTCGCGGTCTCGGCGAGCGCCTCCGCGACCGCCTCGACGACGAGCGGCGCGAGCCCCTCGCTCGGCTCGTCCACGAGCAGCAGGTCGTTGTCGCCGACGAGCCCGCGGGCGATCGCGAGCATCTGCTGTTGCCCGCCGGAGAGGTCGCCCGCCTTCGCGTCGCGCCGCTCCCGGAGGTCCGGGAACGTCTCGAACGCGAGGTCGAGGGCCGCGGCCGCGTCGTCCGGGTCGGGGACGGCCACCCGGACGTTCTCCTCGACGGTCAGCTGGGCGAACATCCGGCGCTCCTCCGGGATCCACCCGACGCCGCGCTCGGCGACCTCGTGGGTGTCCATCCCGACCAGCTCCTCGCCCCGGAGGCGGACCGACCCCTCCCGCGGCGGCGTGAGCTGGAGAACGGAGCGCAGCGTCGTCGTCTTCCCGACGCCGTTTCGCCCCATCAGCGCGACGACCTCGCCCTCGTACACCTCCAGGTCGACCCCTTCGAGCACGTGGCTGTCGCCGTAGTACGTCTGGACGCCCTCGACCGCGAGCAGCGGGTCGCCCCGGTCGCGGGCGTCGGCGGCGTCGGAACCGCCGGACTCCCCCGCGTCCGGGGAGTTCACGTCGGCGCTCACGCGGGCTCGCCCCCGTCGGAACCGGTATCGGCGTCCGCGTGCGGGTCGTCGCCGCCGGCGGACCCGGGCTCGTAGCCGCCGAGGTACGCCCGCTGCACCGCCGGGTCGTCGCGGACGGCGGACGGCTCGTCGTCGGCGATGACCGACCCCTGATTGAGCACGACCACGCGGTCGGACACCTCCATCACGATGTCCATGTTGTGCTCGACGAGCAGCACCGCGTGGTCGGTCGCCACGTCCTCGATGAGGTCGACCACGCGGTCGACGCTCTCGGAGGAGACGCCCGCGTTCGGCTCGTCCAGCAGGAGCACGTCCGGGTCACCCGCGAGCGCGACGCCCACCTCCAGCTGGCGCTTGGCGCCGTGGGAGAGGGCGCTTGCGGGCTCCTCCGCGCGGTCGGCGAGGTCGACGCGGTCGAGGACCTCGTACGCCTCCTCGATGTACCGGTCGAGCTGTCCCGCGTTCCGCCAGAAGTTGGTGCCGTCGCCGCCGGCGGCCTGGGCGGCCACGCGGACGTTCTCCAGCACCGTCGACCCGGCGAACACGTTCGTCACCTGGTAGGACCGGTGGACTCCGAGCTGTGCGACCTCGTGGGCCGGGGCGGCCGTCAGGTCGCGCCACGCGTCGCCCCCCTCGGCGGCGTCCGTCCGGAGCTCGACGGTACCCTCGGTGGGCGCGAGCGCCCCGGTGAGCAGGTCGAAGAACGTCGTCTTCCCGGCGCCGTTCGGCCCGATGAGCGAGCACAGCTCGTCGGACGCGAGTTCGAAGTCCACGTCGTCGACCGCGGTGAGGCCGCCGAACCGCTTCGTGAGGCCCCGTGTGCGCAGCATCGCTTACAGCGAGCAGTTCATCCCGTCCGCGTCGGCCGGGATCGTGGTCTCGTCGGCGCCGATACGGGCGACCGGCTCGCTCGGCTGGACCGGCGCGCCCCACGAGTCGCTCCACTCGTCGGCCGTCGGCGCGACGTTCGCGACCGTCATCTCCGAACGCGCCTGGTTGTTGTACTCCTGGAAGGTGTACGCGTCCGCGCCCTTCGGCGTGTCCGCGACGGTCATGCCGCGCAGCGCCGACGCGATGTCGGCGCCCTCGGTGGAGCCGCCCTCCTCGACGGCCTGCACGATGGCGGAGGCGGCGGTGAACGTCCCCGAGGTGAACAGGTCCGGTACCTTCCCGTAGGCGTTCACGTACCCCTCGACGAACGCCGAGTTGATCTCGTTGTCGTACTGGTTCCAGTGGTAGCGCGTCGTGAACGGGCCGATCCCCGCGCCGTCGAGCTTCTCCCGGGTGAGCGGCTCGCCAAGCTGGTTCTGGAGGAGGCCGCCGACGACGCTGTTCGTGATCTCCGTCGCGAAGCCGCCGAACACCGTGTAGTCGTAGTCGCCGTTCAGGTACGACGTGAACAGCGCCGGGAGCGTCGCGACGGTGAAGCCGCCGACGATCCCCTCGGCGCCCGCCTCCGCGGCGTTGTCGAGCAGGCCCTCCCACTCGCTGTACCCCTGCGGGACGAACCGCTTGCCGACGATCTCGACGCCCTCGGCGGAGAGCACCTCCTCGTAGTTGTTGACGACCGCGCGGCCGAACGAGTAGTCGGCGCCGAACAGGTACACCCGCGAGACGTCCGACTCACGGGCGACGTAGCGGCCGCCCGAGCGCGCGTCCATCGCGGTGTTCTCGGAGGCGCGGAACACCTGCTCGCCGCACGCCTCCGACTCGGCGGTGATCGACGCGGACGCCGCGGGGCCGATCATCAGCGGGACGCCCGCCTGCTTGGCGACCGTCTGACTCACGCGCGTGGCGGCGCCCGAGGAGGTGAGCCCGAACAGCATGTCGACGTCCTCGTCCGTGACGAGGTTCGTCGCGAGGGACTGTGCCTGGTCGGCCGAGAACTGCGTGTCGCGGATCAGCAGTTCGTAGTCCACGTCGCCCACGGTGACGGTCTGGCTCCCCGACTCGGCCGCCAACTGGGGCTCCCCGCCGGCTTTGTACGCCAGCCCGGAGGAGAAGCCCCACAGCGCCTGCTGACCGTAGTACTGGAGGTCGCCGGAGATCGGCTGCAGCACGCCGATCTTCACCGTCCCCGACGCCCCGCCCGAACTCCCCGCTGTCGTGCCTTCCATGTCGTCGCTCGCCTCCGTGTCCGCCCGCGTGTCCGTCGACCCGTCCGTCCCGTTTCCGTCGCCGCCGGTACAGCCGGCCAGGCCGGCGATCCCGGTCGCCCCGAGCGCCGCCAGCGTCCGACGTCGTGTGACACGTTCGCTCATACGTACCCATACTGTGCGGTATCCGGCAAGAACTGCGTGGTTAACATGTGAACGCGGCGGCGCTCGCCGGGGGACCCCCGTCGATTCGCGGCTGCCGACCGGCTCGACGGACGACGGTCCCGAGCGGGACGTCGGGGAGGGTTCGGGGAACGTACCCGGCAGGGTACGGTCTCGAATCGGGACGGAGAACTCGGTTCGCGTCGGAACGGGCTCACAGCTGAGAGGGGAGGGAACGTCGCCGGGCGGGTTCCAGCCATTACCTATTTTTCACTCACGGGGGAAATCGCGGTATGGAACTCGCTGTGGACTCTGCGCCCTCCAGATCGCTGCTCATCGGCGAGGAGCGTCGGCTCACCGCGGTAGCCATCCTCGCCGCGGTGGTGCTGTTCGTGGCGGCAGCGGCCGTGGAGTATACGTGGATCTCTCTGTGTGTCCAGCGCCGGGCGGGCTGTTATCCGAACGAAACGCTCCTGTTCAGGGTCTCGAACGTCCTCGAATCGGGGCCGCACATGTGGTGGTACGACGAGTTCCTCGTCGTCGCGCTGGCCGGCCTGCACGCGTATTTCAACCGGGGGTACGTCCCCAGCCTGCTGCTCGCGTCGGCGCCGCAGTTAGGGGGACTGCTGTTCTGGATCGGCGGGTCGGTTTCCGATCCCGCGCTCGAATTTCATCCCGAGAACGCGGTCGTGCGGTTCCCACTCGCTGTCGTTCTGTTGGCCTCTGTCGGGTTCGTCTGTGGGATCGGCGCCCGCGCTCTCGCCCGTCGGATTCGACGTGGTGAGGCCTGGCCCGGGTTCGATGCCCCGTCCGAGTGACCGGAGATCGAGGCTCCTCGGCGGGTGCGCTCGTCGGGAGGACGCTCGCGGCGGTCCCGGTTCGCCGCCGGGACCGGGCTTGGGTCGCCTCCGGGCGCGCCGCCGGCCCCCCGCGGTCGACGACCGTTCCTTACTCTTCGAGTTCGCTCATCGCGTCGACGACGCGTCTGAGCATCTTCCGCTGCCCCCGGCGGAGGTTCTTCGAGACGGCGGGCTTGGACACGTCGAACCGCTCGGCGAGCGTCCCCAGCGTCGCCGAGCGCGGGCTCTCGAAGTAGCCCTCCGAGGCGGCCGTCTCCAGCGTCTCGCGCTCCACGTCCGAGAGGTCCTTGCAGCCCTCGATGAGCGTCGTCGCCGCGCCCGCGTTCTGGATGAATCCCTGGAGCTCCGGGAGGTCGGGCTCGTCGCGGTCGAGCACCTCGTACTCGTTGTCGCGGTCCAGCCGCGAGAGGGTGCCGTCGGCCTCGCCGCGGTCGTCGAAGCCGACGTGCCACAGCTCCGAGCCGTCGGCGATGTAGAAGGGGCCGGTGATGTAGCCGCCGCCGTCGCGGACCGTCCCCATCGCCGCCGTCTCGTCGATGACCGTGCGGATGTGGGCGACGCCGCCCGTCTTCGAGAGCAGGCTGTACTCGCGCAGGCCCTCGTGCTCGCGCAGTTCCGTGAGCCCCTCGCCGAGCGACTCGCGGTCGTCCCCCTCGACGACCATCCTGGTCTCCAGCGAGTCGGTCGCCGTGTCGAACTCCCAGTGGACCGCGGAGAACGCCAGGTCGTGCTCCTCGGTGGCGTGGATGAACGGACAGTCGTACTGTTCCATGTCCAGCGTGACGTCGATCATGTGTGCCCCCGCTTCCCAGAGATATTCGCGAACACCTACATAATTGTTCGTGTCGGTCGCGGACGGACGGGAACCGGGCCGTGTCGACACCGTCCCCGCCGGCACCTCGCGGTCCCCCCGCGGGGCGTGTCAGGCGTCCTCCCCGAACCGCTCGCGGACGGCGTCGCGGTCGATCTTCGAGGGGCCGGAGTGGGGGAACTCCTCGACGAACGCGAGGTGGCGCGGGTGTTTGAACCCCGCGAGCCGACCGTCGAGGAACCCCCGCAGTTCCTCCAGCGTGAGCGACTCGTCCCCCTGAACGACCGCCTTCCCGACCGTCCCCCAGGTGTCGTCCGGGACGCCGACGACGACCGCCTCCCTGACCTTCGGGTGATCGGTCACGACGTTCTCGACCTCGGCGGGGAAGACGTTCTCGCCGCCGCTGACGTACATGTTCTTTTTTCGCCCCTCGATGTGGTAGTAGCCGTCCGCGTCGACGCGGGCGAGGTCGCCCGTCGAGACCCAGCCGCCGCCGAACGTCTCCTCGGTCTCCTCGGGCGCGTTCCGGTAGCGGTCGGCCGCCGCCGGGCTCGACAGCTCGAGTTCGCCCACCTCGCCGCGGGCGACGGGACTGCCGTCGGCGTCGACGACGCGCGCGGAGACGTGCGGGGCGGGCACGCCCACGGACGCGGCCTTCTCGCGGGGCCAGTCGTCCGGCATCGCGAAGTTGTTCGGGCCGCACTCGGTGAGGCCGTATCCCTGCGAGAGGTCGACGCCGCGGTCCCACCACGACTCCAGCACCGACCGGCGGCAGGGGCCGCCGCCGGACTTCGCGAACCGCAGCGACGAGAGGTCGGACCCCTCCCAGGCGTCGTGCTCGGCCATCATCCGCAACACCGCCGGCACCGCCACGACCACCGTCGCCTCCCGGTTGTCGACGATGTCGAGCACCCGTCCCGGGTCGAACTCCCGCGCGATGACGACCGTGCCGCCGACGTGGAACAGCGGGACGGTGAGGACGTTCCACCCGCCGGTGTGGAACATCGGGAACGGCATGGGCGTCACGTCGTCGCCGCGGAGGTTCCACGCCGCGATCGTCGTCATCGAGTTCCAGTACACGGCCCGGTGCGGGATCACCGTCTCCTTCGGCGTCCCCGTGGACCCACCCGTGTGGAGGAACAGGTGGGGGTCCGACAGCGACACGGCGGCCCTGTCGGGGGAGTCGGGTGACTCCTCCGGACGCGCCGCCGCGAGCGGCCGACCGCCGAGCGTCGCCGCGGCGTCGTCGACCGACTCCGGGTCGTCGCCGACGACGAACGTCGCCGGCCCGGGTTCGGTTTCCACCTCGGATCCCGCGTTCGTCCCGCCGAGCGCGTCGGCCGCCTCCGCCGCGAACCCGGCCTCCACGACGACGGCCGTCGGGTCGACGTCCCCGGCGAGTTCGGCGAGTTCGGGCGGCGCGAGCCGGTGCGAGAGGGGGGCGAGCACGGCGCCGAGCTTCCCGGTCGCGAAGAACAGGTCGACGAGTTCCGGCCGGTTGCGCGACAGCGTGAGCACGCGGTCGCCCTTCCCGACCCCGGCGTCGCGGAGCGACTCCGCCGTTCGCGCCGCCCGGTCGTCGAGGTCGGCGTAGGTGTACTCCGTCCCGGTCGTCGCGTCGACCAGCCCCACCCGGTCCGGCGAGAGCCGCGCGCGACGGCCTGACCAGTCGCCGACCCAGTCCGCCGCCCGGCTCGTGTCGTCCCCGTCGTCGGGCGCCCCGAGCCCGCTCGCACCCTCAGACATCCGCGAGGAAGGCGAGCAGTCGGTCGTTCACCCGGTCCGCCTCCTCGATGAAGAACAGGTGCGAGCCGCCGTCGACGAACTCGGACTCGGCGTCCGGGATCCCCTCGGCGAGCAGTTCGCCGTTCTCGACGGGGAGCACCCGGTCGGCGGTGCCGTGGGACACCAGCGTCGGCACCCGTATCTCGCCGAGCTCCCCGCTCGCGTCGAACGCCCGCACGGCGGCCCCCTGCGCCTCGCGCGCCCGGGGCGGGGCGTCCGACTCCAGGCGCCAGTCGACGATCCGCTCGACGAGGTCCTCGTTCTCCTCGATGAACCCCTCGCTCACCGCCGGCGCCATCCTGTACCGGATCGCCTCGCGCTCGTCCGCGCCGTCCGGGACCGAGAACATCCGCTCCAGCGTCGACTCCGGGGTGGGAACCGCCTCGGGGCCGCCCGAGGAGGTACACAGCAGGGTCAGCGACGCCGCCCGGTCGTAGTCGAGGGCGTACCGCTGGGCGACCATGCCGCCCATCGAGGCGCCCACGACGTGCGCCTCCCCGACGCCGGCGTCGTCGAGGACGGCCTCCAGGTCCCCGGCCATCCGGTCGATCGTGTACGGCCCCTCGGGGACGTCCGACTCGCCCGTCCCCCGGTTGTCCCAGCGGACGACGTGGTACTCGTCGGCGAGGGCGTCGGCCTGCCAGTTCCACATCCACCGGCCGTAGCCGAGTCCCTCGCACAGGACGACCGTCTCGGCGGCCGCCGGGTCGCGACCCTCCCGTTCGTAGGCGACGGCGACGCCGTCGTGATCCGCGGTAGGCACGATCCAAGGCTCGTGGCGCGACTCCTTCAAGCGGGCGTTTCACATGTTAACCCCCGGTGCTTTCGGGTCGCCCGACGGAGTCGGATACCATGCCAGTCGCGACCGTCGGCGACGCCGCCAGCGCCAGCATCGACGTGACGACCGACGACATCGACGCCTACGCCGATCTCACGGGGGACGAGAACCCGATCCACCTCGACGAGTCGTACGCGGCCGAGACGATGTTCGGCGGCCGCATCGCCCACGGAATGCTCGGCGCGGGCGTCGTCAGCGCCGCCCTCGCCTCGCTCCCGGGCGACATCGTCTACCTAGGGCAGGACCTCTCCTTCGAGGCGCCCGTCCGCCCCGGCGACACGGTTCGCGCCGACGTCGAGGTGATCGAGGACCTCGGGAACGACCGCGTCCGCGTCGAGACGGTCGCCCGCGTGGACGGCGAGACGGTCATCGACGGCGAGGCCGTCGTCATGTCGGTCCCGCACGGGGAGTGAACGCGGGCGACACGGCCGGCCCGTCGACCGACCCCCTCGCGTCTCGTCCATTCGCCGAACGCGTCGTCCGACAGTTTTATGCGTTCGGTATTAGAAATACGAGCTGTTAGTCTCTACTGAGTGCTTATTTAATGCAGTATCGCCGTCGCGGGCCGGGAGTCGGTTCGCCTCCGCCGGGGCGACCGCTCCGCGTGCCGGCGTCGGGTACGGCGTTCGAGTGGGTCTCCGAGAGCCGAACCCCCGAGGCGACGACCCGGAGCGATCGGCGACCGTCCGAACCCGGGCGAGGTTTATGCCGACTTCGGTCGTATTCCGACCGATGGTCACGACGATCGAGATCAGCGACGGACTCGCGAACCGCATCGAGGGTCACCTCGAGGACGACGAGACGATCCCGGAGTTCATCGAGGAACTGGTCGGGATATACGAACAGGAGGGACGGTTCCTCCGGGAGGGCGTCTAGCGCGTCGGACGCCCCTCGCCCGCCGTCGCTTCGCGATCCGTCGTCGCGGGGAGCGACGCTTCTCCTCCGTCCGTGTGCGTGCGAGCCTCGCCACCGACCCCGTCGCGGTCGGGATCGGCATTACACGCATAGGTCTGTAATATCCACGTCGGCCGGCCGGTTTCCCTCTCGGGAACGCGGACCGTCAGCTGAACGTGGGGAACTCGTCCTCGGAGTCGCCCATGTTGACGTTGACCTCGATGACGTTCGCCGTGTTGACGACCTGTTCGACGACGTCCTCGTGGTACTCCGGCTGTTTCATCCGCCTGACGGGCCCGGAGACGCTGACCGACCCGAGGACGCGGTCGTGGCGGTTCAGGATGGGGGCGCCGATCGCCTGCAGACCGGTGATCTCCTCCTCGTCGTTGAGCGCGTACCCCCGCTCGCGGACGGCCTCGAGCTCGTCGAACAGCTCCTCGCGGTCGGTGATCGTCTCGTCCGTCTTCGCGGGCAGCCCGTAGCGGTCGACGATCCACTCCACGCGCTCGCGCGGGAGGTGCGCGAGGATCGCCTTCCCGGTGGCCGAGAAGTGGAGGTAGTCCGCCCGCTGGAGCTTGCTCACCTGGTAGCTGTCGCCCACGGCCTTGTCGCCGCTCACCTTGTAGAGGTTCACGCTCAGCCCGTGCTGTTCGGTCGTGAGATGTGCGAACTCCCCGGTCTCCTCGGCGAGCGTGTCGAGCTCCTCCTTGCCGATCCGATACAGGGTGTTCTGATTTCGGACGTACTCCCCGATGAGCAGGAACTGCAGCGAGAGCCGGTAGGTGTCGTCCTCCTTCACCACGAACTTCTCCTCGCGGAGCGTGCTCAGGTAGTTGTACACGACGCTCTTGGAGCGGTCGAGGTGGTCGGCGAGTTCGGTGACGCCCGCGCCGTCGAGCTCCTCCAGCGCCCGGACGACCTCGAACGCGCGCGACACCGTCTCGAGGGTCCGCGGCGACCCGGACGGGGTGTCGTTCGGCATGGGCGGTACTCACGGTCGGGGACCATAGGTGTTTGTATTTCACAAACTACATATCTCGGCGGATCCGGCTCGCGTTCCCGATATCGGCCGTTCGCTCGATATCCAGTTCGGTGTATTTTCCTCGCGTAGTCGAATACGGTCGATAAAGCGCCTCTGTCAATCGTTCCTGAAATTCCCCGAATCGTTCGTACAATGAGAACGGATGTCCGGCGTGCCGTGGGCGTCCCCGGCCGGGCGAAACGCGGGACCTGGGGTCGCCTCCCCCGAACCCGAGGTCGTCCTCGCGGAACCGGGACCGGATCGACGGCGGTCGGTCCGTACCGTCGGCGCGCTATTCGGTCGCGACGTCGGCGATAGCCCGTGCCAGAACCCGGGTGACGGCCGCGCAGTCCTCCCACTCGGTCCACTCGCGGGGGTTGTGCGAGACGCCGTCGACGGAGGGGGCGAACAGGAGCGCGGTGTCGGTGACGCGCGCGACGTGCATGGTGTCGTGGCCCGCCCCGGAGTGGAGGTCCAGCGTGCCGACGCCCTCCGCCTCGCCCGCGTCCCGGAGGGCGCCGCGCAGTCGGGGGCTCATCTCGACGGGCCGCCGGTCCCACGCGTGGTCGAAGGTCGTCTCGACGGGGCGCTCGCGTTCCAGCCGGGAGAGGCTCTCGCGGGCGGCGTCCGTGATCGCCTCGATCGACCCGTAGTCCACGTCGCGGACGTCGACGGTCAGCTCGACCGACCCGGGGATGACGTTCGGCGCGTTCGGGGAGACGGTCAGTCTCCCGACGGTCGCGACGGCCGTGTCGAGCACCTCCGGCCGGCCGTCGGTCGCTGCCTCCACGTCGACCACGAACTCCCCGGCGGCCGCCAGCGCGTCCGCCCGCTCGGCCATCGAGGTGGTGCCGGCGTGGTCGGCCTCGCCGACGATCTCCACGTGACACCGGGTGAGACCGACGATGCTGGTGACGACCCCGGCGGGGACGCCCGCGTCGACGAGGCGCCCGGACTGCTCGACGTGGACCTCGAGCCAGGCGTCCCACTCGCTCGCGTCCAGCCGACCCTCGCCGCGGTAGCCGATGTCCGCCAGCGCGTCGCCCAGCGGGATCCCGCCGTCGTCCTCGATGGAGAGCGCGTCGTCGAGGGACAGGTCGCCGACGGCGACGCCCGACCCGATGAGCCCGCCCCCGAAGCGCTGGCCCTCCTCCTCGGTGAACGAGACGACCTCGACCGGTCGACTCGGCTCCACGCCGGCCTCCTGAAGCGCTCGAACCGCTTCGAGGCCGGCGTACACGCCGAGCGGTCCGTCGAAGATCCCGCCCTCGGGCACCGAGTCGAGGTGGCTCCCGGTCGCGACCGCCCCGGCGTCGGGGTCGGCGCTCCCGGGACACCAGCGACCGACGACGTTGCCGACCTCGTCGACGCGGACGTCCAGTCCGGCGTCGCGGAGCCGTTCACAGAGAAACTCCCGGGCCCGGCGATCGGCCGTCGTCCCCGTCAGCACAGTCCGTCCGAGGCCCTCTGCCGCGGGCACGGCGCCGAACTCGGCGGTCGCTCGGAGATCGCTCTCCAACCGCTCGCGATTGACGTCCATGGATACAGTCCGGGTCGGACCGCCCCCTATATCAGTGTACGGTAACCTGCACGATCGCTGACGGATCGGCCCGCCCGTCCCGACGGCCTGTCGTCCGGCGGGACGGGCGGGGCGGGGGCTGTCCCGGGGAGTGCCCGCCGATCCGTCGGACGTGTGACGCTACCGTGAACCGAACGTTTATGTGGGGTGCGGGAAACGTAGCTAACGTATGCAAGACGGTAGCAAGGGGTCCGATCCCTCGAACAGCCGCAGCGCCGGGCGTCGTGCGTTCCTCAGCGCGGTCGGCGTGACCGGCGTGTCGGCGCTCGCCGGCTGTAGCGGAGGCGACACGACGACGAGTCAGAGCGACGGCGGCGCAGGCGGCGGAGCCGGCGGCGACACCGAGAACACGCCCACCGCCGACCCGGGCACCGCCCAGGTCGGCGGGACGCTCCGGTGGGGCGGGGCGGTCCCCGTCCAGGGGCTCGACCCGCACATCGACACGTCGGCGGCGTCCAAGCGCGTCCTCGAGAACATCTACGAGGAGCTGGTCAAGCTCCAGGACGACTACTCCATCGAGCCCCACCTCGCGAGGACGCTGGAGCAGACCGAGGACAACACGCTGTTGTCGATGGAACTCCGCGAGGGCGTGACGTTCCACGACGGCTCGGAGATGACGTCCGAGGACGTGCTGGCCACCTACGAGCGCGTCCGGAACGGCGACTACCTCGCCACCGGCTTCTTCGAGAACGTCGAGGAGCTCCGTGCGCCGGACGACTACACCTTCGAGATCAAGCTGACCCGGCCGTTCGCCCCGTTCATCGCCAAGATGGCGACGGCCGAGCTGGCCATCATGCCCGCCGAGAACGCCGAGAAGGACATGGTGGAGGAGCCGATCGGGACCGGCCCGTACCGGTTCGAGAGCCGGGAGGTCGAGACCTCCTTCACGATGAGCCGGTACGAGGACTACTGGGGCGCAAGCGAGGAGGACGGCCCCTTCATCGACGAGATCGTCAAGAGCGAGATCCCCGACCCGAGCGTCCGCCTGCAGTCGTTCAACGCGGGCGAGTACGACTTCATCAACGGCATCGCGCCCAAGGACGCCGAGTCCGTCCGCAACAACTCCGAGGTCCGCTTCGAGACGCAGTTCCCGAAGTCGCTCGTCTACCTCGGGATGAACTGCGACCGCGAGCCCTTCGACGACAAGGACGCGCGCCTGGCGCTCGATTACGCCATCGACAAGGAGAAGGTCGCCGAAGCGGCCCTCTACGGCACCGGCCAGACGACCGCCTCCCCGGCGGCGCCCGGCAGCCCGTACGTCCACCCGGACATCGAGCCCCGCGGCCGCGACCTCGAGAAGGCCCAGGAACACCTCGACGCCGCGGGCATGTCCGACGGCTACTCGGCCACGTTCAAGATCCCGCAGTCGTACCCGACGCAGGTGCAGGGCGCCGAGGTGATCGCCGCCGACGCCGCCGAGGCCGGCATCGACCTCGAGATACAGCAGATCACCTGGAGCACCTGGCTGTCGGACGTCTACTCGAACCGCGACTTCCAGGCGACGACGAGCTCCTACCTCGCGCTGTGGTACCCGGACGTGTCGTTCTACAAGTTCCTCCACCCGGACGGGGCGTTCTTCTTCACCGGCTGGGAGAACGAGGAGTACAACTCCCTCGTCGAGGAGGCCCGCACCATCTACGACGAGGACGAGCGCGCGGAACTCTACCACGACGCGACCGAGATCCTCCACGAGGAGCGCTCCGGGCACCTCCTGCTGTGGTGGCAGCCGAGCCTCTACGCCGCCCAGCCGGAGTACAAGGGGCCGATCGGCGCGCCCGACGGGTCCACCCTCCAGTTCCAGGACAACTGGCTCGACCGCTAACCTCCCCCAGTACGCTCATCGATGTACAACTACGTACTGCGCCGGATGGGGTTCATGGCGGTGACGCTGTTCTTCGTCACCCTGATCGCGTTCGCCGTGACGAACGTGCTCCCGGGGGACGTGGCGCTGCTCATCCTCGGACCGAACGCCACGGAGGAATCGCTGGAGGCGCTACAGACGCAGCTCGGCCTGAACCGCCCGCTGTACGTCCAGTACCTCGACTGGGTCGTCGGGCTGTTGCAGGGAGACATGGGGCAGTCGCTCCGCTTCGGCGAGCCGGTCTCGGCGCTGGTCGCCGAGCGCCTGCCGCGGTCGCTGCTGCTCGCGGTGTCGGCCACGGTCGTCGCGGTGATACTGTCCATCCCGCTGGGGGTGTACGCCGCGGTCAACCGGAACGAGGCGCCCGACGTCTCGGCGTCGATGTTCGCGTTCGTCGGAATATCCATGCCCATCTTCCTGTGGGGGCTGGTGTTTATCCTGCTGTTCGCGGTGCTGTTCAACTTCTTCCCCACCGGGGGGTACGTCCCGCCGAGCGAGGACCCGATCGGCACGCTCACGCACCTGGTGTTGCCGGCGGGCGCGATGGGGTTCGCGCTCACCGCGTACATCATGCGCATGACGCGCTCGTCCATGATCGAGGTGCTCGGCGAGGAGTACATCAACCTCGCGCGGGCGAAGGGGATGAGCCAGCGCGTCGTCGTGTTGCGGCACGCGCTCAAGAACGCGGTCATCCCGGTGATCACGGTGATCGCGTTCCAGTTCAGCTACGCCTTCGGCGGGGTCGTCGTCCTCGAGGAGGTGTTCTTCTGGCCCGGCATCGGCCGGCTGACGCTGACCGCGATCCAGAGCCGGGACATCCCCCTCATCCAGGGGTGCATCATCGTCGTCGCACTGATATACATGTTCTCGAACTTCGCCGCCGACCTGCTGTACGCCTACTTCGACCCGCGTATCCGGTACGGGGGTGAGGAGTGATGGCGACCGAACAGAGCGATCGATCGACCGGCCGGTTCGGCCTCGACGACGCCCAGCGCGAGCGGATCGCCCGCTTCGCGCGGAAGTTCCGCGGCAACACGAAGGCGATGGTCGGGCTGAGCATCGTGGTCACGCTCGTGCTCGTCGCGGTCTTCGCGCCGGTCATCGCGCCGTACCCGGTGGCGGAGACGAACATCCCCGACCGGACGCAGGCGCCGTCGATGGCGCACCCGTTCGGCACCGACGACCTCGGGCGCGACATCTTCAGCCGGGTCGTCATGGGGAGCCGCATCTCCCTGTACGTCGGCTTCGGGGCCATCTCCGTCGCGCTGCTGGTCGGGTCGGTGCTCGGCGTCGTCGCGGGCTACGCCGGCGGACTCACCGACGAGCTGCTGATGCGGGTGATGGACGCCGCCATGGCGTTCCCGCCGGTGTTGCTGGCGCTGACTCTGCTCGTCGTGCTGGGTCCGGAGTTGAGCAACGTCATCATCGCGCTCGCGTTCGTGTACACGCCCTACATCGCCCGCGTCTCCCGGAGCGCGGCGCTGGCCGAGCGCAACGAGTCGTACGTCGAGGCCGCCGTCGCACGCGGCGAGAGCAGCTCCCGGATCGTCTTCAGCGAGGTGTTCCCGAACTGCACCGCGCCGATGCTGGTCCAGGGGTCGCTGAACGTCTCGTTCGCGATCCTGGCGGAGGCGAGCCTCTCGTTCCTCGGGCTCGGGGCCCAGCCCCCGCGGCCCTCGTGGGGGCTCATGATCAACACGGGCCGGGGCTTCATGGAGACGGCGCCGTGGATGCTGCTGTTCCCGGCGCTTGCTATCGGCATCGCCGTCGTCGGGTTCAACATGCTCGGGGACGGGCTCCGCGACGTGCTCGACCCGAAGGTGGAGGCGATAGAATGAGCGCCGACGCGCCCGAGGGGACGGCGCGGACGGACCCGACGGCGGGAGCCGACGCGCCGCTGCTCGACGTCCGGGACCTCCGCACGGTGTTCCGGACGGAGGACGGCGAGGTCGTCGCCGCCGACGGGGTGTCGTTCACGCTCGACCACGGCGAGACGATGGGACTGGTCGGCGAGTCCGGCGCGGGCAAGTCGGTGACGGCGCGCTCGCTCATGCGGCTCATCGACTCGCCGGGCGAGATCACCGGCGGGGAAGTGCTGTTCGACGGCGAGGACCTCCTCTCGTACACGGAGCCGGAGATGCGCGACGTGCGCGGCAACCGGATCGCGATGATCCCGCAGGACCCGATGTCCTCGCTCAACCCCGTGATGACCGTCGGCGAGCAGATCGCCGAGACGATCCGTCGGCATCAGGGCGCCTCGAAGGGTGAGGCGCGGCGCCGGGCGATCGAGGCGATGGACGACGTGGGTATCCCGGACGCGGCCGAGCGCGTCGACGACTACCCCCACGAGTTCTCCGGCGGGATGCGCCAGCGCGTGCTCGTCGCCATCGGCTTCTCCTGTGAGCCCGACCTCATCATCGCCGACGAGCCGACGACCGCGCTCGACGTGACGACCCAGGCGAAGATCCTCGAACTCCTGAACGACATGCAGGAGCGGGAGGGAACCGCCGTGCTGATGATCACCCACAACCTCGGCGTCGTCGCGCAGACGTGCGACCACGTCGGCGTGATGTACGCCGGGAACCTCGTGGAGACGGCGCCGCTGACCGACCTCTTCGACCGGCCGCGGCACCCGTACACGCGGGCGCTGATCGACTCCATCCCCGAGGTGGACGCCGGCTACGACGAGCTGCCCACCCTCGACGGGTCGATGCCCGACCTCGCGGACCTCCCGTCAGGCTGCAACTTCGCCCCGCGCTGTCCGCACGCCACCGAGGAGTGCCGGACTGGCGGCGACCCGGCCCTCGACGGGGTCGGCGACTCGGCGACGCGTGCGGCCTGCATCCACGCCGACTCGCTCGACCTCTCCGAGCGCGCCAGGCCCGACCGGTCGGGCGGACGCGGCACGGTCGACCGGAGCGGGGAGCCGCTGTTCGAGGTCCGCGGCCTGAAGAAGCACTTCCCCGCGGGCGACGGGATCCTCGGCAACGTCTCGGTGACGCGCGGGGACGGCGGTCTCCCGAAACTGGAGCGTCGTTCGGTGAAGGCCGTCGACGGCATCGACTTCGACATCTACCCCGGCGAGACCGTCGGCCTGGTCGGCGAGTCCGGCTGCGGGAAGTCGACGGTCGCCCGCACCGCCCTCCGGCTGATCGAGCCGACCGCGGGGGAGGTGTACTTCGACGGGCAGCCGCTGCACGACCTCGACGACACCGACGTCCGGAGCCTCCGGCGGGAGATGCAGATGATCTTCCAGGACCCGGGGAGCTCGCTGAACCCGCGCAAGACCGTCGGCCGGATCGTCGGCCGGGCGATGGAGAAACACGACATCGCCACCGGCGAGGAGAAGCGTCGTCGCGTGTGCGAACTGCTCGAACGGGTCGGCCTCTCCGCGGAGGCCGCCTCGAAGTACCCCCACGAGTTCTCCGGGGGGCAACAGCAGCGCGTCGCCATCGCGCACGCCCTGGCGGTCGAGCCGAAGCTCATCGTCTGCGACGAGCCCGTCTCGGCGCTGGACGTGAGCGTGCAGGCGCAGATCCTCAACCTCCTGAACGACATCCAGGCGGAGCGGGGGCTCGCGTACCTGTTCATCTCGCACAACATCGGCGTCGTCCGTCACAGTTGCGACCGCGTGGCCGTGATGTACCTCGGCAAGATCGCCGAGTTCGGGTCGGTCGATCAGGTGTTCTCGGCGCCGTTCCACCCCTACACCGAGAGCCTGCTGTCGGCCGTTCCCGAGGCGGACCCGCGGCGGCGGCCGGACCGCATCCTCCTCGAAGGGAGCGTCCCCTCGCCGATCGACCCGCCCTCGGGCTGTCCGTTCCGGACGCGCTGCCCGAAGAAGATCGGCGACGTCTGCGAGACGGACGTGCCCGAACTCGCGGACGTCGGCGGCGGCCACCGGATCTCGTGTCACCTCTCGGTCGAGGAGATGAGCGAGCGCGAGTCGTTCATCGGCGCGCCCGGGGCCGAGGTCCGGGAACCGAACTCGGACTGACCCCACGCAGACCGTCGGACCCGGGTCACCCGAGGGTCCCGACGGTCGGTCCCGCTCTCGGGAGCCTGTTCGTCGGCCGTGGATCCGTACCCGAACTCCGGGATCCCTCGCCGTCGTACGTGCGAGCACGGACCGGGGGCCGTGTCGCGAACTCCCCCGGCCAACGAGGACGTCCGACCCGCCGCCTCGAAAACTGTTCGAGATACGGTTCGTTCGATATCGTTCCATATTATCGATACTTCTCCGCGGTTCCGATCGACGGGGACGGAAACCTCGACGGCCGGCCGGGCGGCGACGGACCGGGGAGACGGGTCCGTCGGCGAGAACGACCACGTCCACCGCGAAACTCCGCCTTTCGGCGGAGCAAAGGAACTCGGGGGACCCGTGGCACCGGCGAGTGAGGCGGACAGGTAATACGCGTCAGAACGGACCGGAGGACGGACCCTACCGGTCGCGGTCCGACGGATCGCGGAGCGGGCGACAGCGACGTAAGCCGGCTCTCCCTTCCCGGAGTCAGATCCTACCTGCCCATACGTTGGATATTCCCGTTCACACCTGGACTAAACGCGGAGGTGAAACAATACGCAGATAGATATATAGAACGGATTGATAGTGTGGAAAATCGGTAGTTCGGGGCAGTTCTCGCGGGTCGCTGCCAGTGTCGTCGGCAGGAATCCCGAGGCAGTCCGCGGGCCGACCGTCGCGAGGCCGACGACCCCGACGAGCCGGACCGAGGCGCTCCATCGACCGCCCTCCCGAGATCGTCGGGCTTACCGGCGTTGAAGGCTCCGTATGCCCGTCCTATCTGTCGTCCGTCGATACACCTGCCGTCTTTCTTGCGGAACTGACACGCCTGATCGATCGTGGTACCATACCGTCGTCCGACGCGACTGATCTCCGAAGATGGTTGTTTGTTACTATGATGTTGCTGGATAATATTTCCGGACACATCGCGCCGTGTTCGGCCGGCTTCCGGCGACACGCCTGACCACCGCGGCCACGAGACCGGCCTCTCCTGTGACCTCCGTCTCCCACGCACCGACGGGACCGCGCCCGGCGACACCACCCACTGGTCGGACGACTACGACCGGCGGAGCATGCGGGAGATGCTCGAGGCCGTCGCCGCCCAACCCCTCGTCGAGCGCGTGTTCTTCAACGACCCCGACCTGGTCGACGCCGGGCTCTGCACCGACCTCTCCGGTCACGACGACCACGTCCACGTCGAGATCGAACCGCCGGCCATCAGCGAGGCCGGCCGGGTCGGGGGCGCCGACGCGGCGGGCGAGAAAGCCGCCACGGCCGCCCGGGACGAAGCGCGGGCCGCCTCCGAACCTACCGAAGCGGCGCAACCGCCCTCGGACGCCCTCGAGGCGTCCCGGTAGGCCCCGCGCCCTTCGGTAGCGCCCCGACGCTCGGATCGCGACGGCTTCCACAACCTCGGAGGATGGCTTTGATGCGTGCCTTCTGTTCGTCCGAATATAGTGTGAAAAGGGAGCTATCATGCGGTTCTCATTTTATATCAGCAAGAAAACTTTTCTGAGTAATATACTGCGTGGCTGTTTACTAATCACCGGACGCAAGCCCGTCCATCCGCAGTATGCGTGAAAATAAGCCACGCATCAGATCCCAAACTCCGAAACTCTGGCTTCCGCCTCGAACCTTTTGATATAGCTATATACGATTTATATATTCGACAGCAGCCGCGTACGGCCGATATCTCGGCGGTACAGTCCCCCAGCGGGCGGATCGGTCGCACCAGCGTACCACTTTTGCTTAATGCACTAAGCCAAAGTGGTTTCGGGCGGGTCGCCGCCCTCGGTGGAGCCGAACGGACGCACCGGGCCCAGATGTGCAACGTGCCGCGTTCGAGTCACTCCGTCGCCGGGGCGGCCCGCTAGCAGTCACACGCGTGCCGCCACGCGATTCCGGACGCCCCGCGGGGGACATCCGCAACGGTAACCGTCACAACAACAGGTCCGGTCAGTACCCGTTCGCCGACCACGACGGGCGGCACAGCAACTCCTCGGTCTAGCTTCTCGATTACGGCCCGACGTCGGTCGACCGCTCGGTCGACAAACTCGTTAATTGTGGCCGGTCCCCGACCGGAGTTCCGCGGAGATGCTCCCGGTGGGAAAGACACACAGCGGGCGGAGCGGCCTCCCCCTCGGAAGCCGGAGATTCAGGCCGATACGTACGTCGTGGTCGCCTACGGGCCCCGCATCGTCGTCCGGGCCGACGGAAGGTCGATGTACCGACGTCGCTCCCTCCGTTTCCTCGCCGGCCCGTCAGCGATCGGGGTCGACGTGTCGTTCGAAGGCGTGGGCGCTCGCGAGGACCGTCGCGTCGTCGAAGCTGTCGCCGACGAACATCGCCCCGACCGGGAGGCCGTCGGAGTACCCCGCGGGGACGCTGATCGCGGGGTGGCCAGTGTTGTCGAACGGCGCCGTGTTCGGGAGCATGTTCAGGGCCCGGTCGATCGCCTCGACGCGGGAGACGTCCGTGTCGACCTCGTGGGCGGTCTGGGGGGTCGTCGGCATCGCCAACACGTCGACGTCCTCCAGCGCCCCGTCGTAGGCGGCGGCGAGCTTCCGGGCGAGGTTCTGTCCCTTCGCGTAGTAGTGGCCGCGGTACTCGTCGGCGAGGTACTGCCCGGCGATCAGCGTGAGCTTCATCGTCGTGAGGTAGTCGTCGGCCTGCGCCCGTCGGGCGCGACCGAAGGCGTCCGCGAACTGCGTGTCGTAGAACCCCTTGCCGTAGTGACCGACGCACTCGGCCTCGACGGTCGCCGTGATCTCCTCCAGGCCGATCGCGTTCCAGATCGGGAGGCCGTCGAGGTGCATCGGGACCGACACCTCGGTGACCTCCGCGCCCGCCGCCTCGAAGGCGTCGAGCGCGTCGCGGACGGTTTCGTCGACCCCGGGCTCGCTCTGGTCGTGGCCGAACCCCTCCCGCAGGAGGCCGACGGTGACCTCGTCGGGATCGATCCCGAGCGCGTCGCTGTAGTGGTGCGTCGGCACCTCGCCCTGGCGGGGGTCGAGGCCGTCGGCGCCCGCGAGGACGTCCAGCAGCAGCGCGCAGTCCTCGACGGTCGCGCACATGGGCCCGACGTGGTCGAAGGACCGACCGAGGCCGGCGACGCCCGTGTACGGGACGAGACTGTGGGTGGGTTTGTGGCCGACGATGCCGCTCCAGGCGGCCGGGATACGGATCGAACCGCCCTGGTCGCCGCCGATAGCCACGTCGACGTCGCCGGCGCCGACGGCCGCGGCGCTCCCGCTGGAGGAGCCGCCCGCGAGGTAGTCGTCGTCGACGGGGTTGCGGACCGGCCCGGTCGCCGAGAGCTCGCCGCTCCCGGAGAGCGCCATGTCTTCCATGTTGAGCTTCCCGGTGATCGTCGCGCCGGCGTCGAGCAGCCGGGTGACGATCGTCGCGTCCGTCGAGGGGACGTACCCGTCGAACAGTTTCGACCCGAGGGTCATCTCGACGCCCGCCAGCGACACGGAGTCCTTCAGCCCGACCTCGTAGTCGGAGAGGGGGCCGTCGTCGGCGCCGCGGACCTCGCACCGGCGGACGAACGCGTTCAGCGGGTCCTCGTCGGCGTCCGGCTCGTAGCCGGGGTCACGGGTGTGGTACGTCACGTCCGGCGTCGGCTCGGCCAGCTCGTCGATGCGCTCGTACCCCTCGAACAGCCCGTCGATGATCGCCGCGAAGTCGGCGACCTCGTCGTCGGACAGCGACATGTGGTGGTGAGCGGCCAGTTCGCGGATCTCGTCCTCGGTCGGGCGGCGGACGTTCGGCGGCGACTCGGACATGCCGGTTCGTCGAACAACACGTGTTCGCAAATAACTATGTGTATTGACAACACCCGGCTAGCTCGGCGGGGTCGTGGGCGTCGCTCGTCCCCCTCGTATCGGATCCGCGGGCGGCGTCGAAACCGACGGGCTGGCCGTCGACCGTATAAATACGCCCAACACTCGTCGGGAGAACGTTTAGGCGACGCTCGGTAGCAACGTGCGATACGGTTTCACATGACATACAACCTCGGTGTGGACGTCGGTGGGACCTTCACCGACGTGATCGTGTTCGACGAGGACACCCACGAACTCACCATCGACAAGGTGTTGTCGACCCCGGACGCGCCCTCCGAGGGCGTGCTCGCCGGTATCGAGGAGGCGACCGGGAAGGCGGGCACGTCCGTCTCGGAGCTGGAACTCCTGTTTCACGGGACGACGGTCGTGACCAACATGTTGCTCGAGGAGACGGGGTCGCGGGTGGGCCTCATCACCTCGCCCGGCCACGAGGACGTCCTCCACCTCGCCCGGGCGTGGACCCCGGGGCCGCTGTACGGGTGGATGGACATGGACAAGCCGGACCCGCTGGCGGACCTCGTCGACACGCGGAGCGTTCCCGGACGCGTCGACTCGCCCGACGGCTCGATCGTCGAACCGCTCGACGAGGCCGCCGTTCGCGAGGCGGTCCGCGACCTCGAAGCGTCGGGGGTCGAGGCGCTGACGGTCGCGTTGCTGAACTCGTATCTCAACCCCGTTCACGAGGAGCGGATCCGCGAGATCGTGAGGGAGGAAGCACCGGGGCTCCCGGTGTCGATCTCGGCGGATATCGTCCCGGAGTACGGCGAGTACGAGCGCACGCTGACCACCGTCATCAACGACTACGCCCGCCCGCAGGTCATCGACTACCTCGACGACCTCGACGACTCGCTCGCGGAGGCGGGGTCGACGGCGACGATGAACGTCGTCCGCTCGGACGGCGGCCTGATGAGCTCGGCGGCCGCGAAGGCGCGCCCGGTGGAACTGGCCTTGTCGGGACCCAGCGGGGGCGTGGTCGGCGCGGCGACGATCGCCCGCACGAAGGGCGTCCCGGACGTGCTGACGTTGGACATGGGCGGCACCTCGACGGACGTCTCGCTCGTCGAGGACGGCACGCCCGAGACGACCCGACAGACGAAGGTCGGCTACCGCGAGTTCAAGTCCCGGTCCGTGGACGTGAACACGGTGGGCGCCGGCGGCGGCTCCATCGCTCGCGTCCAGCTGTCGGGGTCGCTCCAGGTCGGTCCGCGCAGCGCCGGCGCCGATCCCGGCCCGGCCTGCTACGGGCAGGGCGGCGAGGAAGCGACGGTCACGGACGCGAACGTCGTCCTCGGGCGGATCCCCCCGACGGTGCAGCTCGGCGGGAAGATGGAGCTCGACCGTGCGGCCGCCCACGACGCCGTCGCCGCGGTCGCCGACGAGCGCGGCTCCTCCGTCGAGGAGGCCGCGCAGGCGATCCTCGACCTGGTGAACGAGAACATGCACGGCGCGCTGCGGGTCGTCTCCGTCGAGCGAGGGTACGACCCACGCGACTTCGGGCTGGTGGCGTTCGGCGGCGCGGGCCCGATGCACGCGAACGCGCTGGCGGACGTGATGGGCGCCTACCCGCTCGTCGTCCCCCCGGGTCCGGGCGTGATGTCGGCGTTCGGCTTCCTCACCTCGGACGTCCAAAACGAGTTCTCCGAGACCTACCTGGAGACGGATCGCGACGTCGACGGGGACGACGTGTACCGGGAGTTCCAGTCGCTCCGCGGGGAGGCGGCCGAGTGGCTTCGGTCGGAGGGGGTCGACGACGAGGATCACGCCTTCGAGTACGTCGCGGACTGTCGCTACTTCCGTCAGGACATCCAGATGTCCATTCCCGTCGACGTGACGAACCTGCGTACCGAGACCGGGATCACCGAGATCAAGGGCGACTTCGAGGCGCGCCACGACCGCCGGTTCGGCTTCTCGCTGGAGGCGCCGCTGGAGATCGCGAACCTCCGGGTCATCGGGAGGGGAACGCTCGAGGGCGTCACGATCGAGGAGTACGAGAAAGGCGCCGTCGATCCGAGCGCCGCGGAGATCGGGACGGACGAGGTGTACTTCGACGGGCGCTACCACGACACCCCAGTGTACGACCGGTCGCACCTGGATCCGGGCAACGAGATCGCCGGCCCGGCGATCGTCGTGGAGGACGACTCGACGGTGGTCGTCCAGCCGGACCACACGGCGACCATCGACCGCTACGCGAACATCGAGATCACGAGAGGTGATTCCGCATGAGCCAACGGACGACAGAGACGCCCGACTTCGTCGGCGACCACGCGGTCGACGCGACGACGCTGGACATCATCGAGAGCACGCTGGCGAACACCCGCGAGGAGATGGACCGCGTGGTGGAGACGACGGCGATCAGCCCCGTCATCCGGGAACAGTCCGACCAGTTCCCCCTGATCGCCGACCGCCACGGCCGGATGGTCATGGGGCAGTTCGGCTCCGCCATCGACACGATCATCGACAACTCGCCGTTCGACTGGGACGACCTCGAGGACGGCGACGTGATCGCCACCAACGACCCGTACACCTGTGCGGGCGCCGTCTCGCACACGCCCGACATGCTCCTCCTGCGCCCGATCTTCTACGAGGGCGACCTCGTCGGGTTCGGGAGCCAGTGGGGGAACCTCATGGACGTCGGCGGCAAGACGCCGGGGAGCATGCCCGTGCAGGCTCGCACCGTCTTCGAGGAGGGGATCCGCCTGCCGCCGGTCAAACTGTACAAGCGCGGGGAGTTCGACGAGGAACTGCTCGCGACGTTCGCGCACAACACGCGGCTGCCCGACCACGCGGAGGCGGACATCAAGGCACTCGCGGCCGGGACCAAGGCCGCCGAGGACCGCGTTACGGAACTGTGTGACCGGTTCGGCAAGGGGACGTACCTGGAGGCGTGTGACGCCATCCTCGACCGGACACGCGACGGCATGATCGACCTCATCCGGGAGTTCGTTCCCGAGGGGGAGACGTACACCTTCGAGGACTACGTCGACGACGACGGGCTCGGCAACGGTCCGATCAAGCTCCACCTCGAGATCCGTCGCGAGGGCGACACGGTCCACCTCGACTGGACCGGCACCGACGACCAGGTCCCGGGGACGGTGAACTTCCTGCTGAACGAGAAGATGTTCAAGATGTTCACCGGGGTGTTCCTCATCATGGCGTTCGACCCGTTGCTGACGTTCAACGACGGGTACTACGACCTCTTCGAGGTGACGCTGCCCGAGGGGTCGGTCGTTCAGCCGGAGTTCCCGGCCGCCCTGGGGAACCGGCTGCCGATGATGGCGCGGCAGTTCGACGTGCTGCAGGCGACCTTCTCGAAGCTCATCGACGGCTTCTCCGTCGCCGGCAGCTACGGCACCTCCCCGAACCTGGTGTACGCCGGCACCGACTCGGAGGGCAACGACTTCCAGATGCTGGAGATCCTCTACGGCGGCATCCCCGCCCGGCCGGGCGGCGACGGACTCGACGGCCACTCGTGGTGGCCGCTGTTCCGGACCGTCCCCGCGGAGTATCAGGAGGCGTACTACCCGCTCACCATCGAGGAGTACAGCACCCGTACCGACACCGGGGGCGCCGGACGCCACCGCGGCGGCCACGGGATCACGAAGGTGTACACCTTCGAGGAGGACGGCGCGATCACCTTCCAGGACGACCGCGCCCACACGTACCCGTGGGGCGTCGAGGGCGGCGACCACGCCCGTACCAGCGAGAAGCGACTGATCCGCGCCGACGGCACCGAGGAGGAGCTCCCCTCTAAGGTCGAGAACGTCCCCGTCGAGGCGGGCGACAGGCTCGTGTTCCGGACGGCCGGCGGCGGCGGGCTGGGGGACCCGCTCGAGCGCGATCCGGACCTCGTCGCACAGGAGGTCCGCCGTGGACTCGTCTCCGCGGACGCCGCGCGCGAGGACTACGGCGTGGTCCTCGCGACCGACGGGACCGTCGACGGGGACGCCACCGACGACCGCCGGGCGGCGATCCGCGAGGAGCGCGACGACCTCACGGAGTTCGACTACGGTCCGCTCCCCGAGGAGGAGGAACTCGCCGGGCGGATCGCCGCGGAGCGCCGCGACTTCGAGCGCGGCGACTGACTCCCCCGCCACGGTTTATCAGCTCCCGAACACACTCCGACCTATGGACTGGATCGACGAGACGGAGGCGTTCTACGCCGACCACGAGTTCGGCGCGGAGGTCGGGACCGGCGACCGCCCCGCGCTCGTGGTGATCGACCTCATCAACGCCTTCACGGACCCGGAGACGGACCTGGGCGCCGACTTCGCCGACGTGGTCGAGGCGACGGGCCGGCTCCTCGCGGCGTTTCGCGACCGCGACCTCCCGCGATACTTCACCACCGTCGCGTACGAGGAGTCGTACGGCGACGCCGGTCGCTTCATCGAGAAGGTGCCCGCGCTCCGGGAGCTCGAACTCGGGACCGACGCGGTCGCCGTCGACGACCGGATCGCGCCCGCCGACGACGAGCGCGTGATCCTGAAGAAGTACGCGAGCGCGTTCTTCGGCACCGATCTCGGGACCGAGTTGACCACCGACGGGGCGGACACGCTGGTGATCGCGGGCGTGACGACCAGCGGCTGCGTCCGCGCGACGGCCGTCGACAGCCTTCAGCACGGGTATCGGACCGTCGTCCCGGCCGACGCCGTCGGCGACCGCGCCGACGGGCCCCATCGCGCCAACCTCTTCGACATCGACCAGAAGTACGGCGACGTGGTCGACGTCGACGCGGTCCTCGCCGCGCTGCCCGAGGCGACGGATGACTGACCGGTGGAGCCACGCGCAGTACGACGACGGCTACTCGTTCGTCCACGAGTAGCCGAGGCAGGTCAGCCACCGCAATCGGGGCAGTCTGCTCGTTGTGGCACCTCGACGGCAGTAGTCGGTAAGACGCCCGAGAGGTAGAACTCGAACGCATCCCACTCTCGGTAGCGATCCATCAGCACCGTGTCGGCGGCATACAGCGCGATCCCGGACACCACCTTTGTGGGATCGACGACAGCCGGAGCAGCCGGACAGGCTCCGCCTGCATTCGCCCCGGGACGGTAACACCGGAAGCAGGGGGCCTCGGTCGACTGCACGAACACGTACCCACCGTTCGCCTCCGAATCCAGGCCGGTGAACACGACCGGAACGGACCCGTGGAACTGGTCTGCGACAGCCACCCGTGCGGCGTCATTATCGGGAGCGCAGATGACGAGGTCGGGATCGAATTCCGTCCCTGTGGCGATCGCATCCTGGAAGTGCTGCGGAATCCCGACCATCGTCGTTCCAGTCGTCCCGTGATCTGCGAGGTTCTGCACCAACGACGTTGCCTTGTTGGCATCGATATCGTCGACGTGGAACTTCTGCCGATTGAGATTGCTGGCGTCGACGATGTCCTCGTCACAGATCGTGAGTTCACCGACCCCTTTCCTGACGAGTCCCTCTGCGATCTCGCCACCAATACCGCCAGCCCCGACAACAAGAATGGACGCATCGTCGATCACCGACTGATCGAATCCTGCGATGCGCTCCTGGCGGTCGGTGACGGCGACGTCCTGGTGGGTGACCTCCGTCGCGGTGACCCGCTCAGGCGTCGTTGATTCGGGTGCTTGCGTTTCGAGCCGGTTCTTCAAGGAAGTACTTCCGTTCGTCGAGTTGTTTGACATGGTTGCCGTGGATCTGGACGTCGATTTCGAGGTCGTTCATGAACACGCGCATGTAGCCATCGACGGTCATGATCAGTCCGATAGCCTCGTATCCGCCCCCTTCGAGCTGGGCCTGGTAGGTGCGGTCATCGTCAGACGGGATCGGACACCGATCGTTCCTCCCAGGGTGGTTATGACAATGCGCGAGGAGGCGGTGATCCGAACGGTCGAGCTCTCGGAGCGTACTGAAGGACCCGTCCGGATCGCCCGACGCTTTGACCGCCGATTGGACGTCGTGGTCCATCGGAATCCGACGGTTCACCGTCGCGTCCGTCTCCGAGATATCCATCCCGGTCAGATAGACGATGGATTCGACATCCGGGTCGACAAACAGCGTCTGATAGCAGTCAGCCAGTACGAGCGAATCGATATGCACGGTCGGTGACCCGCCACTGCTGGTGAGCTCGTTCAGGACCGCTCGCCAGCCGTGGAGCCGTTGTAACGCCTTCTGCCCTCGACCGAGATCGGCGTCCGTCCACGCGGATCGGAGATCGGACAGGGCGTTTTCGTACTGCTCTCGAGCGAGTCGGACCCCGAGTTCACCATCCCGGTCGATGGCGACATCGCTACTTTCGGCTGGGTCAGTCTCACCCAGGAGTTCTTCGGCCGTCTCGACGGTGATCTCGGTCCTGTCGTCACTCATGCGTTACCTCGCAGCATCTCGCGAAGCGACCACACACCGTCCGCGATGGACTCCGGTCGCTTCTTGAAGTGCACTCGAAAGATGTTCTCACCGTCGGCCACGCCGCGGCTGGTGAGACACCGGCCATCGTGGGCCGCCGCCCGGAACTCGTCGGGGGGGTCCTCGACGTAGAACTTCCGGCGGCCGCCGGGGGTTAACTCGATGAACACCTGGAGTGTGAGCCCGTTCTCGGTGAGCTTTCGGAACCAAAACTCACCGTTGACGTCTTTCAACTGCAGGCGATTCCAGCCGTGCTGCTGGAAATAGAACGGCTGGTCACCTGGATCTGCGAGTTCTTTTTCGGTCATTGTGGCTGATAAACGTAGTCGGTGAGTGTTACGCTCCGACGACGGGCTGGGTCGCCGCGTAGGTGACCTCACCCTCGTCGATCTCCTCGTGGACATCGGTGTCGGGGTCGATCACGTCCCCGTCACCGCGTCGGAGCGAGTACTCGTCCTCGTTCTCGACGACCTCCCAGAGGACGTCGTCGGGCTGGTCCCCGGGAGAGACCGGAACCTCGAAGCTCCGGCCGCTCCCTGCTACCGTCACGGTGATGATCTTCTCTTCTGCCATGGTGCGGCACTTCTCTCTTTACCGGGGTCGATTGTTGATATATCGAGCAAGCAATAGCTGATACAGTAGTTTATATATTTAGAATATCAAAACTGGATCGAATCGACGGGTTGGCAACTCGATTCTCTCGACCTGAAATACGACAACAACGGATTGGAAAGGGGTCCCGAAGGGTCCTCAGTAGAACCCGCGTAGCTGGTCCGCTAACTCTCGGTCATCGTTGGTTTCGACAGAGTCCAACAACTCCTCAAAATCCTCCGTACTATTGTTAT